>JAIXOW010000176.1 GCA_027486615.1 Oxalobacteraceae bacterium | reverse complement strand
TGGGGCTTAGATAAGATATCAATGGTTGATTTTATTCGCACTAATTTGTTTTGGTTTCATGCCATGTGGGTACCTTACCAATTTTAGGATATTGAGGACAAATCTAATGTCCTCGATAACGTTTTAGGTCATATCAAGAGGCCGAAAGTTGATCCAGAACTCAAATATTTTTTGGCTTTTGATTTAACAGGGGTTTCTGGAAACAGTGGTCTGTTACAGCATGGTTACAACAGTAGTGTATAGGATTTAGGATTTAAAAATAAAACATTTTTAGGAGTATTCTCTAACATTTTTCAATGATCGAAATGATTTTATCCTAGTTTCCTAGAAAACTTTTTTGAATATTTTGAATAATGCCTTTCCACTATGTTGACTTGTTCCCGCACTAATTTCGAGCTTGAAAAGTATCCATCAATCACTTTGGGGTCATCCATAAAAGACATCACTTAACGTTGGACAATAAACTAAGGCCCTGCAAAACTGGAAAATTTTCAATAAGGCCTTATCAAAACAATTATGGAAGTTAACAAAACTAACCAAATGATTAATTGCAATTATTTCGTGATTATAATTGTTAGTTTTATTAATGGTTAATCCATTAACGATTAAGAAAATAGCAAAAATAAAATTTTTTATTGTTATTTCCCCTTATAGCAATTAAAACTCGCTCATAGCAAAACTAATACCAGAACCCAGGGCCGTACAATGAACGCCCCCCCTCCTTACATCTTCATACTTTTTATTGCAGAAGAAGCCGCTTAATGTAATCACTTTGGGCCAGACTAGATGTGATATCATTAACCAAATGATAGCAATAACCGATGAAATTTGCTAATTATGCTTTAGTAAATGGGACGTTGAAATTTGATCACATTAAGTGTCTTATAACATTAACCTTTGGTCACATTAAGCAGCTTTTACTGTACATAGACGTTTATTCATTTTAATTGAAATGGAAAAAATGACAAATATTTGGAATTGTTAAAAACATTTCTTATTAGAATAAACGTCAAACTTGCTCTTTGGGTTTAGGTCTTTAGACTTAGGTCACATGACTCACATCTCAAAACTAAGTTTTTGTTTTGACATAAAGGTTTTTCGTAAGTATGTTCTCTGAACATAAGTCTTGTAAGTGGGGACACTATAATGTTCCACAATTTATCAGAGCTTTGCAAGAAAAGTTGTTCGATTCAATCAATTGAAAAAAAATATTCTAATGTGAAAAAATTGTGACTGACTCGACTGAGCTCAAACTTCAACGCGGAAAAGAGTTAACCGTAAAATGCAACAAAAGTTTGCAATATCTTGGTGCCAATCCTATAAGGCCTTATTCACATGAGACATTTTAACGCACATTTTTTCCATAAAAAGATATTTTCAAGGCATTGACTTCTATTGGCCAAGGTAAGCTCTTAACCAACCACAAATATCAAGGTACTTTATGTTTTGTTACGAGCTTAACTTGGTTAGTCTTAAAATCCATGGTTCAAAAGTATCTTTTTATCGCAATATCTTTTTATCGCAATATCTTTTTATCGCAATATTGTGTCTCGTGTGAATAAGGAGCATGTGCACTTAAACATGAATGCACATGTTGTTATTTTAAGGTTTGTGCCTTAATTAAAAAAATATATTTGAGTGAAGAATGAAGCCAACCAACTAAATGAGCAAACAAAATTCTGGTATCAATTTAGTAAAAGAGTTTCTCTAATATTTGGCAACCAAGCAACATTTAATTAATGCGAGCGCAAATGTGAGCATCTCCACCCCAAACTCCTAAGCCACTTTAATTAAATAAACTGTAAACATTGAATTGATATGAATAGACAGAATAGTAACATTTTGGATAATAAACTTTAGTATTGAATTGAAGTTAATCATGTTCACTTATTTTACAAAATTAATATTTTTGACAATGAAGGCCACAATCCTTGATGCTCACAGTAGTGATTTGCTCTTAAATTAAATTTATTCATTAGCAAACTATACTAAAATAAGAAATATATCAAAATTACAATGCACTTTCGTGAATACTCAGAGTGGCATGCCTTATAAATTACAAAATATGTCAAGTAAATGTAGTTTTGAAGTATACAATATATTTCCAAATTAGACATCTAAAGATCAACTGACAATGCGAAAAAAGAAATGAAGATGAAGTGGAAACGGAAATGGCAAAATGTAAATTTTCACACAAAATTCTTTGGTCGTCTTTTCGACGAATGTTAGCATGTTTGGATGTTGAACAGTTTTGACTTTTGAGAAAAATATTTCAGAAAAATATCTGAAAATAAAATACAAAATTTTGATGTCTTAAAATCTACACACTCAACCGTAATGACAAATCTTATCAGATTTTTTTTGTTTTAAGAACAAATTTAGTTTTTAGTATACTATAATGAATTAGGGGAATAACCATTTTAAACTTTGCTATGAATGGGTCAGTTGCTAGTTTTTGTGGGCTGTTTAGGTACCATTGGACTGGCTCAACGCCCTAAAATAGAGTACGTACAAACTTAATTAACAATTTAGCAAAACCGATTTTTAAAGAACATCTTAACAGCCGTCAATTTCATCAACATTTTACGTACGAATTTTTTGTACGAGCATTGTTTTGGCAGCTTTCCATATACATAGAAAAAGCTGCTAAAATGATGTTCGTACGAAAATACGTTCATAAAATGTTGATGAAATTGACACAAGGTTGTGCCAATTAATAGTTTTCTAGATCATTCCAGATGTCAGTTTCATCAATGTTATACATTCAAATTTTTCGTACAAACGTTGTTTTCTCTAGTTAGTGTACATGAAAAAATTTGTACATACAGGTGTCAATTTCATCAACATTTTACGCTCGCCTTTTTCATTTGAAATTGTTTTAGGCAACTTTTCCCTAATTATGTTTTGGCTTTGGCAAAAGTACGAAATCACTTTTGTATGAAAAATTATCACGTAAATTATTAATGAAATTGACCACAGTTTTCATTTTTTAGTTCTTCTATATCGTTACGAATTGAATGTGATAGCTTATGGTCAAACAAAGCAACAAGTCGGTTGTTGTTGTTGTTGTTCATCTCCACTCGGATCCAGATTGGGAATATAAAGTATTACCTTCGTTGGTCAATTGAAACCTTTGTCCCAAAATTATCTTTTTATTGCATATCTTTTTATCACAATATTCTGTGCAAACATATCTAGTGTTTATTAAGCCTTAGTTATCTTCAAGACTAATTTATCTTAGGCCCATAAAATGTTGATGAAAATGATGGCAGCAAAAGATGTTGGTGAAACTGAATGGTGTAAAATAATGACTGCCTGTAACTCCTATATAAAAAAATAAAGAGAGTAGTTAAGCTGTCATCTATTGTACAAGCTTGTAAACATTCTCCTGAATATCAATTCCCGATCACATCAAATCAATTAATATGTACAGATTCAAAAAGCTAACATGTTTTTTAAGAAAAAAATATTACTGTTTTCAATTAAAACAGCATAGACTAAATGATTTTTGAGGATATTTTTGAATGTTGTTAAACAATGCCAATGTGATCAAATCAAAACACCTCGAAAAAGTATATACTTGAAAATTTCTTCTTTGAAGTACTTCAAGTGTGAACAAATGATTTGAAAAAGATTTTATTTCTCAAGTTCATTTAAACTCAACTCAAACTCTAAAAAAACATGTTTTTTAAACTTTTTAAAACACAGTTTAATACATACTACTTCAAAAACAAATTCAAAACAAGGAGAAAATAACTTTTTATGTTTTTATGACGAATTTGATAAACCCTTGGGACTTGGAAAAAGTGGTCGTTGTTCAGAGGTGGTCGCTATTTAGAGGGTCAACTTGTTCCAAACAAAATTTTAATTAAAAATTTCATTAAACAACCAAGGGTGAAGCATGAACTGCCACTGTAGGAAAGCCTAATTTTGATTAAAAAAGACGTGCTACCTTGAAAATACATAGTAGCAAATGCTTTATGCATATTTTTTAGGAAAAAGATTATTCAAAAATTTAAAAGTGGTCGTTGTAGACAGGTTTTCCTTCATTTTGAACCGGCTTTTTGTGGCCGCTGTTCGTAGTTGACAGGTGGTCGTTGTTCAGAGGTACTCAGTTTATAATATAAATTATAACCTATGTTCAGAAAAAGTAAACAAAAGCTACAAGAAATGGGTAAAATGGGTAGTCATTTTTCACAAAAAAAACTTTCAATTTTGGTCTGGGTTGCATTTGATTGAATAGATCACTGAAGTTCTCTCACTTCTACGTATGGTGCCATTAAGTCATTGAGTTCCCTTCTTGTTTTAATGGTTTGAATAATGATTGTAGTAACAATGACAGTAATTAGAAATAAGGCCCTGTCTTACGAACTTGTAATTGTATTTTTGCTTAAATTTAACCTCGAATATGGAAATCTCAAAAACGGGGATGTGAAAATCTAAGCATTTGTAAACTTTCTCACAAAGTTTATTAAAATGGTAAAATTTCAATTGATGATGATTTGAGTTGGTCACACTGGTATATTTGTTACGATTATAGGGGGCGTGAAGATCTTGACAAAATGCTGTTGACAACTGACCTCATTGTCTAGATATCTATAGCGCACTCTATTTTTATTTATGTATCTCTGTGAATCAAACCCATCAAATCAAGTTAAACTACGTAGTACTAATGAAGCCAATGTAATGTATGTTATTTGTAGTATACACACTAGACATTTCCATGCAAAATATTGCAATAAAAAGATAATTTAGAGCCATCGATGTCTAAAGGCCAAGGTAATTCTTACCAAAAAAATAAATCAATGTGCATAAACTAAACACAAATCAAGGTATTTTTCTAAAGAGCTTACCTTGGACGTTTTTTTCTATGCAAGTTTAAAGAGGTGTTGCCACATTTCTATCGTCAAAATGGTCTTGACACTTCACATTGATATGGGGTAGATCAGGAGCTGGCAACTAATTTCGTCTGCGGGCCACATTGGGCTCTTATTTGTGTCTCGCGGACCATATGTTGCCCCCTCCTGGGCTAGATAATCCTTAAAGTTACTAAAACAGATGTTTAATTTTTTTTCAGAATTAGCTGCACCTAAGTCCTGAACATAGATCACTCTCAAAAAATATTTTTCTGCTCTCTTGTAATTTCAAACTCTGTTTTCTTTCTTTCTTTCTTTCTTTCTTTCTTTCTTTCTTTCTTTCTTTCTTTCTTTCTTTCTTTCTTTCTTTCTTTCTTTCTTTCTT
>JAIXOW010000091.1 GCA_027486615.1 Oxalobacteraceae bacterium | reverse complement strand
TTCTCGCTTTGTCGAGTTTCCGGTGTTTTTCGCTTAGCAGTTTTATGTCTTGCAGCGCCGGTTAACCTATAAAAGTTCCTCGTAAAGTTTTGCTTGGGTGTTTATTGTTAACTGCCCGTGTCGCATGTGAACTTTCTTCTATAAGTGCCTTTCATGGACATTTTGGTTCGCTAAGCAGTTTAACGTCGTGCAGCGAAGGTTTCTATATGAAAGATTGGTTGTTTTTCATGTAGTTACTATGGATTATTTCCTGGACGTTGGGTCGCTAAGCAGTTTAACGTCGTGCAGCGAAGGTTTCTATATGAAAAGGTTCATTGCTTTTCATTTAGTTACCGTGGACGTTAGTCCTGGACGTTGGGTCGCTAAGCAGTTTAACGTCGTGCAGCGAAGGTTTTCTATATGAAAAGGTTAATTGCTTTTCATTTAGATACCATGGACTTGTGGTCCTGGACGTTTGGTTGTTTTTCGTCTAGTGCGCATCTCGCTTTCGTGCGTAATGCTTGTAGTCTTCTTCAATTCTCAAGTATGCTTGGTGAAACTTGTGGAAGAGCATCCATGGAATTTGAATGACTCCGTGTTCGAATTGGTTTGACCGTGAGATGATTGTGACCATTCTTTCCATTCCTGACGTGGTTTTGACTAGGGTGATTGTTGCTTTTGCTTTCCAATCGTCATGTTTCGTCCGGATCATCAGCAGATGTCCTGATGTGTTGTAATCTTGGTCAAGCGATTGAAGTTGAGCGTTGTGGATTTCATTTAAGAATTGTCCAAACTTTTCCAATGCATGTTCCGGTATTTGGATTGTTTGCATGGTGAACTTCGTTCCGAATGTCTTATTCTGTGGATAAGTGTATTCCGTAAGTTTCAAGTGTCGCTCTTCAATCTCAATCTTGAATTGAATTTTCCGTGATGTGTCATTGCTGTCTGCCATAATTGTGGTCAATCCTGGTCTCGTTGTGTCATCATTTGTGACTGTTCCAGTGATGTATCTGGCGACTTCTTGTGCTGACAATTGTTGTGATGTGAATCGTGGAGGTCGTGAGATGTCCAATTGTTTCCATAGTTTGTAATGGAAGAGATTTTCTCCGTTGGGTGCTTTTCGCCTTGCGGGTTTGAATTCCCTTTGCGTTTTGCAATTTCCAGGTTGTGGAGGTGAAGGTGACCTGTGTCTTGTTGTCCTTCTCTCTTCTTCCCTATGTTGTGGATAATCTGACCTTCTGATCATGTTTGGACTTGGAAATCTTTCTGTTTTCCATTCTCTTCTGTGTGCTTTTGGAGTGGACGTGATTGTCGCATTTGCTCGAAAAGATTCTGAAGATGGAGTGTCCATGTCTTCAAACATGTGATCATGTGTGATTCTTGTTTGTGTCTTTGTTGGTGATCTTCTCGCGTTTTCGTGAGAGTAATTTGGATTGAACTTTGGGTTCTTTCCAAGTCTTGGTGATTCTAACTCATCCATAGGTTCTGTGTGCCATGGAGGTTGAATTCTCTTACCGCGTGTTGGTGATCTTTCTTTTGACACTGGTTTGTATGGGTTTTGCGACCGTATTTGTTGTGCGGTCGGCCATGCCGTTGGTCTTGGTTTGTTTGACCAATTTGTGGATGGCTTGAGTGTTTGACCTGAGGGTCTTGGTTCGAAGATATTGTTCTTATCCTCTTGTGGAGATGAAGTCGTCGTCATGGACTTGTTTGTCATGGACGAATTTGACTTTCTCGCGTGCTTTACAGTTTTATGTCTTGTAGCTTGGACATTGGTTGCAGTGCTTCTGCGTCTTGCTTCTCTTTCATCTCCTTCAATGAGTAGATGTTGCAATTTTTCGCGTGCTCTTTGGTATGCCATGGAACAGTTGTCTTGGGCTCTTGTGAGTGCGTCGATGAAGTCGGTGTCGCTTGGATCGCATTTAAGCAGATCAAGTTTTGCTTCTTCTACAGCGTTTTCATAGAATCTGATGTCTCTGAAAGCTGCTCGCTCTTCTGCCGTGTGTATCAGTCTGGAGTTGTCCAGAATATCTGAAACTGTTCTGTTGCAAATGTAGAGTTTCTTTTGGAACATGTTTGCGAGATTTGTCTCTTCTCCCATTTCGGTGTCATCTGTTGATTCCGATGTAGTGGAAGATGGTGTTGGAGATTCATTTCTCTGCAATGGTGATCCATTTTTGTGCACTGTGGTAAACGTCTGGTGTTCTTTCGGTTGTTGTCGGTTCCGTTGTTGAAGTTTCTGATAGTGGTCTCGACATTTTTGAAGAACTTTTTTCGCCTCATCATGCGTTTTTCTGATGAGTTGCGTGATCCATCTTTTCTGTTTGGGTCCATATTGCATGGGTACGGACATAGCTGTGTCATATTCCGCCATAATGTTGTCCCATGTGGCCAATTGGTCCTCATAAGTGGATTGTTCGAATTCTTTCAAATCGGCATCTTCGTATTCCGTTTCTGATTCAGGAGATTGTTGGGTATTTCCTTCATGGGATGTCTTGACGTAGCAAGATCCTGTTGGGTCTTCTTCTAGTCTGATCTTTTGCATCCTTGCCATGGGAGTGTCTGAGTATTTGCTGTAGTTAAAATCAATCTCGTTCGCCATTCTGATGCGTGACATCTCTTCGATGACGTAGATGGCATTGATTTTAGCTCCTTTCGGAATACCTGTGTATCTCTTGATGAAGGTGAGAAGATGTTTCGCCGATTGTGGGTAGAGCATTGCTCGTAAGAGTGTTGCTCCCCTTGGCATGTCGATAGCAAATAGCTTTTCGATGGGTCTGATGAACCAGTCATAGATGTCTCTTGGTGTCATCCTTTTCCATCCAATTCGCTGTGCTTCGATGTGTGCATGTTTGTGTTGGATGATTTCCAATCTTGATGAGCGGATCGTTTTCGGTAGTTGTCCTTTCAGCATCTTTCTGTGATCTGTCTTATATAAGCTTCTGAGCTGTTCATGATCAATCATGTTGTTGATCATTTGTTGTGCTTCTCCTTGTGCTTCTCTAAGTTGTCTCCAGAATGCTGTGTAACTTGTTGTGTCCAGTTCAAGTTGAATGCTGGATTTGTTGAAAACGTCCTTTGGGATGTAGACGTATCTTGGTATGTAGATGTGTGCGAATTTCCCTTGTGGCATGAAATGGTGTGGTTCTACCCAAGGCACTTCGATTCTTGGATCGAGGATTGTGTTTGCCTTGATTGCTTCCAATTCCCAGATGGTTCTTTTCATGGGTGGTAGTTTGATTGCCATTGTTCGGATGATGCTCTGATATTGTTCTTGAGATAGGTCATCATCTGCTTTTTCTTTTGCCTCATCTTGGATGATTTGTCGAAATTCTGCTTCTTTTTCTGCATACAGCTGTTGTCTTTCCTTTTTGTTGAGTCTTTTTCCTTGTGAGTTGAAGAAAATTGGTTCCATGGAAAATCTTGATTGTTCTCCTTGTTGATTTTCTTCTTCTTCTTCTTCCTGTACCGTTTCTAGTGGGTATTGTTGTTCGACTTCGTTTGCCCAAGATGTGGGTTCTGCTTTTGTCTCCTTTTTGATTTCTTTCAGAATATCTGGAGGGTTTGATAGGTTGCAGATTTTCCTTTTCTTGGTAGGTTCTGGTTCCGGTGACGGTAGGTAATTCCCAAGTTTTGGCATTTGTGCTAGTTTTCTTGCTTGTTCCTGTTGTGGTGACGGCTTTGGTGCCTCTTTGGCAATTGTTTGCTTGTAATCGCATGGGATTTTGAGGTCCTTGCCGATGTAGTTGTACCACATCTCGAATCCTAGCTTCGTGATGCTGTAGTCCATCATCCAATTGGCGAGAAAGAAATCTCTGTGTCCCAATTGTGTGATGTTCTTGAGAATCTGTGGTTCGTCAAACTCCAGTGGTTCGTCTCCTTGTGCCATTAGGTTGTTAACATTGGAATGTTGCAACCAGTCTTGGAATGACATTTGGTGGAGCTCGATGTTTCTCTGGTAGTCGTATCGGAGCTGTGTGATGTCGACTTTATCATCTAAAGTGATTGGGAGAGAAGTATACTTACTGATTCCTGGTGCTTGAATTTCTTGTTCGAAGTCCGGTAGCATTAGCTGATAGTCTGGTGACATCAGTTGGTCTCTTCCAGTCGTGAGATAAAAATCGCGCGTTTTGTTCATAGCCTTACAACCAGCGTACCAAAAATGACGTTGATATGTAGGGTCCATGATTTCTTTGATGGACATGGTGTATGTGGGTTGCAAACAGTCGAAAGCCTGTTTGGGCACATTCCATGCTATTCTTTTGAACGCGTTCATCACTACCTTTTTGTAGTCGATCGGATTGTGTTTCGCGCTAGCTTTTCGCTTTTGCTCGTAGTCATTTGCGATGTCTACGAGTGCCTTTTGCCATTCCCGTCTAAGAACTTCCGCTGGAGGTTCCGGTAATGTTTTTGGCTTTTTCGGTTTTTCGCGCAATGAGCAGGCTTTTTGCCATACTTCTCTTTGGGTATCGGAATAGAGTAGAGCGTATGGGTCTTTTTTGTTGAGATTTTGGAAATGTTCCTCTTTGAACAACCAGTTGATGTGTGCGAAAGCAACAAGTGTCAACCGTGAGTTGTTCATTCCGAGCTTGTTTTGTCGGATTTCTTTTAGGTTTCCGTAAACCAATTCTCTCAATTTCATACTCCATTTTGTACGATTGTCAATTTCGGGCTTTTTCATGTAAGGGCTTGATAGCTGGCCTTTGACAACGAAACATTCGTGGTCAAGTTCCAGACAAGCGT
>JAIXOW010000287.1 GCA_027486615.1 Oxalobacteraceae bacterium | reverse complement strand
TTAAGAAAAAACCCATAGATAAAATGCTCTGGGTCTCACTCGTTATTGTTGTAGTGTTTGGTGGCGCTACGATTTACTTTCAGAACAGCCTTTTCATGCTGATTAAGCCCACCATACTTTATTGGTGTTTTGCGCTTGCTTTTTTAATAAGTAAGTTATTCTTTAAACGCAATTTGATAAAAACCATGCTCAGTCAACAGTTAACATTGCCTGAACCTGCTTGGAATAAATTAAATGTAGCATGGGGTTTATTCTTTGCTGCAATGGGCATTATCAATCTTATCGTTGCCTTTAATTTTTCAGAAAATTTCTGGGTGAATTTCAAATTATTTGGATTTATGGGTCTGATGCTGGTTTTTGTGATCGCGCAAAGTGTCTTTTTATCTCGTCATATGAAGGTTCCCAATGAATGACCGCGTAGAACGCATCACAACGCTGCTGCAAGATTTATCACCACTTTCTTGTCAGGTTGAGGATGAATCAGCATTACATGCAGGACATGCCGGAGCTGCTTCTGGTGGCGGCCACTACCGTTTACATCTCGTTTCTAGCCGCTTTGAAGGGCTCAACCGAGTAAGCCGGCATAGGCTGGTGTATGATTGCTTGGGTAAGCTCATGAAAACTGAAATCCACGCTCTTGCACTGACTCTGTTAACCCCAGCCGAAGCAAATCAGGAAGTCGATTAATTTTAGTTTCTTTATTCTTGTTTCATTTTTTTTCACAACCTCAACTTTACAAAACCATGACGAATTTCAAACACGCTCGCCTGTTGGCGCTGCTTGTCGCAACAGTAAGCATGCCTGCTTTTGCACAAAATATCGCTGTTGTTAACGGCAAACCTATTCCTTCATCACGTGCTGATGCAATGGTCAAACAAATGGTGCAACAGGGTCAGCAAGATACGCCTGAGATGCGCGCTATGATCAAAGATGAATTGATCAATCGTGAAATCCTAGCGCAAGAAGCTGAAAAATTAGGTGTAGCCAATAAACCTGAAGTAAAAAGCCAATTAGATCTATCACGTCAATCGATTGTTATTCGTGCTTTGGCAACAGAATTCATCGCTAAAAATCCTGTCAAAGAAGATGAAATGAAAGCCGAGTACGATAAGTTCAAGGCGCAATCAGGTGGCAAGGAATATCACGCACGACATATCTTAGTAGAAAAAGAAGACGACGCTAAAGGCATCATCACCAAACTCAAAGGTGGCGCTAAATTTGAAGAGTTAGCAAAAGCATCGTTGGATCCAGGATCAGGTCAACAAGGTGGCGATCTCGGTTGGGCTCCACCAAATGCATTTGTTAAACCATTTTCAGATGCTATGGTTGCTTTGAAAACAGGTGAAATTACTCAGACGCCAGTGAAATCACAATTTGGATTTCACGTAATCAAATTAGAAGAAATACGCGATGCGCAAGTTCCTCCATTTGAAGAAGTCAAAGGTCAAATTGCAGAATCTCTACAGCAGAAGAAACTGCAAGCATTCCAGCAAGACTTGAAGAAAAAAGCAAAAATCAAATAAGCTTTTTTAGCTTGAAAAACAAAGAGCTCGCAACGAAATGTGCGAGCTCTTTTTTTATGGCCTAACTACTTTACGCTTTAGTCTACCCAACGGCGCGCATTATTAAACAATCGCATCCATGGTGCATCTTCACCCCATGAATCGGGATGCCAAGAGTGCGTGACAGTTCTAAATACACGTTCTGCATGCGGCATCATGACTGTGAAGCGACCATCAGGTGTGGTGACTGCAGTGATGCCTTCTGGTGAACCATTCGGGTTGTAAGGATAGCCTTCTGTTGCTACTCCTTTATTATCCACAAAGCGTAATGCCACTAAAGCTTGTTCTTGATTTCCTGTATGTGCAAAATTTGCATAACCTTCGCCATGTGCAACTGCAATCGGTGTTTGTGTTCCAGCCATACCTGCGAAGAAAATCGAAGGTGATTCAGTAATTTCCACCATCGCAAAGCGCGCTTCAAATTGCTCGGATTTATTGCGAGTGAATTTAGGCCATGCTTGTGCACCTGGAATAATCGATTTCAGATTACTCATCATCTGGCAGCCATTGCAAATGCCTAATGCAAAGCTATCCGATCGTTGAAAAAATTCTGCGAATTGATCAGAGAGCTTATTGTTAAACAAAATCGTTTTTGCCCAACCCTCACCTGCACCTAATACATCGCCATAAGAAAAACCACCTACAGCAATCGCACCTTTAAAATCAGACAAATGGGCGCGTCCTGCAATTAAGTCACTCATGTGTACATCAATCGCTTCAAACCCTGCTTTATGCATGACATAAGCGGTTTCAATATGTGAATTCACTCCTTGCTCACGCAAGATAGCAATTCGAGGACGGACACCTTTTGCAATAAATGGTGCGGCAATATTTTCAGTCACATCAAAACTTAATTTTGGCGATATGCCAGGATCATGTGCATCCAATAAGCGTTCATATTCCGCATCAGCACAAGCAGGGTTGTCACGTAAACGCGCAATACGCCAACTGGTTTCACTCCAAGCACGGCGTAGATTGACACGTGCTACGTTGTAAATGATTTTTGCATCACGTGTGAATTCAATCGCATCGCGGTCATTCAGTTTGCCTATGATATGACTGCATGCACCTAATCCATGTTCACGCAGCACATTCATCACATCGGATTTTTGATCTTCACGAACTTGAATCACTGCGCCTAGTTCTTCATTGAATAAAGCACGTAGTGTTAAATCATTACGTCGCTCACCAACTTGGCTAGTCCAGTTCTTAGAATCACCCCAATCAGATGCATGTTCAGATTCCATCGTCAGAATATCGAGATTGACTGAGATGCCTGTATGTCCAGCAAAGGACATTTCACATAAAGTCGCAAACAGACCACCATCGGATCTATCGTGATAAGCCAAACATTTTTGCTCACTGATTAATTGTTGTATCGAAGAGAAGAATGCTTTTAAGTCAGTCGCTTGATCAACATCAGGCACTTCATCACCAAGTTGTTGCATCACTTGCGCTAAGGCTGATGCACCACATCTATTTTTAGCGCGACCTAAATCAATTAGGATTAATGCAGTCGCACCTTTATCTGTACGCAATTGCGGCGTCTGCACATGCCTTACATCCATCACTGGAGCGAAAGCAGACACAATCAATGAAACAGGAGAAGTCACAGATTTATCCGTGTTGCCCTCTTTCCATGTTGTGCGCATAGACAAAGAATCTTTACCAACCGGTATGCTTATGCCTAGTGCAGGACACAGCTCCATTCCCACTGCTTTAACGGTATCAAACAAGGCAGCATCCTGACCGGCTTGACCACATGCCGCCATCCAGTTTGCGGAAAGTTTAATGTCACCTATTTTTACTATAGGCGCGGCTGCAATATTGGTAATCGCTTCACCTACTGCCATGCGACCAGATGCAGCCGCATTAATCACTGCTAATGGTGTGCGTTCGCCCATGGCCATGGCTTCACCTAAATAACCTTCATGACTCATGGTGGTGACAGCACAATCTGCAACGGCCACCTGCCAAGGCCCCACCATTTGATCACGCACAGTGTGTGCACCTACGCTACGATCACCTATGGTGATCAAAAAAGATTTATCAGCAACAGTAGGTAAACGTAATACACGATCAGCTGCTTCTTCTAAGGTAATACCAGTGAAATCTAATGGCACAAATGTTTGTGCAACATGCGCTACTTCTCTATGCATCTTAGGTGGTTTACCTAACAACACATCCATAGGCATATCAACTGGATAGTTATCATGTTCAGGATCGAGCACACGCAGTTGACGTTCTTCAGTGGCCAAACCAACTACCGCAAACGGACAACGCTCACGTTCACACAATGCTTTAAACAGCGTCAAACTAGCAGGCGCTATACCCAGCACATAACGCTCTTGTGATTCATTACTCCAAATTTCTTTAGGTGCTAATCCACTTTCTTCTAGCGGCACTTTGCGTAAATCAAATACTGCACCACGTCCTGCATCATTGGTGATTTCTGGGAAAGCATTAGACAGACCACCTGCACCCACATCATGAATCGACAAGATAGGATTGTCATTGGCGAGTGCCCAACAAGCATTAATCACCTCTTGCGCACGTCTTTCCATTTCAGGATTACCACGCTGTACAGAATCAAAATCTAAATCTGCTGTGTTAGTACCTGTGGTCATGGAAGAAGCAGCACTGCCTCCCATACCTATGCGCATACCCGGCCCACCGAGTTGGATTAATAAACTACCAGGAGGTAAAGCATCTTTCTTGATATGCAGAGCAGAGATATTGCCTAAGCCTCCTGCAATCATGATGGGCTTGTGATAACCCATCACTTTGCCACTCACATTTTGTTCATAGGTACGGAAATAACCACCTAAATTAGGACGACCAAATTCATTATTGAATGCAGCCCCACCTAAAGGACCTTCAATCATGATTTGTAAAGGTGATGCGATGCGTTCAGGTTTGCCTGTTACACCCACGACTTCATTTGCATCACGTTCAGAGAGAGACACATTCACATCACGTGCGTTTTCCCATTGCTGTAAGCCGTTATGAATCATTAAATTTGAAACAGTAAAACCTGTCAGCCCCGCTTTCGGTTTCGCACCACGTCCCGTTGCGCCTTCATCACGTATCTCACCACCGGCTCCAGTAGAAGCACCTGGAAATGGTGAAATCGCAGTCGGGTGATTATGTGTTTCCACTTTCATCAAGATGTGGGTTAATTCCTCCGACGATGCATAAGCATTCGCTTTTTCTGAGCGCGGATAAAAGCGTGATATCACTGCGCCTTCAATCACGGAAGAATTATCGGAGTAGGCAACCAACGTTCCTTCTGGTGCCAGTTGATGCGTGTTACGTATCATGGCGAAGAGCGATTTGTCCTGCGCTACACCATCGATAGTCCAATCCGCATTAAAAATCTTATGTCTGCAATGCTCACTATTAGCTTGTGCAAACATCATTAATTCCACATCTGTGGGATTACGCTTGGCTTGAGAAAAAGCCTGAAACAGATACTCGATCTCGTCTTCCGACATGGCCAAACCTAACTCTACATTTGCTTTTACCAGCGCATTTATACCGGCACTGATGTCGATAAAAGCTAAAGGTGGTGCTTCTAGTGTTTGGAATAAACCTGCGGCGTCTTGTGGATCACGTATCACCATCTCTGTCATACGATCATGCAGTGCCGCTGAAATAGATTCTGCCCCTGCTTGATCAAGTGACTTAGATCCGCCTAATAAACCAGTTTTTAGCTGCACATAAAAAATCACTCCACGCTCTATGCGATGGATATGCGTCATGCCGCAGTTATGCACGATGTCGGTAGCCTTACTAGCCCAAGGAGAAATCGTACCCATGCGTGGGATAACAACAAAGCGCTCACCCCCTTCACTGGCTTGGTAAGGATCACCATAGGTCAGCAAAGCATCTAGTTTTCCCTTTTCCGTTTCAGAAAGCGAACTAGGCGCATCAATGAAATGGCAGTAGCGAGCGGAAACGCCGACCACTGCGGGATGGAGTTCTTTCAGTTGTGATAACAGACGTTGTGAACGAAAGGCAGAGAGCGCACTGCAGCCCGGCAAAATGAGCATGACTAGGATGATGTTTGAAGCGAAGACCGAGTCAAAAAACACGACATCGCAGGATGAATCGGAAAGATGCGATTATACAGTGTCCACAGTCGCATTTTCCCTCTTAAAAAAGAGGCAATCAGCTCAGGTATGCTGTCGTCCTTTGCTATTTAATTATCTTACGAGTGAACTATGACTCAGCACCTCAACACCTCGGCGGGAATTGCCCAGTTATGCCAAACTGCAAGCACATCTTTAGTTAGAGCGAGTTTGGAAAAAATCGGCGCGCATCCTGCAACCTTCACGCATGTATATGCAGAATCAGCGATAACTGCTGCCATGACGGCAGATGAAAAACGCAAAACTGGACAGCAACTTGGTGCGCTAGCAGGGCTGCCTATTTCAATCAAAGATTTATTTGATGTGGCCGGTGAAATCACGATGGCAGGCTCCACAGTCAGAAGCATTGCATCGCCTGCTGTCAATGACGCGACCGTTGTGACACGTTTGCGACATGCAGGGGCAGCGATTCTGGGTAAAACAAATATGACTGAATTTGCTTTTTCAGGCGTAGGTATTAATCCGCATTACGGCACCCCTATTAATCCTGCTGATAACAAAGTAGCGCGCATTCCAGGCGGATCTTCCTCTGGTGCTGCAGTGTCGGTTGCAGCAGGAATCTGTGTAGCTGGCATAGGCTCTGATACTGGTGGCTCGATACGCATACCAGCTGCATTGTGTGGACTAGTGGGCTTTAAACCAACCATGCGCCGTGTACCTTTTACTGGCACATTCCCACTCGCTTCATCGCTTGACACAATTTGTGCAATGACACACTCGGTTGATGATTGTCATCTCATTGATAGCATCATTGCTGATCAAGCATTAACACTAAAAAAACTCACGCTAAAAGGTTTGCGCTTCGCTGTGCCACAAACCTTGGTTATGGAAAATATGGATATCCATGTAGCAGCTAGCTTTGCTGCTGCACTGAGCAAACTATCTGCGGCAGGTGCAGTGATTGTGGACGTGCCTTTATCCTTACTAGCTGAAGCACCTACCATTAATTTATTCGCACCTATAGAAGCCTATGCACATCACCAAGCGATGTTAAAAAATCATGGCGATGCTTATGATCAGCGTGTTGCGCAACGTATGCGTTTAGGAGAAAAATATCAGCCCGATGAGATTACTGCTTTACATCAAGCACGTCAGAATTGGATAAAAAAAATGGAGCTGGAATTAAGAGGTTTTGATGCGCTACTCATGCCTACCGTTCCACTCACAGCACCAGAGATAGCGCCCTTACTTGAATCGGACGATGTGTTTTTTAATACCAATCGTTTATTACTACGTAACCCATCCATCATCAATCTATTAGATGGTTGTGCGGTATCGCTACCTTGTCATGATCAAGGTAGCTTACCGGTTGGTTTAATGGTGGCGGGTCTTGCTATGACTGATGGACACATACTGGCAGTCTCTAGAGCGATTGAGGCGGCACTATGATTTCTAGTACCGCCTAGTCGTTTATACAATCTTATATCAAACGAATTCAAAAGGCTTAGCTTGAGGTTTAACTTCCGACTGAGCTTCTGCTTTAGACTCCTTCATAAATAAGATAGGTGTTACTTCGCCATAGCGCTGATCTCTTGGTGTTGCAAAAACTTTGTGATAGCCCAATGACAACCAGTATTTTGCTGCGGTATATAAATTTTTATCGTCTTTTGTAGGGAATCTTCCGGAATTGAGGTTGATATGGACTGCATCGTATTTATTACCCTTATTTTTTTCCGTCCGAGGTAAAAACCATACTTCACCGCCAAAATAACCCTTTCGCGCAATCTTAGGATGACAAACAATTCCACGCTCACTTTTTGTAGGAGTCATCTCACGAGCTATTCCCATAAGTGGTTCATCACTGAACTTTCTTGCAATATCCTCCTCTGGTGGAGAATAGAAATGAGCTTCGGCAAACGGATCTTCAAATGTTACCCATAAATACTTAAAATCACGCTTATCATATTCCGATCTTCTAACATATTTAAAAGGCTCATCGCCTGGTTTTCGAATCTGTATTTTGACTTGACCATGTACATACTGATCTCTTCCACTCGCACTCACCGGAAATTGCAAGGGACTTCCATCAAACGTTTTGGTGATCGCGAATTTTGACAACTCTTCCTCAGAGATATAAATAATTTTGGATGGAGGAAGAACGTTCGATGTTGAGGGAATTTTTCTAGCATCAGCCAATTTCTGCGGAATTATCTTCTTAGCAAGCTGTTCCAAATTCCTTTTACTTGGACGCTTTATTTGTTTCATTAATCTTTGATCTCTGACGACGACTCGCGGCATTAAACGTGGTGAGATAACTTGTGATCGTATGCAAGCTGAAAAATTTTGTTGAACGAATTGCTGACGACTAGCTTGAGAGATGAGTGACATCATAATTAGCTCCCTATGG
>JAIXOW010000152.1 GCA_027486615.1 Oxalobacteraceae bacterium | reverse complement strand
GGGTATTGCAAATGCACGCGCACTAGGCGTGTTTGGTGATTCAATCACGACTGACCATATTTCTCCAGCAGGATCAATTAAAGAATCTAGCCCAGCAGGTAAATGGTTACTCGCTAATGGTGTATTGAAAGCTGACTTCAATTCTTATGGCTCACGTCGTGGTAATCATGAAATCATGATGCGCGGTACGTTTGCAAACGTACGCATTAAAAATCTCATGATTCCTGCGAAACCAGATGGCTCACGAGTAGAAGGCGGCGAAACTATTTTTCAACCTAGCGGTGAAGCAATGTCGATTTATGACGCTGCAATGAAATATATTCATGATGGCGTGCCCACCATGATTTTTGCAGGTGAAGAATATGGTACAGGCTCTTCACGTGACTGGGCTGCTAAGGGCACACAATTATTAGGAGTGAAAGCAGTAGTTGCTCGTTCCTTTGAACGTATTCATCGTTCTAATTTAGTTGGTATGGGTGTACTACCTTTGCAGTTCTTAGGCAATGACAGCATTGAATCCTTAGGCATTACAGGTAACGAAAGTTTTGATTTGCTGGGCATAGAACACAGCATCAAGCCACAGCAAGAAGTGACTTTGGTGATCAAGCGTGCCAATGGTCAAACTCAGCAAGCTAAACTTTTACTGCGTATTGATACACCGATTGAAGTTGATTACTATCGTCATGGTGGTATTCTGCCTTTCGTACTGCGTCAATTACTCGCAGCGTAAATCAAAATATTCTGACTAATGGAATGCATTAGTTTTCAAACGATTCCGTTAGTCAGATAAAGCATCGCATTAGAAAAAATTTTTGGAGACATTCATGATAAAAATTTTCATAGCTTTCGTTATCTTTGCTGTTATCTCAGTCACCTTATTACTAAAAATGGGTGATAAAGTAGATATGCAAGGTGAATCACACGGCGTCCCTACTGAAACCTCCGCGCCTGCAGCGACAGAAAAACCAGCTGCTGCTACCCCACCTGCCGATGCCCCAGCAGCAACGACACCAGCACCAGAAAAAAAATAATTGTTTTTGTTTCCCAAGAGCGTGGACTGTGAATCACAGTGCCACGCTTTTTTGTTTTGATTTATACGCAACGCAATTCATCTCAACTCAATTAAAATCCATCATGTTCAACTTATCTGTACGATAAAGTCTATGCGCCGGCCTACCAAGAGCTCTTCTCGTAAAATTTCTGCTGACAGTCAACGTCTAGTCACGCTAGCGCAATCGCATGGGCAAGCTGCTAGTCGTATGGAGCAACGCGAATGGGAACGTCAGATTGAACAACTTCTACAAACTCAGCTAGCGAGTAATCAGCAATTAGCGATTGATAATGCGCTTGATCATTTATTCCATGTAGATGGTGAAGCTTATGATGATTTACTCGATATCGTAGAAGCCGTAAGCTGTAGCTGTACCCTAGAACACAATGGTAAACATTTTGATGCTTTACTCATCGCTATGCCTATCCTTAGCTGGACTCGGTTTACGATTGCATCTGGTCCTATCCAAACTGAACTCCTACAATCACTCACTACTCAGCTAGTTGCACATATCTTAGCAAGCGATGTGCATATCGCGATTGCACCACATTTATTTTCTATTGATCAGCTGCCACGCAGTTATTGCGAGACCTATACACTCACACGTCGTATGGCACAAGCTTCGATATCGCAAACAGCCTTAGCCATGCCGATTGAAATGCCAGATACAGCACCTTTTTTGGCAGATACTAGACAACTCCTTTTTGTCATTACAGCAGAACACAGAAAACCACTACTGCGCTGGCAAGAAGACAATATCAACAGTAATCTTCAAATAAGCACCCAAGCCGCACTCACACAATGGCAAGTGCATGCAACACCCATCCTACAAAAATTATTACCTGGTTGCGGTATTGAGCTACTGTTACCTGAAGCTTATTTTGTCGCTTGTAGAAATGCAGACAAAATGATTCGCCCTATCTCTATACGAGCAGCAGTCCATTACTTGACACATGCCTTGAATATCGATGCAGGTCAACTCCAAGCAGTAGTGGCATCAGTGGGTGACGATAGTCATGAATTACGCATCGATGAATACCGCGTCAGTTTTAGCGTCGTGAATAATCCTGATGTATTTTATGGTGTGATCTGGCCACTGTATGACGAAGAAAGTGGCGAAGAGGATGCACAACTCAGCAGTAGTCATGCATTGAATAAAAGCACGGTCTCACCATTACAGCAAATCGTCATCTTATTACGTGAATCAGGCATCACGCACATCACTAAACCTGACATGCTCTTTCCACCTGAATGTTGTGATGATTGTGGCGCGCCCTTATTTTGTGATCAAGCGGAAGAAATGGTACATGCAGAAATGCCAGAAGATAGCGTGCAACAGGGTGGGCACTTACATTGAAAACGATTTCAATAATTACGCCATTTGATTGCAAAGCCCCTCTGCTATAATTTGCGGCTCGTCGGGGCGTAGCGCAGCCTGGTAGCGCACTTGCATGGGGTGCAAGGGGTCGCGAGTTCGAATCCCGCCGCCCCGACCAATAAAAATTAGGAACTTACCGAACAAATACTTACAGTTGTCGGACTCATTCCTAATTCTTCGGAACTAAATTGATCACTTCAGTGCTTCAATCCGATCAGACTTCACATCAAAGTAATCAATCAATGTTATTGCTGTCCGCCGATTTGGTCTGCCTTAGCTAGCAGTGCCTCAGCCATACGGATGCTAGCAATATCGATCATACGACCATCCAGACTGACGGCACCCTTGCCGGCTTTAGCGGCCTC
>JAIXOW010000101.1 GCA_027486615.1 Oxalobacteraceae bacterium | reverse complement strand
TTTCGCAGGGCCGGTGCGCGCTGCGATGAAATATAAATTAGCATGCACGCCATTGGTAATAAATAACTTACTACCATTTAGTACCCAACCATCGCCATCACGTTTCGCATGCGAGCGCATAGCAGCGACATCCGATCCTGAACCAGACTCAGTCATAGCCACTGCAGTGATGCAATCTCCCGCAATGATGCTAGGCATATAACGCCGCTTTTGTTCAGTATTCCCTGCATGATGTAAATGCGGACTAGCCATATCGGTATGGACCAACACGGTAATCACAAAACCTGCAAATGTAGATTGCGACAGTGCTTCAGCAAAAACCAAATTCGTAATCGCATCACAATCTGCACCACCATAAGCAGATTCAAACATCAAACCCAGTAAACCTGCCTTACCTAATCGTTGTAGGACATCACGTGGTACATAACCCTGCTGTTCCCACTGCAACCCAAAAGGCTCAACTTCATCCCGCAAAAACCGTGCAATTTGATCGCGTAAAACAGCGTGTTCAGGTTGATGATAAATAGAATTCATAGTTATTTAATTGAGTTGGAGTGACGTCCAGACGCACTATTCAAAGTGATATATAACCTTGAATTTAACATCAATCTGCTCTGCTCAAAAAAAAAGCACTTGCTTCAATCTGGCAAGTGCTTTTTTTGATGCAAATAATGAGTTAAGGGAAACGTACCCAACCATCTGGACGTTGCCAGTTTTCGCTACGCTCGACTGCTTTTTTCGGTGCGGGTTTTTCTACTGGCTTTTCTTCCACAGTCTGCACAACGACTTTAGGAGGTTGCTCTGGCATGCCTGAAGAATGGTGACTAGAAATCAGCCAATCATTGCCAACACGCTTATAAGAAAATGAATAGCGTGCTCGCACTGAGGTTCCATCTACAAATCGGAATGTATATAAACCTGAATCGGTCGCACTATTACAATCGACTTCAATCACGCGATCATCAATTTTACCTTCTGGTTTACGCTCTAAAAAATGATGAAAGTAATCTTCTTTTTCTGCCGCAGTGAAACGCGCACGATTCGATACAGTAGGAAGTAAAACAGAATACGGTGCGTAATTGGCTACGACTTTTTTAGGATCACCCGTACGCAGTGAAGCATTCCAACGATCAAACAAAGCCGCAATTTCCGATTTCAAGGGTGGATTACAAGCTAATGCTGGATCTTGAAGATAAGTCACAGCATCACGCGTAGGAGGTGAAACTGGAGCTACTGCTTGCACTGGAGCTACTGCTTGCACTGGCGCTGGCGCCGGCGCAGCAGCAACTGCTTCAACAGCTGGACGCGGTTCTGCCACTGCTACTTTAGTGGGAGCTTCAACTCTCGCTGGTTCAGCACGACTTGCTACTGGCTCTACCTCACGACTTACTTCTCCTGCTGGTCGCACATACTCTGCTGGATGTCGATCTAATAATGAATATGAAGATTGTTCAACTGCTGGTGCTTCAATAGATTTCGTTACTGGCATATAACGATCTTCTATCACAGCACTTGCACGACCATCACTCACACCACTTGCGGTCGTAGTTTTTTGAGAGTGATCTGTATTGGATGCAGTAGCATGCTTATCAGCTGCATGCTTATCTGATGCACTAGCTTGACCGTTTTGTGCAGCGTCCACTGCGCTCGCTAATTCGCCACGCTCTCTGACGCGTATTCGTTTTGCCTGCTCTGCTGCACTAGGGGCTGCATATGCAGCATCTGCATGTGCAGTTGCATCCGCTGTTTTTTTAGCAGCGCGTCCTTTTTTCTTGCGTGTTGGCTTAGTAGATTGATTCGCTGCAGGAGCTGCTGCCATATCAGCCTTAGCTACAGATGTATCCGCCTTGGCAGCAGGTGCAGCGGCATGCGAATCTTTTGCAGCTTCTGATTTGTGTGCATCACCATGCGCAGCATCAGTAGACCAAACTAATGAGCTCATCATCAAGGCGCAAGCACCGCACAGTGCGACAGAATATTTTTTCATCATTGCCATTCCTCTATTTCCAAATATCTTGCTCTTTCAAGCCTAGTTACATAAAGCTAAGCTGAAAGATATTATCAATCAGGCAAAATAAATCTCTAACTTCATCGTATTTTGTTATCGACATTAACAGCCAATGCTTTACCCATTTTGGTGAATAAGCTAAAGCTGCACTAAATAAGCAAAGAATAAAATCTGCACATTATCTGATTACTATTCTGTCGCTACCTTCATTGATTAGGTTAACTCTGTCATAAAAAAATTCTTTTTAGGTATTAAGTTTTTATTCTTAACTGTCGATATCCAAAATAGAGTGATGTTTTTACTGAGTGGGCTAACATTACTATCATGATACTGGCGCACTATGGTATCCAGACTGTAAGATGACGCTACAGAAATTATAGTAATTGCATGTGCATATTAGTGGCGATTCCATGCCATTTTGAAAATAAGCTTTGTATTCTAAGGAGACCACTTGTGTCTAACAATATCGTGACCCCAAAAGCAGATCATCTGCCTTCAGAAGATTGCCCATGCTGCAATCCACAAGCATTAAAAAATAGCCGTCGTCAATTTCTCGCTGCAGGTGCTGCATTGGTTGCCGGGGGCATGATGGGATTTCTACCAGGTCGTTCCATGGCGGGTGGTGGAAATTATGAAGCGATGCTCGTTAACTGTATCGATCCACGTTTCACTACCCTAAGCTGGCAGTACATGGGTTTAATACAAGGCGTAGAGCGTGAAAAATTAGGCGATAACTATAGCCATTTCGTCATGGCGGGCGGCCCTATCGGTGCGGTTCATCCTAAATTCGCTGAATGGCATAAAACCTTCTGTGACAACTTGTATATCACCGTCAGTCTGCATCACATCAAACGTGTGGTCGCGCTGTCGCATCGTGATTGTGGTGCTGCTAAATTGGCCTACGGTGCAGATGCTGTCGCTACCAAAGAAATCGAAACCGGTTCACATGCTGAATCTCTCGCTATGTTCCGTGCAGCTGTGAATAAGCGTCATCCTAAGCTCAGCGTCATCACTGGTGTTATGGATTTATCTGGTCGCGTTGATATGATTGGTTAAGACTGTTTCGCGCTACGAATGAAATCGGGGA
>JAIXOW010000376.1 GCA_027486615.1 Oxalobacteraceae bacterium | reverse complement strand
GTCTATAGAGACATCTGCAAAAACAAAAAAAGCTACGCAGATTTATCTGACTTGATTTTTAACATCACTTTTAGAGAGAATATTTATTAATCTTTCTCTAGAAGTGATTAACTTTTATACCAAAGGGCAAGGGTTAAAACCAGATCAAATCATCAACTTACTGATCCTAATTTTCTTTGATATAAAAATAGTGCCTCAATTCAAACAAAGCCAAATTTAGTCCCAACCACCGGAAAGTTGCATGATGCGACTTTCATCTCAATTACACAGTTAAATACACAATTTAATATTCTTGTTAAAACTCATTGAATTTAATGCGTTTTTAAGTAGCTTGTGTAGTTAACTCCGAAGAAAAGCCACCTTTGAGTGGGATAATTTTTATGATTCACATACATCACAAAGATATAAATGAATACCATTGATCCAACTCGCTGCCCTATCTGTAACGAACCCAATGTTTGTGCCATGGAAAAGGCTAAAGCCACTGGCAGCAAGCCCGAGAGATGCTGGTGCATGGATGCTGTTTTTACGCCTGCTGTAATGGATCAAGTGCCCGAACTAGCTAAGGGCAAAGCTTGCATATGCACCAACTGCGCTGGGTGATATATCAATTGATGTGTGCAACTTGTTTTAAGTAGTCTTCTTCAGCCCTTGAATAAACGATGCTATTTTTTCAAGCGCGTTTGTGGCCTCTGGAACCATACCGGCATGCAGTTGAAAATCGTGCCACAACCCTGTCCATTGTTGCGAAGTTAAAAAGTAGCAAGTTGGCGTTGAAATTTATTCTTTTCCATTTGAGCTCTAAAACTAATCTGACTTGATTTTTAGTGCCATTTAATAAGAAAGAAATTTCTTAATCTGTCTTGGAAAGGAGTACTTAGTGCGCACAAAGGTCAAAGCATTAAACCAGAACAAATCGTCACGCTTCTTCGCCAAATCGATGCCCTAACCGCCAATGGAAAAACAATCACCGTCTGTCCAAACGACAGCGCAAAATTCGATCAAGCTAGGTTACAGGCAGGATATAGACGGCCTGCGTGCAATCGCCGTTGTCGCTATCGTCGCTTTTCATGCATTCCCTTATTTGATACCCGGTGGCTTCGTTGGTGTGGATATTTTTTTTGTTATTTCAGGTTTTTTGATTACCTCACTGATTCTTCAAAAACAGCACAACAAAATTTTTAGTCTCACTGAGTTTTATGCAAGTCGAATTAGACGGATTTTTCCTACGCTCATACTTGTTATGTCAGCCTCTTTCACATTTGGTTGGTTTGCGTTGCTTGCAGATGAGTACAAAATATTGGGCAAACACATAGCAGCAAGCGCAGTTTTCATTCCGAATTTTATTTTTTGGAGTGAAAGCGGATACTTCGACTATGCAGCTGCTACGAAGCCGCTATTGCATCTTTGGAGTCTGGGTATTGAAGAGCAGTTTTATTTGCTGTGGCCTCTGCTTGCCGGACTTTGCTTTAGATACAAAATCAACTTAGTGAAAGTGAGTGGGGTAATTTTTCTCAGTTCGCTACTCATTAATCTATTGATGATAGAGGTAGCAGCTTCAGCTACTTTTTTTTCGCCACTCAGCAGAATATGGGAGTTATTAGCTGGCTGTCTGTTAGCATTTTTTATGCAAAGTAAAACGAGTGTATTCGAAACTACACAGCATAAATTTTTAGAACACAATTACATGAATCACGGTCTCACTACTCTGGGACTGTTGTTGATTTTATGTAGTCTTTTTTTATTTGATCAAGATATCGCTTTTCCAGGTGGCTGGGCACTCATACCTGTAACTGGATCGGTATTGATCATTCTTGCAGGCGAAAAAGCTTGGCTGAATAATTCGGTCTTATCAAATAAGATTGTGGTCGGTGTTGGCTTAATCAGCTTCTCTTTATATCTTTGGCATTGGCCGCTACTATCTTTTGCTCGCATCATTAGCGGTACTACACCAGACTGGCATCTTCGCCTTGCTCTCGTCATTTCTTCGTTTGTGTTGGCCTTTCTTAGCACGCATTTTCTTGAACGACCAATTCGATTCGGTCGCAAAACAAAAACTAAAGTCACACTGCTTGTTATTGCAATGATCATCATGGGTGGAGTGGGCTTAGCCACATACTTGAAGAACGGATTTGAAGGACGCATTTCGAATCAAGAGGTCAAGGCACAACTTGCTGATCTAAACTTTGATATTCCAGATAGTACTGGTTGGTATTGCAACGATCTTCAATTCGATAGCCCCCGCTGTCATTCAACTGGCCCTAATCCTTCTGTTGTCGTGATTGGAGATAGTCACGCTCTTACTATCTATTCTGGATTGCACGATCTGTTCAAAGCCAAAGGTCAGGATATCGGTCTTTATGGCGCCAGTGACGGTTGCCCTCCTCTCCTCAACGTGGTGATACAAGATCAAGGTGGTGACTTTAGAAACTGCTTAAAAAAGGGCACGCAGGCCATACAGCGAATTATTGCTGATCCAACTATCCGTGAAGTGATATTAACCAGTAGAGGCCCGATGTATACGACAGGTTTAGGTTATGGTGATATCGAATCAACACAGTTTGGTAAATGGGTTCTTCACTTCGAAGGTGTAAAGCAAGACGAGTTAGATAACAGTACTGTTTTTTCTATGGGGTTGACTAAAACTTTAGACGCACTACTGGCAGCTGGGAAAAAAGTCACTTTTTTGCATGATGTGCCTGAGCTCGGTTTTGATATCAGGCGATGCTTTTCGTTTCGACCTCTATCCATATCATCGAATGAAATACACAGTTGCTCTCTAAGCAGGACAGATTTTGAAAATCGAACCAGCGCTTTCAAAACAATGGTGAATAAAATTTTAGCGCAACGACCAGAAGTTAAAGTTATTGATTTAGCCAAAGCCTTGTGTGATGAAAAACGATGCTATGGCTCAAAGGATGGCGTACTGTTTTATATCGATGATGATCATTTAAGCCACCGAGGTTCTGCTTATGTAGTTAGCAAGCTCAGGGATGAATTTTGATGAATGATTTTTATGTTGAACAATTTTTTTCGTGTTATTTAGAATAGTAGCTCTGCAACTACTCTAGATTTAAAGTAGATTTTTTAAGTTAGTTACGTTGAATGAAAAATACGTTCTACTACTTAGGACCGAAGTTTTACTCAAATTGAATTTAAAGTAATTTTGAGCCGTCTCGATTTTCTATTCATAAGCAGGCTACTGGTTCGGATTCAAATCAAGAACCACAGAATGCGCAGTGGAATCAATCACTTAGCTCAATCCATCTAGTTAAGTTTTTTTGTTTAGTAGAATAGATGAACATTACAGTGCTAGCATTAGAAACAAAGCATTACAATCGGTCGGAAATCTCCGACTTCAACTTCGCTTGTAATTAATAAATACGTATGGTCGAACACAATCTCGAATGGAATGCGGGCGATTTAGGCTGTGGAGAGTTGGTGTTGGGTGTGCGCAAACGCTTACGCGCGCATCCAGGGCAAGTGTTGAAGCTGATCGCACTCGATACTGGCGCTGTAGTCGACTTGCAAGCGTTTTGCAATATGACAGGACATGAGATGCTGGCCGTTGACGCTGCAACAAGAACTTACTGGTTGCGTGGTCGAACGGCTTAATTTTTTTATTCATTAATTGTTTCTAGAGGAGTTCACAATGTCCGGCAAATTCTGTATCAATCTCACCTGCAGCACTGATAACACCGATCGTGCCACTGTCGCATTCGTAGTTGCCAATGCAGCGGTAGCTTCTGACAAGGACACTCTGGTGTTTCTTTCCATCGAGGCAGTGCGTCTTTCACAAAAGGGTGTCGCTGAAAGCATTCATGAAGAAGGTTTTGCGCCACTTAAAGACCTGATGAACAGCTTCCTTGAAGCTGGTGGAAAAATCTTCATCTGCTCGCCTTGCTTTAAAAAGCGCAAGCTGGATGAAAACAATCTGGTGGAAGGCACATTGATTGTTGGCGGCGCCAAGTTGGTGGAATTCATGAGCGATGGCTGTCCTAGTCTGAGTTATTAAACTTTCATAACACCAGATCAAACAATGCAAGCTAGTCCATCTCATAGTCACCAGTCTGATGTCAGTTTTGACGGTGGCGATTTGGATTGCGGCAATGGCTTGCTACTGCTGATCCGTAAGCATATCGATCCTCTGCCGAGAGGCGGCTTATTGGAGATACGTTCCTCCGAGATTTCGGTCGAGGAGGATCTACCTGCTTGGTGTAGGCTGACTGGAAATGAACTGGTTTCATGGACCAAACAAGATAAGCAACGTAGTTTTCTGGTTGCTAAGGGCAAGTTTTCTGAGCGCATCAGTCTGCCAGTTGCTGAAGGCCTAACTAACACTGCAACCGCAGCGACCACTGCACTGGTCAACGCGCCTGTAAACATAGTGATACCAGCCGAGCTACCTGCGCCTATCGCTGCACCATCAATTTCACCCTTATCAGTAATGGGCATTGGTAGTTGGCCTCGGCCGCGCTGGATGCTGCAGGCGATGCATGATCATATGGAGGGTCGACTGGATGCAGAGTCATTTCAATTAACCGCTAATGATGCGGTTCGGCTTTCCGTAGCTGCACAATTACGTGCCGGTGTTGATGTGGTGACCGATGGTGAGCAGCGTCGTGACAGCTATGCCAGTTTTGTGGGCGGTATCCTCGACAACTGTCAGCTGATTCCACTCACCGATTTACTTCCATTGGTCGATGATCCAGAAGAATTTGCTAGAGAACTGCGTGCGCTAGATGTACCTGCCTCTGAAGTTCGTCATCCAGCAGTTTTTGGTCCCCTAGGCCGCAGTAAGCCGCTGGCAGTGCATGAAATGGATTTCGTCAAAACGCTCTCCAATAAACCCGTCAAGATCGCACTGCCCGGTCCTTATCTGCTAACGCG
>JAIXOW010000155.1 GCA_027486615.1 Oxalobacteraceae bacterium | reverse complement strand
CCATCTACACAACATCATCAACCTCTTCAGCATCAAGAACCCTCAACATCATTCAGTCATCCACAAGAAGGCACTTCAACAACATCACACATTCAACATCAAGAGCCTTCAACATCATACAGTCATCTACAAGAAAGCACTTCAGAAACACCTCCCATCCATCAACAACAATTACAAGAAAGTCCTCAACATCAACAAACCTACACTGAACTACAACCTATTCAACAACAAGAAAGTTTCATTCAACTTCCACCCATTTCAGAATCACCAGAGAGTCCAGAAGCAGTAACAATTACAGAAGAAGAAATAGAGATTCATCAACTACCTTCATGTCCTACAGACACTTGCTTGCCATCTTCGATAAACTCTTCGAGTGGATCAGAAGCTACGCAGAACAGCCATACAGACTTCAATCAAACTCAGAGGAATTAAAATTGATTCACTCTCTTGTTCTACATCTCTATGCAACTATAACTCGACTCCTATGGGTATATGATCAACAAGTACCTACGCTAGACACCCTTGTAGACGACAAATTCCGACAAATCACAGTCTACCTCAACAAATATTTCCAGCCAAGAAATCATCACACAGTCATACCACCACAGCAGTAAATGGCATATAGCATCATCGACAGACCAACGATTGAACAAGCAATACTTGCCATTAACTCATATGCAAACGTCTACACATCCACAACAGAGCCAATCGACTACATTCAAAGCAGAACTCAAGATCAACTTTTCATTGCATTTCAAGAATACTCTTTACAAGCCAGAACTGTTCTACTGCAAATATACTGCACCCTTCAACCACTAGTCTGCACAAATCCAGTCTATCACTACTGTCTCCAACAAGCCTTTCTACAAGCAGAAAGAAGAATTCACGAGAAATTTGGTACAACACCAATTCTCCACCAATATGGCAACCTCGCAAATCCAAGATCAGGATTTATACAGTCCGGATCACATCTTTAGCCAAGACGACTCTCCACATTTGCAGAGGTTCGACAAAGATCAACATCTACTCGAATTAGCAGCCAGCTTCAGAGATCAAAATGCCATTCTTCAGGTCACAACGAAAGATGAAACTTTCACAGGCAAAGTCAAAACCATTCATATTGTTGATGAAACTCACCTCATTGAATTCACTCAATGCTACTCAACTCAAGGCGAATTTTTGTCACATCGCCAGTACTTCACTTTCGACATTCAACATATGCAAGAATTCAACAACAGCAACACTCAAGATTCAGACGCATCTTTCGAAATTTTGGCACAACGACCTCCAACTCCACAATACCCACCAGGCAGTCCTTCTCAAGATCAGTCACAGCAATCCGAACATGTTCAACAAGATTCTCCACATGCACCAACATCACCACCTCAGCCTCAACTTCAACCTCACAGTCAAGAATCTTATGAAGATATCGGATTGGACACATCCCTAGAATACGACTTACCCATTCAACACAATGGCACAGTGGATATCGATCTACTTAAAGTCCAGTGGAAGACATATTACCCACAAATTCAAACCTTCACCCTTTGGTGCCGAAAATACAATATTCAAACAACGATGGCTCAGCAGAATCTCATTTTCGGCCCCAATGAAACGTTCGTCGACCTCAAACGAAAAATTAAATCGAAAGCACTACATTATTATTCCACATGGGCAGCTACATACCATATCCACAAATTGGATTTTGGCACATGGACAAAGGACGCGAACATTCCAAAACCATTCGTCAACGAAGATACTACAAACCCAAACTTCAACATCGACCTCGCAGCTTACCACATTGAGGCAATGGAAATTGCTCAAAAAGCCTCTCGTCAAGAACACCAACACAAGCACAAACTTCGAGAAGTATGGGCAAGTTCTTTAATGGCTACACACAGTCTACCATTTCCGGATTGGTTAGAAAAAGTCAAAATGCTCAACCTTGCCACCACAATACCAGACAAGAACGACCTCGACACTGCAACATGGGCAGACATCAAACCACATGACAACCTTTTCTACTTCGCACCTCACTACTGGCAAAAACACAAGACAGACGCCACAGGATTCATCCTAGAAGGATCATCAAGAGGAATTTACCAAGGAGACACAACTCAAATCCATGAAGAAGATCTTTATCCAGGTCACCCATTGGGACATATCTACATCCCTAACTATGTCTATATTCCGCATGGCACACTTACTCACCTCAAGTTGTACAGTGCTATCCATGATCTTCCACATCTTCAGCAACTCCTATGGTCAAGGCTAAAGGACGCACAACAACGGGCATATGAAAGCGAAGGTCAATTATGGTCACATTATTACACCGAGCAATGCAACAACATGACTTCTCCATTCGCAGTCCGATTCTTAAGCCAATTGCCTTTCCAGACACCTTTCATTTCAAATATCCACATTGTTCAACACCTCCAGGCACATGAATATTGCAAGAAGAAAGGTGGACCGAAAAATCTCGAAGCAAACGAATTTTTCGACCTTTTTCTACGACCTTTGGAATTCCTATGTGGCCAAGGCATGCCCCTGCACACATGCATGGTTGAGAGCGTCCACAGTTTCTCTAACAGAGCTAACTTCATCAAGATTCTCATCGAAATCGCCGGATTCTCAATTCATGATTCAGTACCTGAACAAATGCATATGTATTATGCAGAAATGTCCAAAATCCGTCACCTTCAAGGCAGAAATCTAACACCTCAATGGAATTCAGAAACCGAACCTTACCATAGACTTGAGTCCATGCCTAGAGTCACAAATGCAAACAAGACAAAGGTCATGTTCAACACAGTTGAACCAAAAGATTTTGCTCCAGATGGTCGCTTCTACGGATTTGTACCTCACCACTTCACACCTCTACCAGATTACATTCTGGAGCAGTTCACTACACTTGGAGGAAAGTCAATGGCCTTTTGCGACGAGCACGCCCTTCACTACCACATGCTCCGCGCTTTTCGCCATTGGAAGACGAATCAGACCAAGCCGATCGCAGCACAGACACCATCAGCACCAACAACCTCCAAGGCAGAAAGTAAGGTCATCTCGGAAAAGAAGAAACCACCATCTCAGCCAACACCAGCGCCAAGACAACCTTCAAGACCACAAGTAGGACCCGACACAGCAGACAAATCAAGATCATGGGTTGAAATGTTGGAAGAAACACCACCGGCCTCAGAATCTCCAACACCAGCAGCACCACCACAGCAAATCCAACTTCCACCACAACCACATGGACCAATCATTCAAATGAGCACAGCCCAATTAAGAGAACTCATGTATCCACAAATCTTCGATATACCCAAACAAGCAACCAGACCTCATGTCAAGTCAACACCACCAGTACCATCAGATCTGTATGGATCTCCAGAACTCATCTACACACAATCACAAGCAACAGGAAGAACAATGTTTGAAATTTCAAAACAATCACAGGCAAGACTGAAAGCACACGAGAAATCAAGCATCATGGATCTTCCAACACCACAATACCATCCAAGCATCTCTCTCAGACCAACATGGGCAAAAACAGGACAAATTCAGCCCATCGAGAAGATCGGCGACCCTGAAATGATTTGGTCATGCACAGGACATTACACTACACCAAATTGGGCAAAACAACCTCATTCAGCAAAATCCTTGGACGCACTTGTCGACAAAACCATACCCATGACAGAACACACAAAAACAAGGTATAGACGAATGCCAAAATACCACCAATTTCCAGCTGACGGGCTCAACTGCATCAAAGACGTAGCAATATACATGACAACTTCGAAAACCAATGAAACAGTCACTATTCAAGTCACTACACAACCATACAAAAGCCTCAACAGCAAGACGACATACATAGGAGCTCCGGACAAAGCACACCTCACAATGCCTTTGATTGCATTGGGCAGATTCAACATCCTAATATCAGACATGGCAGAACACCGACTCAGACCAGCAATGGAAGACGTTCAACAAGAAGATTATGTCCTATGTGAAAAACATCAAGAGTATCTCAAAATGTCAGTCAAGCTCAGCATCATCATTTCATCAGGATATAATGGACTTGAACGCATGTTGCACATCACACTCAACCCCAACGTCGACGAGTGGAAACCTGAATACATTCAAATCCCATGGATTCGTCTAGCCGCATTGTCTCAAACAATCAAAGACTTAATGGAAGAATGCCGAACTTCCGGACACCTGTAAGAAAATCAGTCAAATCACCTTCAAAATATCAGTCAAGTCATCTTTTACTCATCAGTCAAATCACCTTCAAAACATCAATCAAGTCATCTTTTACTCATCAGT
>JAIXOW010000391.1 GCA_027486615.1 Oxalobacteraceae bacterium | reverse complement strand
AGATGGTAAGTGTTTCGAATTTATTTACTCATTGATTAATTTAAAAAATCAGGTTGACTGTTTAGTCAGGTAGGAGCTGAGAAAATCGTATGAGAGGAAATCGTACACGGTAACATCGTATGCACGAGAGCATCGTAAAAAAATTGTTCGTAGACGGGGAAATCGTATTTAAGTTCGTAAAATAAATTGGGAACTGGATGTTTTGCAATACGTCATATGCGGTACGTGTTGGGAACTTGATTTGTAAAATACGTTTTTTGCGGTATATGTTGGGAACTATTTCTAATACGTCGATTGCGGTATGTGTTGGGAACTAAAGTACCTTGTAAAAAGTCGGCTGTTATCGATATTTCGCAGATGTCGAAGAACAAGGTTGAAGGTGATGAAATGGGGATGAAATTCATACCTGAATGAAACAAGGTAATTGTAATTTCAATTTCCAAACGAAATGGCAAGGATTCGAAGGTGTCCACGAGCTCCGGGAGCCCCTCAAGCTCCGAGAGCCCCTCGAGGTCCGCGACGCCCACGACGAACATTCGAATGGATTATAGAGGAACGGGGACACTGTCTGGAAAAGGCAGAACATCTACTTGACCTCCTTTTGGACGAAGCCAAGGTTTACAGGCCTGAAGATCGTTGCAATATGCTCTACCGTCTCCACGCTTACATGATGCGACTCGTCAAGCTGCCTGTGTCCGAGATCCGTGTAGACCGTGAAGGCCAGGCCGACCTCTGCGAGAGGTATGATCTCTTCATGGCGGAGGAACTGAACGAGCAGCGAAACGGTGCGAGAGTTATCGGAGGGTGGCTGAGCCAATATCGCCGACTTGCCCCCAAGGCCAACGGAGCTCAAAGGTCAACTACGGGGCCGTCCGGAGCTCAAAGGTCAACTGCGGGGCCGTCCGGAGCTCAACCGTCTGGAGGTCCGGTCAACAAAGCTCAAAGGTCAACTGCGGGGCCGTCCGGAGCTCAACCGTCTGGAGGTCCGGTCAAGAAAGCTGAACCGTCTGCTGGAGGTCCGGTCATCAAAGCTGAACCGTCGTCTGGAGGTCCGGTCAACGAAGCCGAACCATCTGGAGGTCCGGTCAACGAAGCTGAACAGTCTGGAGGTCCGGTCAACGAAGCTCAACCGTCAACTACAAATTAGTGAAGAAAGAAACAATATCTTTTGTAATATTTCTTCAAAATGTCAATAAAAGTTGATTGATCATCGAAGGTTTATACTTGTATCGTATAAGAAGTATTCTGGTATGCCGCATAAGAAGTATTATAATACTTGAAAAATCAGATAGTTTTTACTTAGGGGATTCCGAATATGTATCAAAAAGGGGACCTCAAAAAATGGTAAAGTTTAATAAGAGCATGTTTAGAGCTAGAAATTTCATTATTTAAGCCATAAGTACGAGGTTTTTGACTGACTTTTTGACTGAAAAAAGTTTAAAGTCCTTATCTCGCTTAAGACGCAATACATTCCGCTTAAGACGCAAAAAAATCTATTCTGGTCTAATTTATGCATTGACAACATTGCTTTTACCAAGATTTGACAACGTAGCATGTTTACAAAATTTTGCTGTGCGCACGCACGCACGCACGAAAGAATAACAAAACCCATATACATGTGACGTCAATATTACAAGTGTAGTAGTAGTCAGCAACATACATATGACGTCATAATAAACATAATCCAACGATCACGGTAGTACAGAACCTTGAGCCTGAAAAACGGAAATGGTTGGGGAATGGCGTCTTTTCCTCATATTTGTGTTCTGTTCTCATCAAAGCGGACGTCTTTTTTTTTCAACAAAAAAAACTTAGCGAAAAGAACATGTCCGATATCATCGACATTCTAAACACGTTGAGGTCCATGAACATGGCCAATCAGGACGAGGACGAGGTGGTGGTGGTGGTGTCTCCGGAGGGCGACGATGATGAGGATTACACCTGGGATGGCGAGCAGCAGCCTTTGTCGGCGTCGCAAGAGGTAGAGGAGGTAATTATCCATAAGCAATTTATCAGTACACTTTGTCCCAATCCGAGACTCAAGATTTGCTGGTGACCCATTTTTACGTGAACCTGATCATCTCCCCCTTTGTAAAAAATAACTTTTTTGGTTCGTAAATACTATTTTGTATAATAATAAATTTTTCTTTTGTTGTGATAGGCGTTGGATACATTGGCCGGACGCTACTTCGGCGGAATGGAGGTCAGCGACGGCGATGATGAAGAGGAGGAGGAAGAGGGCGGGATGAGTTCAGTGGAGGAGCTCGAGCAACTCGAGATGCAGGTACCAATTTACTTTTATACTTATCTCCCACTTATCATTATTATTTCTTTATCTCCCGCTTAAGACGCAATTTCTTTGTACTTTATTATTATTTCTTTATCTCCCGCTTAAGACGCAATTTCTTTGTACTTTATTATTTATCTCTAACTATCCCGCTTAAGACGCAATTCTTTGTTCTTTATTTATCTCTAACTATCCCGCTTAAGACGCAATTCTT
>JAIXOW010000414.1 GCA_027486615.1 Oxalobacteraceae bacterium | reverse complement strand
CGGTACCTGTTTATTTGATGCGAAGACATGGCGCTCTGCTGTAGGCTTGGGATTCTCATTAGGTTGTTTGGTTCTGACACGGGGATGGATAGTGCCCGTTGCACTTTATGCTTCTCTCATCGTCTTAGCATTCTGGCGTGAACGTCAATTAGTCAGCAAACTTTTACTTAGCCTGTTGATTGCAGGTGCATTGCCACTACTCTGGATCTTGCTGCATGAATGGCAGCAACCTGCTCCTGGTTTTATTGCTGAATGGTTGCAATGGCATCAAACACAAATTGCAAAAACTGGATTACATACTTTTGCAATGCTCTCTAAATCATTAATCTGGTTTGCATGGCCTGCGTGGCCGATTGCATTCTGGGCAATGTATGCATGGCGCCGTCAGCACGTACTCCACATACAACTTCCTGCTATTGCTTTATTCGGTGTGCTCGTCACCTGTGTTTTTTCTAATCTAGCAGGCAATGCAGATTTACTTCCACTCTTACCGCCTTTAGTGATGTTAGCCGCATTTGGTTTGCCTACATTTAAACGCGGCGGCATCAATGCGATTGACTGGTTCTCAGTCATGACATTGACTGCAATTGCTTCCTTCATTTGGTTAGGTTGGATTGCGAAACAAACTGGATGGCCTGCACAACTAGCAAAAAATGCCTTCCGACTAGCACCAGGTTTTAAACCTGAATTTAATTTCTTAGCATTTGCCGTTGCACTTGCAGCCACCATAGGATGGGTTCTATTACTGCAATGGCGACTCGCTCGTAAACCGCCGGTGTTGTGGCGTGCTGTAGTGTTATCAACTGGTGGCGTGGTGTTGTGCTGGTTATTACTGATGACCTTATGGCTACCATGGCTGAACTATGGCAAAAGCTATGCAGCGGTAGCAGAACAAATTCAATCCACCTTACCTGTGAACTATGATTGCGTTATTGCTGATGGCATAGGGCCTGCACAACGCGCTTCTTTTGCATATCTTGGTGAAGTGAAATTTGCGAAAAAAAATCAAACGCACTGTGATTATTTATTAGTCCAAGATAATGACGTACGTCTTAAGCGTAGTAAAGCGATCAAAAAAATAAGTGAAGACTATAAATTACTGTGGCAAGGTCGCCGTGCTTCTGATCGCGATGAATCCTTCCGTCTGTTTGTACGTAAATCCCCATGAGTGTGAATAGCACGCCAGCTATGCAACATGGCTGGACTATGCGCATCGCTAATCTGGCTTGGCCCATACTCATAGGTCAGTTAGCGACCATCACTAACGGTGTCATCGACACTATCATGACAGCCCGTTATTCCGCCATGGATCTAGCAGCATTAGGTTTAGGTTCATCGGTTTACATTAGTATTTTTGTGGGACTCTCTGGTGTATTACAAGCGCTCTCACCTGCCATTGGTCAGTTATTTGGCGCACGTAAATTTACTGAGATAGGATTTGAAGTTAGACAAGGCGCATGGCTAGCTATTTTTCTTTCACTACTCGGCGCTATTCTGCTTTGTATACCCGGCCCCTTACTCGCTATAGCGCAGCCTACTGCTGCACTCAACGATAAAGTTGTAGAGTATCTGCAAATTCTCGCACTAGCATTGCCTGCAACACTAGGCTTTCGTGTTTTTACTTCACTCAATACAGCTACTTCACGACCACGCATGGTAATGACGATACAAGTCTGTGCGCTCTTATTAAAAATTCCACTTAACTATTTATTTATCTTTGGTGGATTGGGATTACCTGCATTTGGCACACCTGGTTGCGCCATTGCTACTGCAGTCACAGCATGGGCAACACTTATCACAGGTTGGTTCATCATACGACGTGGCGCACACTATAAAGCGTTTCACATTTTTGGAAATGGATGGGGCAAACCAGTTTGGCAAGCACAAGCAGCTTTATTAAAGCTTGGTGTACCTATGGGCTTGTCTTATCTCATCGAAGTCACAGCATTTACCTTCATGGCTTTATTCATCTCACGTATGGGAAGTGACACCCTCGCTGGGCATCAAGTCACAGGCAATTTAGGAACAGTGCTTTACATGTTGCCTTTATCGATTGCACATGCAACCGGTACGTTAGTGGCACAAGAAATTGGTGCAGGAAGATTAGTACAAGCACGTCACACCGGTAATGCAGGTATACGACTCGGTGTAATGTTGTCTGTTGCAACGGGATTTATCGTTTGGGTATTACGCGAAGAAATTATTGCGCTTTACACACCAGACGCAATTGTCGCAGCAGCAGCCATGCCTTTATTTTTCTTTATTAGTTTTTATCAAATATTTGATGCCATACAAGTAGGTGCTGCCTTTGTATTACGCGCCTATAAAGTCGCGCTCATTCCCACTATCATGTATGCCTTTGCAATGTGGGGAGTAGGTTTATTCGGTGGTTATCTACTCGGATTTGATATCTTCGGTTTTACACCGACCTATCTGCAAGGTGCTGCTGGATTTTGGATGGGGAATAGCTTTAGTCTTGCCTTAGTCGGCATGGCTTTACTCTGGTATCTTAAACATATACAACATCTATTCGAAAAAGAAGCTCAGTTAATAGATTAAGCTCATAGCTTAAATTCATAGCTTAATTTTACTCAGGCTTGTGATCGGGTATTGCTTCATGTTCTTGGTCTTCTAGTGGCAGTGGTACAGGAAAATTCGTATCAAAAGGCACATCTGCTGGAGTCGGTTCGGGAGCACGATGTAGGTCATTGATCATCATGAGACCTTTCAAGAACGCTGACGTGGTTCAGAGCGTCTATGTAAGCGGCGCTCTGTTGGATGCGAGAATGCACGAAACTCCATATTCATCACACCAATTGCACCTGGTGGTCCACGCACAAAATCAAAGAGTGATTTAACAGGAAATAAGCCATTGTCTTGTAACACCACATCAGTACGACAAGTCGGATTGGCAGTACTAAAATGTGAACGTAACTCATGCCAGACCTGTTCACTAATCCAACCATCGAGAAATAACTGTGAGGGATAGACAGTATGATCTGCATCCAAAAAAGCTTTTTGTCCTTGACCTAAAAAAGGATACGGCGGCAAAGCTTGTGCAATCGCTAAATTAATCCATCCATTCCCTATCGCATGATCTATCTCATCCTGACAGCCTGGATACGTTAATTGCAAATGCCATGTACAAGAAAAATCTAAACGCTTATCTACAATATCAGTACCGTGTAGCGTTAAATTATCTTGAATAGTAAACTGCATACTCGTGATGCGTGCTTGTAGCGTGGGCTCCATTAAACGAATCGCATCGAAATTTTCATGTAAATTCCAAAACAACCATTTACAGCGGTCGCTATCCACCATGTCGCCTAGCTCACCAACAGAGCGTAACCCTACAGACTCTAAGGTGCGTAGTAATTCAAGTTTTTGTTTTTGATTAAAACTTTGAATATCATAATCAGCAACGAATTTTCCTAATGTTGTGCGCCCCATGAGCTTTTCACCTCACCATGTCAATAAATTATTTGACCACGAATGAAGCGAGAAAGATCCAGACTACATCAGAAAAATAGCAAACTCTTAGCCAAGAACAGCTGCGTCTATGAGATTAACCGTGACTACGTTCAAATTCTTTAAGGTAATCTACTAAAGTACGTACACCTTCAATCGGCATAGCGTTATAGATAGAGGCACGCATCCCACCGACTGAGCGATGACCTTTTAATTGCAACAAACCACGTTGCTGCGCGCCTGATAAAAATTTTTCATTCAAAGCTTCATCCTGCAACCAAAATGGCACATTCATACGTGAACGATCCGCTTTGTGAACAGGCGAATGATAAAACTGTGTGCTATCGAAATATTCGTAAAGCAAATTCGCTTTAGCTATATTCATTTTCTCAATCTGAACTAATCCACCTTGCTCAATCAGCCATTCAAAGACTAAGCCAGCAATATAAATACTATACGTAGGTGGTGTATTGACCATGGAATTATGTTCAGTCTGCTCTTTCCAGTTAAACACCGTTGGCGTTATATCTAACGCCCGACCCAATAAATCTTTACGCACGATGCAAAACGTTAAACCAGCAGGACCGATATTTTTTTGCGCACCGCCATAAATCACATCATAGCTTGACACATCTATTTCACGTGACAGAATATGTGACGACATATCAGCAACTAAAGGTACATCACTTTTATCTGGTACCCATTGATATTCCACACCACCGATAGTTTCATTGGTACAGATATGCACATACGCTGCATTTCTATTTAACTTCCAGTCTGCTTGTGCGGGCACATAAGTAAAGCCTTGATCTTCAGAAGAAGCGACCACATTCACAGTGCAGTATTTTTTTGCTTCTTGTATCGATTTTTTAGACCACTCGCCCGTGTTCACATAATCAGCCGTTGTTTTATCACCCAATAAATTCATAGGGATCAGTGCATTCATGGCTAAGGCACCGCCCTGTAAAAACAGCACACTGTAGTCAGATGAAATATTTAATAGCTGTCGAAAGTCTGCTTCTGTTTTTTCAAAAATGCTGATGAATTCCTTTCCACGATGACTCATCTCCATGACCGACATACCACTACCGTGCCAGTCCTGCATCTCATTCGCGGCACGCCGTAAAACGGATTCTGGCAAAACAGCAGGGCCTGCACTGAAATTAAACACTCTCATGGAATTACATTCCGTCTCGAAGAAATAAGGAAAAATGGCGAAGAGATGACATTATGACGGAAGCTATAAAGCACTGGCAAGAAACGAGTTGAATACACATCAGTTGACAGAAGCCTCGTAATAAAAAAAGCAGCATAGCTTTTCGATAAGTCTGTTTCACTCATACCGCTTTGCACCATAAACTCCCGCGCAAGATTCATCGACATTTTGTCGCTACACGCTACAATCACTCTCACCTAAGCTATTTCAGGCCTAAGACATAACGATAATCAGGGAGAAGACCGTGCAGGAACAACTCGCATTACATCAAGAGAGTATCTATCGCAAAGTCACATGGCGCATCATGCCGCTACTTTTAGTGTGCTATATCGTCGCTTATCTGGATAGAGTCAATGTTGGATTTGCGAAACTACAAATGATGCAAGCACTTGATTTCTCAGATGTCGTATATGGCTTAGGCGCAGGTATTTTCTTCATCGGTTATTTTATTTTTGAAGTACCTAGTAATATTATTTTACATAAAGTCGGCGCGCGACTTTGGATAGGTCGCATCATGATTAGCTGGGGATTTCTTTCCGCAGGTATGATGTTCGTTTCCAATGAAACTGCTTTCTACATCATGCGATTTCTTTTAGGTGTAGCAGAGGCAGGATTTTTCCCTGGCATTATTCTTTATCTCACCTATTGGTATCCGGCACAGCGTCGTGGACGGATTACTGCAATGTTTATGACAGGCGTTCCATTAGCCGGTGTAGTGGGCGGTCCTTTGTCTGGTTACATCATGAAAAGTTTTGATGGTATCTATGCATTAGAAGGTTGGCAGTGGATGTTTTTTTTAGAAGGCGTACCTGCAATTTTATTAGGTTTGATTGTTATTTTAAAAATGGATGACCGCATTAGCGCTGCAACTTGGCTAACCGAAGAAGAACGCCAACTCTTAGAAAAAAATATTGCTGAAGATGCGGAAGAAAAACAAGATCACTCCGTGCTACATGTTTTAACAAGTGGCCGCGTCTGGTTAATGGCTTTTATTTATTTTAGCTTTGTAATGGGTTTATATGGCGTGAGCTTTTGGCTACCAACTATTATTAAAGCTATGGGCGTAGCCGACCCATTAGAAATTGGTTTACTGTCTGCTATTCCTTATGGCGCAGCGACCATCGCTATGCTATTGATCGCTAAAAATGCAGATCGCTTACGTGAACGCCGCTGGCATGTGGCTATTCCAGCTGTAGTTGGTGCAATAGGTTTATTGTTATCTGCGCATTGGGCAGATAACACATTGCTTGCTATGGCTGCACTAACCTTAGCAACCGCATGCATTATCACTACGCTGCCATTATTTTGGAGTTTGCCTACTGCCTTCTTAGCAGGCACAGGCGCTGCTGCTGGCATTGCTATGATTAACTCTCTTGGCAATTTAGCGGGCTTTGCGAGTCCTTATGCAGTTGGCTGGCTTAAACAAGCAAGTGGCACAACAAGCTCTGGCATGATGTTACTGGCAAGTAGCTTAATTCTTGGAGCCATACTGACTATTAGCGTACCTGCAAAACTCGTTAATAAATAAATTGATTACTATGAAAAAAACTTCCATCACGTTAAATGCTTTAGTTTGTTTTAGTAGCCTTGTATTAGGCGTTATGACTACAGCACAAGCTCAATCTAATTCATCGATAGAAATACAATCGTTACGCTGCTCAGCATTGAATCAAATTCATTCCACCCTAACTGATCCTTCTCCACAGCTAGGTGAAATCATGGGTGAATTAGCAGGCTTGTTTGCACAGATTCATGCTACACAAAAAGGTCGTAGCACTAAAACTAAAATCAATACGGCAGAATTACGCAGCAAACGCGATGAATTGATTACAGAAATGAGTAAAGGCTGGCCAGCAAATAAACCTTCTATGATTCGTGAAGCAGCACTTTGCGATACATGGCGAGCTGAGTTTTTTTCTAAATTACCAGAGCGTCCAAGTGAAAAAGATTTACTCTCTGCTATGAACAACATGAGTCCACCACCAACAGCAATACAAAAAACAGAAATAGATCGCTGGACCAAACTCACGCCTCAGGCGTTTGAAGCATGGTCACGCATTAAATCTTTTGTGAAAGAAAAGAAGTAATAGTGAAATTTGCAGACGATTGTATTTATTTATTGAGATTTGTAGGTACGATTAGCGCAGCGTAATCGTACGAAAAAATCATCAGCATACTTAACTCAAATTAATAGCTGCAATCGATCCCGCTTCCTCACGTAATGCAAATTTCTGTATCTTGCCAGTTGATGTTTTAGGTAATTCTTTAAACACCACACGCTTTGGCACTTTAAAACTAGCAAGATGTAATTTGCAATGCGTAATCATCTCTTGCTCACTTACCACTGCTCCTGATCGTAATTCAACAAATGCGCAAGGCACTTCTCCCCACTTGGCATCTGGTGCAGCAACTACTGCGACTGCTGCCACTGCGGGATGTTGATAGATTGCGTCTTCTACTTCAATGCTAGAAATATTTTCACCACCTGAGATGATGATGTCTTTACTTCTATCTTTAATACGCACATAGCCATCCGGCGACATCACTGCTAAATCACCCGTATGAAACCAACCACCTTCAAAAGCCGCTTCGGTTGCTTTGGGATTTTTTAAATATCCCTTCATACATATATTCCCACGAAACATAATCTCACCTAATGTTTCTCCATCTGCAGGAACAGCTTGCATAGTTTCAGGATCCATGACCGCAACATCAGCTTGTAAGTGATATCGCACACCTTGTCTTGCATTTAATTGCGCTTGCGCAGCTGGCTCAAGATCATGCCAATCTGTTTGCTTGGCACATACTGTTGCAGGACCATATACTTCTGTTAAACCATAGACGTGTGTTAGATCAAATCCCATTTCTGCCATCTGCGCAATCACAGCAGGTGATGGAGGTGCACCCGCAACCATCGTCGACACACGATGCTTAATACCGACTCGCCATTCTGCTGGCGCTGAGGCCAAAGCACTTTGCACTATAGGAGCACCACAATAGTGTGTGACTTTCTCTTTTGCGATTAATTCCAACACATGCTGCGCTTCAAATTTTCTTAAACAAACATTCACTCCAGCACGCGCAGCTACTGTCCAAGGAAAGCACCAACCATTGCAATGAAACAGAGGCAAAGTCCACAAATAGACAGCATGCTTAGGCATATCCCATTCGAGAATATTCGAGATAGCATTCACCGCAGCACCACGATGGTGATACACCACACCTTTAGGATCACCCGTCGTACCCGAGGTGTAATTCAACGCAATCGCATTCCATTCATCTTCTGGCATCAGCCAATTAAAATTCGGATCACCTTCGTTGACCAATACTTCATAGTCCGTCCACGTAGCGGGATTAGCAGGTGTACTAGCTTGATCATCATGCACACCAATCACGATTAAATCTGGCAAATCCGTTTTTAATTTTTCTTCTAACGAGCTGTATTCACTATCAATAATGAGAAGCTTAGCTTCACCATGCCGCAACATAAAAAGTAGCGTTGCATAATCAAGTCGAGTATTCAATGCATTCAATACTCCACCCGGCATAGGTACAGCGAAATGTACCTCTACCATCTCGGGTATATTCGGTAGTAATACAGCCACTGTGTCATTACGTGTAATACCACGCGCAGCTAAGCTACTTGCTAATCGTCGGCATCGCTCATAAGTTTGTGCCCATGAGCGGCGCTTCTTGCCATACACAATCGCTGGCATTGCACCATATACCTGAGCTGACCGCGCAATAAAATCTAACGGCGTCAATGGCACAAAATTAACTGAACGAGGCCCTAGGTTTTTATCAAAGTCAGTCATGTATCCATACTTTTTTTAATTTATCTTTTTCTTTAATATTATTATTTTATGCATAAAATCTAAGTAATAATAGTCGCCTTGTGGGTTAAATATACAACCTCTTCTTACTCAACGAATTTATAATTATTTCATATCTTAACTAATATCTGTCCTAGCTATCTACGCATTTTGTATAATTTAAGTATATTTTGAAATCGTAGCAGCCAAGTGCTATCTAAGATCAACGACATATTATTTAATATCGTAATAAACCAATATCACAACTATATGATTAGCTAGAATTTGTAAAAACAGAATCCGGATATAGTGAATATTCAAAATCACGTCGTCGTGATATTAAAAACATAGTTGCAGGTGAATATATAGGGACTATTATTAGTCGCAAGGCCAGAGCTTGGTATTGATCAGCTGACGTAGGCATGATTAACTAAAATTTACGCGACTGGTCCTGAGTACTGGAATTAGTCAAAGGTTAGCAGTAATCGAAGTCAGGATTAAAAGGTCTTTGATGCCACTGATCGGCACTTTTAATCAGACTGTGATTTTTGCTTAAATTAATACTTAGATGACAGCGGTTAGAAATGAGGATAGACTAAATTTTTAAATATATCTAAAAAAATTAATTCAATGGAAAATTTTATAAAATAAATGTTAATAAAATTTTTGTATTAATTTTGATTTATTAATTCAATATAATAAACATGAATCACGATTATTTAACAATTGTTTCTATAGCTGGTCACAGTGATGGGGGAGAATCTTTGCCCGCCATTGAGAGAAGCATGAATTCTCTTAAAGGCAGCAAAGGCTTACTCATTTCCGCAATCAAACCTAATTCTTTACCTCATGGTATTGAATGGGTAAAAATTTTACCTCTAGATTATCGACTTTATAGTTTGTTTTTAATGTTTTCATTACATCATTTTATAAAAACTGAATTTTGTTTAATAGTACAACCAGATGGCTGGGTCATTAATGAAAAAAACTGGGATGAAGATTTTCTCAATTATGACTTTATTGGAGCGCCTTGTCATGCAGCGTTTATAGATAATCAATTTATCCAAAATTACAAATGGGTTACGAATTACTCTTGTGACATAAAAATTATTCAAAATGGTGGATTTAGTCTAAGAAGTAAAAAATTACTTGAATCAACTAGTAAGTTTGGAGCCTTATATCATTTTACTGATATAGCAGTTTTCCAAAATGAGGATGTACAATTGACTGGAATTTTTCGAACACAACTCGAAGAATTAGGAGTAAATTTTGCTCCGATACCTTTAGCAAAAAAATTCTCAATAGAATATGCAGGCCCACATTTTCACGATGATGTTTCTTTTATTAATTTATTTGGAATTCATGGAAAAACTAGAAAATTAATTAATAAAGACACTATCGAAATAACATGCACTGAAATTGAAATAGAAAATATTTACCGAGAAAAAGAACTATTAGAATTCTTATCAGATAATCTGGAATATAAAATTATCTATAAAAATTAATTATCCAATACTTATCAAGCAAGTTGAGAAAAATTATTACTGGAACTCTCTTTAACGAAAAATCTTAACTAATAGAGTAACGTATTATTAAAAGCTCTATAAGTCACTTAATCTCTCAATCTAATTTTATAATTTTATTTAATGTATATTTTTTTAGTACATTGCGTTCTACGCTACTTGCTATCTTAAATTTTTTTTTCAATGACATATTTATCTCAAAAACAAAAAACCCAGTTCTTATGAACTGGGTTTTTTTGAAACGGTGGTGCTGATGAGAGGAATCGAACCACCGACCTACTGATT
>JAIXOW010000151.1 GCA_027486615.1 Oxalobacteraceae bacterium | reverse complement strand
TTGTTAAAATTACATTATTAAAATTTTATTACTAAATTTATATTTCTAGATCTATCTTGCGCTTTTCTCGCTCATATCGAACTGAGTCGCGCAGTAGTCTGGGATGGAAGGATTTACAAGTGAAACGTTTATTTTTCTTTTTGATGGCAACCACTGGAGTCCTGTTGACGCAGCAAGCGTTTGCACAGCTAGAGCCTTTGCCTTCTTTGGTCTCGCCTTTGCCAGTGTTGCCTACACAGCCTACAAATAATCCAGACTTTGTCGTCAAACAATTACATTGCGTGGATTATGACGTAGGTGGGGTTGTTGTGAATAAAAGTAAACAACCCTTTTATGGGACCTTGTATATCGCTGTCAAAGATGAAGAGGGCGATATAGTCGGTCGAACTAAAGTAAAGCTGAGAGTTGATGCTGAAAACGGTAAACGCTTTTCTGTTTACTATATTAATACCTTGAATTGCGTGAAACATAAATTCGACTTCAAAGTGGAATAAGTTTTACGATTGGCTCATTCACAACTAGCCTGATATTTTTCAGTCGCTCGTCTTAATTTCTTTTGAGCTTGGGCTTGCTGTTTTAAAGGCAAGTTTAAGCTTGATGCATCTTCTTGCTTCCATTTTTTATCTAAAGCCAAAGCCTGACAGCGCTTGCGCTTAGCCTCTAGGCTACGTTGCTGCATATGTAGGATTTGTGTCTCTTGACGCTCACGTAATTCACGTAAATTTTGTAGCCGATTGAGTTCTGCTTTTTCTCTCGCATGCTGATCTTTCACAGGAGGTTTTTCAGATTGCGTAGGGAGTTGTTTTAACTTTTCAGCCGAGGCATTACAGGGGATGTCACTATAGGTAATGCCTGATTCTGTGGAAGCACATTTGTATACAGCTTGTGCAGACAAACTAACTAGCAATAAAAATAAAGCAGCTGTGAGTTGTACAGGTTGAGTGAAATACATGATGGCTTTCCATCGTCTATAAACATGAAGCAACGTGGACTAATTTGCGGCTAAGCGGTAAGTGAGCACGACACACTGTTAAAGCATGTTGCCTAGTGCTTAAAGTATTTTGCCGGGGTTCATCAAATTATGCGGATCTAATGCATGTTTGATAGCTGACATCATAAGCATTTCTGTGGAAGATTTATAACGTTTGATCTCGTCACGCTTTAATGCACCGAGACCATGTTCAGCAGAGATAGATCCGTTGTACTTATGCACATGATCATGCACGATGAGATTGATTGCAGATTGATTTTTTAAGAATGCATCATCCGATTCACCCTCTGGTGCGGAAACGTTGTAGTGTAAATTCCCGTCACCTAGATGTCCAAATGTCACCATGCGACAGCCTGCATAAGCATTTTGAAGTGCAGAATCCGTTTCAGTAATGAATTGCGAAATGTGCGATACAGGTATGGCGATATCATGTTTAATATTTTTGCCTTCTGTTGCTTGAGCCTGTGAAATATGTTCACGCAATTGCCACATGGTTTTTGATTGTGCTAATGAACTAGCAACCACAGCATCACTCAAGTAATTTTTTTCTGTTGCAATCTCTACTAAGGCTTCCAGGCTAGCCATCGCATGTTGTTCAGATTCAGAGTCTGATAACTCGAGTAATACATACTGAGGATGACGTTGTGCAAAAGGCAGCGCTAAATTCTTGAAATGTTTTTCTACTAACTGCAAACAGAAATCTGACATTAGTTCAAAGCCAGTCAAACTAGCGCCACATCGTTGTTGCGCATTACTAAGTAAGTGAACTGCTTGCTGAGTGCTCTCTAAAGCAAACATCGCTGTGATTTTTGCACGCGGCTGATCGTATAGTTTTAAGACAGCAGAAGTGATAATACCTAGTGTGCCTTCCGCGCCGATGAAGAGCTGTCGCAAATCATAGCCCGTATTATCTTTACGCAAACCACGTAAACCATTCCAAATTTCACCGGCAGCAGTGACGACTTCTAGACCTAAGGTAAGTTCACGCATGTTCCCATAACGGAGAACAGCAGTACCACCAGCATTAGTAGAGAGATTGCCTCCTATGGTGCAACTACCTTCTGAGGCTAAAGAAAGAGGAAACAAGCGTTGATGTGACGCTGCATATTCTTGTACTTGTTGTAGCAAACAACCTGCATCAACTGTGATGGTATTGTTTTGTGTATCAATAGATTGAATTTTATTTAGACGGCTGAGCGATAACACAACGGCATTACCCGTTTGATCAGGCACGCTGCCTAATACCAGTCCTGTGTTACCACCTTGCGGAACGATAGGTGTTTTAGTTTCTAAACAAAGTTTTACACATTCAGCGACTTCATTTGTATTTGCTGGTTTAAGTACGGCAAGTGCATTGCCCGTGTAGCGACCACGCCAGTCAGTGAGATAGTCAGCCATAGCGCTGCCTGTGATCACATGATCAGCACCAATGACAGCGCTGCAACGAGAAAGAAAGGCATTACTCATGAATTGCAGAGGCTTTTTTAATGGCTTCATTCGCCATTCTTTTTGCTTCTTTTTTATAAGGCCGCAAAAAGAAAATCGCACAAAAGAAAAATACGGTGGAGAGAGCAATTTCTATCGATGATAATACTGCTACGGTACCGCGTTCACTCCAAGCCCGCACTACACCTTCTATGAAATATAAATGCACCATCATCGATGCCCATTGCAAGGTGTAGATATCACGTCGCAATACACCCGCTAAGGGTAATAACAACGGTAGAGCTTTGATGGCCATCCATGAACCACCGGGACGCAGTGGTGCTAACACTAACTCCCAAGTGGTACAGAGCACAATCAATCCCACCAGACTAATGACAGCACAGATGTGTAGCAAGCGTTGAGAGCGTGGCATAGTTGGTGTGTCCATAATTAAGCTTGCAATTTACGTGCGTTAAGTGCCAGTCTTTTACCCAATGCAATAGCGAGTTCGCGTGTTTCTTCAGTCATCACTAAGTCGCCACCTATACCTGACCAATGTGTTGCGCCATATGGCGAGCCACCACTGTGCGTGGTCATGAGATTTTTTTCTGTATAGGGTAAGCCCATGATGAGCATGCCATGATGCAGTAGCGGCAGCATCATGGAAAGTAGGGTGCTTTCTTGACCACCATGCAAACTACCGGTGGAGGTGAACACGCAAGCAGGTTTCCCAGACAGTGCACCGGAAAGCCATTGCGCACTAGTCCCATCTAAAAAATATTTCAAGGGCGCTGCCATATTACCGAAGCGAGTAGGTGAGCCCAGTGCTAATCCCTGACACTCTTGCAGATCTTGTAATTCCACATACGGTGCGCCAGAGGCAGGAATTTGCGCTTCGGTAGCTTCGGTGACGGTAGAGATTTGTGGCACTGTACGCAGACGCGCTTCGCAGCCAGATACGCTCTCAATACCTTGTGCTATGCATTCCGCTAATTTGCGGGTAGCACCGTGGCGCGAATAATAGAGTACGAGTATGGGAAGCAAGGCAGGGTTCATGCTTGGTATTATACGTTTGTAAAAAAAATTCTTGGTTTAGCTGCCATCTTGCGCCAGTGTTCTCACTAGTTCAGGCTTAAGTTGGACGAAACGAGTGGTCATGCGAAAAATTTATCCGTTTTATTAAAGCAGGATGTCAGATTCTATGAGTCAGTTTAATCAGTCTTCTCTTACTAGTGCTGATGCACCACGATTATCTCGACTGCGCGACTTATGGCGCTTTATGCAGCGTCGATTGAGTGAAGAGCAAGTGCCTCAGGTGGCAGGAAGTCTGACTTTCACTACGGTGTTAGCGGTGGTGCCAGTGATGACGATTGCTTTTGCGATTTTCACGACCTTTCCTTTGTTTAATACCTTTAGAGATGCACTCGAAGCTTACTTTGTACAAAGTTTAATGCCTAGAGGGGTGACTAACACCATACTCGATAACCTGAGTTTGTTTGCCGCTAAAGCTAATCGTCTATCTGCAGTGGGAGCAGTAACTTTAGTGCTGACCGCTATCATGATGTTTGCGATTGTAGACCGTAGCTTGAATCGTATTTGGCGCGTTAAAACACCACGTAGCTTCACCCAGAGCTTGATTGTGTATTGGGCCATCATGACCTTAGGCCCTTTATTAATCGGTGCCTCCTTATCGTTGACAACATTAGTATCTCCAGTAGCGAGCACATTGGCGCAACAACTACCTTGGATGGGCACGGTCGCTGCTATCTCTGTATCGTTAATGTTGATGACGATGTTTTTTGGTTTGTTGTATTTGATTGTGCCAAATCGCTTAGTGGATTGGCGTGATGCTTTAATCGGAGGCTTAGTGGCTGCGATCGCATTTGAAATGACGAATCGTGGCTTTGCATTCTTCATTACAAAATTTCCTAGTTATCGTGTGATTTATGGTGCGTTAGCTGCCGTACCTATTTTTCTGGTGTGGGTGTATTTATTTTGGTTAATCACCTTATTAGGTGCTGTATTGGCAGTTGCGCTACCGGTGGTAAAACATGAACGCTGGTGGCATAAGCCAGTGCCAGGTGGAGAATTTATTGATGCGATGTCGGTGTTACAGGTCTTAGTACATGCACATCAACATCAAGGTGTGATCAGTTTATTGTCAATACGCAGTAAAACCCGTTTGGGTTTTGATGAAGCAGAATCTTTATTACAACGCCTATTAGAAGCAGGTTGGGTGGGACGGGTTGAAGTCGTCAAAAATAAAGCTAGTAGATGGTTGCAGTTGGCTCGTGGCGAACATGATCATTGGACTTTACTTATCAACCCGAATAAGTTGGCGGTAGCCGATGTCATGAAGCTATTTGCTTTTTCAGAATCGTCGCATGCATTAGGTAGAGAAATTAATCAATTGCTCGATCGTGGGTTGTCACTCTCGCTAGCAGATTATTTCAATACGCCCGATGCAAAACTAAACAGCGAATCAAGAACCTGATCTGGTTGTTCGCCCATTAAGTCATGCCCACAGTTTTCAAGCTGCATGATTTTTGCAGTAGGTAATGCTTGAAGTAATGGCGCAGCTGCTTTGGGTGTGGTCATCATATCTTTTTTACCCAATAAAAATAAAACGGGGCAGGTGACAGCAGCGGCAGCGACTTCACCGTTTTGATAATCATTACAAGCACTAAAGTCAGTGAAAAAAACTGGCTTTTCATTATGGCGTGCTACATATTCCATTAAGCGTTTACTGCCACCTTGTACATAAAATCCTGGGCCGGGAAATGAAGGCTTTTGTGCAATACCTGAGTGCGACCAAATATTCACCATATCGATAGCATCGTGTTCGCGTTCACGTGATGCTTGCAGTAATTGTGGAGATACTTTCATGGGATAAGCGGTACCGACTAAGGCAATCGCTTTAATCAAGGCTGAATTTTTTGTGGCGAGATGCGCAGCAGTTTCTAAAGCAACCAATGAACCCATACTATGGCCAATCAAAACAGCATGCTGTACGTGTGCGGCCTCTAACAATGCCTCTAACCATATTGACATCGCTTCCACAGTTTTCAGTGGTTCACCTTTACTACGACCGTGCCCAGGCAGATCAACGGCTAAAACTGAAAATCCGTGGTGTGCAAAATAGCGTGTTTGTAATATCCATACTGAATGATCATTTTGTGCGCCATGTATGAACACTGCTGTAGGTAACTGTGGATCAAATGTTTTACCACCGGTATAAGCATAAGCTGCATGACCTAATACATTTAATAGCATGACTTAAGCTCCTTTTTGCGAAGCTTTTAAGCCGCGCTTGAGATCATCGATTAAATCATCTGCATTTTCTAATCCGATTGATAAACGCATCGTACCTTCGCTAATGCCAGAAGCAGCTAACTGTTCATCCGGTACACGGAAGTGGGTAGTAGAAGCAGGATGGATGACCAGCGATTTTGCATCACCTACATTCGCTAAATGGGAGAACAAGGATAAAGCTTCTACAAATCTTCTACCTGCAGCACGATCCCCTTTAATCGCAAAGGAAAACACAGCACCGCAGCCTTTAGGTAAGAGACGTTGTGCTAATGCGTAATCTGGATGTTCAGGTAATTCAGGATAAGCAACCGATGCAACCGCAGGATGACTAACTAAAAACTCGACTACCTTGCGTGTGTTGGCAACATGTCTATCCATACGTAATCCCAATGTTTCTACCCCTTGCAAAATAGTGAAGGCATTCGCAGGACTCATGACAGCACCGAAGTCACGCAAGCCTTCGCGTCTGGCACGTAACGAAAAAGGTGCGACAGAAGATTCTTCAGCGAAGACCATGCCATGAAAACCATCATAGGGTTCACATAGCTCTGCAAAGCGACCGGTTTTTTCATAAGCAGTTTGCCAATCAAAGCAACCACCATCAACGAGCAGGCCGCCAACTGCAGTGCCATGCCCACATAAAAATTTTGTAGCTGAATGAAAAATTAAATCAGCACCATGTTCAAAGGGTCTGAGTAAATAAGGGGTGGTGAATGTAGAGTCCACCATGAGAGGGAGATAATGTTCATGCGCGATTTCTGCCACGCGAGCGATATCTAAAACATCCAGTCCAGGATTTCCTAAGGTCTCTGCAAACAAGACTTTGGTGTTAGGACGAATTTCAGAACGCCATGCATCCATATCATGCGGATCGATAAAAGTGGTCTCGATACCAAAACGCTTCATGGTGTACCCCAACAGATTTTGCGAGCCACCATATAAAGCGCGAGATGCCAAGACATGTGATCCTGCACCTGCAATCGTAGCCAATCCTAAATGCAGTGCAGCCTGTCCACTGGCAACGGCGATTCCTGCCACCCCCCCTTCCAGAGCAGCGATACGTTCTTCTAACACGGCATTGGTTGGGTTTGAAATACGAGAATAGACATGACCTGCGCGCTCCATATTAAACAGTGAGGCTGCATGATCTGAATCTTTAAATACAAATGATGTAGAGAGATAAATCGGCGTTGCACGAGCGCCAGTAGTGGGGTCGGGCGTACTGCCAGCATGCAAGGACAAAGTATCAAAGCCCGGATAGGTTGGTTCGCTCATGGGGATGTGATCTCCTAAGACATAGTGTGTGGTTGCCAGCTTAGAGCAGGCTCAATGACAGGCATTATAGAGCGAGCAACCCCTCTATTGATATTCGGGCTAGATGGACTGTTGCTGGAAACGTGCTAGATTTTTTGTCTAAGCTAGGCTACATTCAATCACTAACCATAAAACAAACAATCTAAGGAGAGAAGTCATGAAGGTTTCAGATATTCTCAAGGTCAAGGGTGATATTCTTTACACCGTTGCTCCCGATTCATCGTTACATGATGCGATTGATGTAATGGTCAACAAAGATATAGGCTCCTTAGTGGTCATGCAATCAGGCAGTTTGGCGGGCATGCTGACTTTTCGTGAAATCATGAAAGCAGTTCATCGTAGTGGTCAAACGATAGCTAATGATAAAGTCAGTCAGCACATGGAGAGTAATGTGCTTTGTATTACACCTGATAGTGATATCAACGAAATTCGACGTCTGATGTTAGAAAAACATGCGCGTTATGTGCCAGTGATGGATGGTAAATTGCTGCTGGGTGTAATGTCTTTTTATGATTTGGCTAAGGCGGTGCTTGAAGCACAAAGTTTTGAAAATAAAATGCTGAAAGCGTATATCGCTGATTGGCCTGAAGATGGTGAAGAATAATTTTAATGATGTAAATTTAGTGATTGAACTTTATTTTGCCTGCTAATCAATTTCTCCTGCTGCTACAAAAACGTTTTGCGCCATTTTTTTGTGCGCAGTTTTTAGGTGCATTTAACGACAATCTTTTTAAGACAGCCTTAGTCACCATCATTACCTATGATGCTGCTTCTTGGACTGATATCAATGTAGGTTTACTGAATAATCTAATAGCAGGACTATTCATTTTGCCTTTCTTATTAGTGTCTGCTACAGCAGGGCAAATCGCTGATAAGTTTGAAAAATCACAGCTAGTTCGCTTAGTGAAGCTATTAGAAATCACCATCATGCTAATCGCTGCAATTGGTTGGATGACGCATAGTCTGTGGATTTTAATTTTCTCTATTGTGGCTATGGGTTTGCATTCGACTTTATTTGGTCCTATTAAGCATGCCTATCTTCCTCAGCATCTTGCGCAACATGAGCTGGTGGGTGGCAATGGCATGGTACAGATGGGCACCTTCGTTGGCATACTCACTGGACAATTAAGTGGTGCCGTATTAGTCACACTGCAGCCTAATGGCATACAGTTAATTATGTTGTCTACTTTATTGGTGGCTGTATTAGGTTGGTTAGTCAGTCGCGCCATTCCCGTTACGCCAGCAGCAGATACGAGTGTGATCATAGGACGTAATCCATTTGTGGAAATGGTTCGCAATTTACGTTTTGCTGTAAAAAATCGTGAAGTCTTTACAGCCATGTTAGCGAACTCTTGGTTTTGGTTTTTTGGCGCTATGTTGCTAGCGCAATTTCCTGTTTTTGCGCGAGACATTTTGCATGGTGAGCCTAGCGTATTCGTTGTGTTACTCAGCGCGTTTTCATTAGGTATAGGCGCAGGCTCTTTGTTATGTGAAAAACTTTCTGGTCGTACTCTGCAGTTGGGCTTGGTATCAGCAGGTGCCATTGGTCTGACTATGTTTGGGTTAGATCTCTATCTGGCTGCGTCTTCTTATAAAAGTACGGTCACTGTCGATGCGTGGCAATTTCTTTTACAGGACGCCGGTTGGCGTGTGACTTTGGATTGCGCATTACTAGGCGCTAGCGGTGGAATTTATGTTGTGCCTTTATTTGCCCTGATACAAACTAAAGCAGATCGTGCTTACTTATCACGCATCATAGGCGGCATGAATATACTGAATGCACTCTTTATGGTGGTGGCCGCCTTATTAGCTATGCTGCTTTTGCAAGCGGGGTTGAGTGTGCCAGAACTATTTTTAGTGACAGCGCTGATGAATGCCGCTTTGTTAGTGCTCTTGTTTTTAAAGCAGCCAATTTATTTCAGCGCATTGCTAAACTGGCTTAAGCCGCAATAGAACCTGACGCGACTGGTAGAATGCTGTTTTCTGTCTTGGCGTATCTTCCTCATCATGTCTGGCAATACACTCGGTAAATTATTTTGCGTAACAACCTTTGGCGAATCACATGGCCCAGCCATTGGTTGTGTGATTGATGGTTGTCCACCTGGACTGACCTTATCTGAAGCGGATATTCAACCTGAACTTGACCGCCGCAAGCCCGGTACCTCGCGTCATGTCACACAGCGCAAAGAATCCGATACGGTGCAGATTTTGTCGGGTGTGTATGAAGGTAAAACCACCGGCACACCGATTGCCCTCTTAATTCAAAATGAAGATCAACGCAGTCAGGACTACGGCAATATTGTTGATCGTTTTCGTCCTGGTCATGCTGACTACACCTACTGGCATAAATACGGCATCCGTGATCCGCGTGGTGGCGGTCGTTCTTCTGCACGTTTGACTGCGCCTGTGGTTGGTGCTGCGGCAGTAGCGCGTAAGTGGTTGTTTGAGCAATATGGCACCACATTTAAAGGATGCATGAGTCAGTTAGGGGAAATTCCGATTCCGTTTGAGTCATGGGAGCATGTCGCTGCCAATCCTTTCTTCGCAGCGAATGCCAGTATCGTGCCTGAGTTAGAAACTTATATGGATAGCTTGCGTAAAGCGGGTGATTCTTGTGGTGCGCGAATCGATGTCGTTGCACAACATGTGCCAGTGGGTTTGGGTGAGCCACTGTTTGATAAGTTAGATGCTGATATCGCTTTTGCCATGATGGGCATTAATGCAGTCAAAGGCGTGGAGATAGGCGCTGGTTTTGAATCGGTAGCGCATAAAGGTTCTATGCACGGCGATGAAATTACACCCGATGGTTTTGTGGGGAACAATGCAGGTGGTGTGCTCGGTGGTATCTCATCAGGTCAAGACATCACGGTATCGATCGCCATTAAACCTACTTCGAGCATACGTACCCCACGTCGTTCTATTGATCGTGATGGTAATCCTGTGTCGGTTGAAACCTTAGGCAGACATGATCCTTGTGTAGGTATACG
>JAIXOW010000358.1 GCA_027486615.1 Oxalobacteraceae bacterium | reverse complement strand
TCTGGAGCAGGCGCGTGTGATATTCAATCGCATCATTCATCAAAATGATGCCGAATCATTAATTGCTTTTCAATATTTAGCCTATGCCTATTCTATCGAGAGCAAATATTTTCTTGCTATTGATACCTTAAAAAAAGCGCATGAAAATTTCAATTCTGACTATCTCGTATTAGCGCAATTAGCTGAAATCATGATGAAGATAGGTGACTATGATCAAGCAATTGCTTATGCTCAGAAATCATTGGGATTGAATGCGAATAACCCTATCTTAAGAATTAATCTAGCGGCATGGCAGGCTAGTCGCACTTCTGATCCAATTGAAATCCGTGACTTATATGAATCATGGTGTAGAGATTATCTTGATCCGCACGCAAAGTTTATTCAACCGTTTACCAATAAAAATACTGATAAAAATAAAAAATTAAAGATAGGTTATGTTTCTGGTGATTTTAAAAATCATGCGATTCGCTATTTTATTGAGCCTTATTTAAAGCATCATAATCATGAAGATTTTGAAATCCATGCCTTCATGACGCAAGCCAGTGATCCTATTACTAGCGTCTTAAAAAAATACACAGATTATTGGCATGATGTTAAAGAGCAGAGTATTGAAGAATTATTTCAATTGATTCAATCACAAGACATTGATGTATTAGTCGATTTATCTGGTCATAGTGAAGGTGAACGCTTAGAAGTTTTTGCTAGAAGAGCCGCACCGATACAACTAACTTGGTATGGCTTTGTGCAAACCCTCGGTATGCAGCAGATGGACTATCGATTAACAGATAGTATGTCTTGCCCTGATGGCAGTGAAGATTATTACACCGAAAATTTATATCGCTTACAGTGCTTTACAGCATATCAGCCACCTCTCACTAGCGATGATTTTCCTTTAAGTCCTTGGAAAAAGAATAGCTATGTGACGATGATTTCACTCAACCACAGTAGAAAAGTGAGTGATGATGCTTTGATTTTATGGCGTGATGTTTTAAAAAATAATCCTAAGGCTAAGTTGATTATTGTTTCAACCGAACGAACGCAAGAGGGAGCGAATGCGATATTTATCCCTAGACTAGAACGATTAGCTTTACCGTTGGATAGGATAGAAATTAAATCTAAACTGAGTATGCGCGATTTTATGCGTTTGGCTTTTTATGCTGACTTTGCGCTAGATTCAACGCCTATTTCTGGTGGCGTAACGACTTTCCATACACTATGGATGGGTTTGCCAGTATTGACTATGCAACCAGAAAAACCGATTTCTTTATTTTCATACACCGCAAATATTTTACGTACCTTGGGTTTAGAAAGCTGTATCGCAGATAGCCCTGCTCATTTCCAAAAGCTAGCTTCGAATTTAATCAATCAGCCAGAGTTAATTGATGCATTAAGGGCAGAGAGTCGCCAGCGCTTGTTGGCAAGTCCTTATTTAGATCATGTGGCACGCACTAAAGAATTAGAACTAGCCTATCGTCAGCTTTGGCATGAATACACAGCTAAAGGGTATTAACCCCGTTAATTCCCTTTTAAATCAAGCTGTTCTGCCTTAATTCCTAGCGTCTTTGTATAGTGTTTTCAATTTATTAATATGTCGGATTATCGGCAAATTAATTGGCACACTATTTGCTGATATCTGGTTATTACAACCAGAGAGGGGGCTTTTTATGGAGTACTACGCTTCTGTTTCAGGAATGGCCGTGCCAAAAGTCGGCGATGTGAAAAAAATTGTTAAACGCACGCATATAGAGAATGTTCAGGATTTATGGCGTAAGCATGGCTGGGTTCCGCCAACCGAATATCGCCATGAATTTTCCTCAATGCGTATTACTGATAAATCGACATCGACATCGATCTCGTAATAGTTATTAAAAGTTTGCGTGAAAAGAATGTAAGCGCGCTGTCGTTTAATGTCAGTTGCTATACGTTCTTGCTAAACATTGTCTCCTCCTAACCCCTGTTAAATTTTCTTAGGGACCTAGGATTTGCCCGCGCGCCTCTGGCGATCGCGGGCTATTTTTTTGTGGGTAGAGAAAGTAAAAGTACTGCTAAGATGGATTACGATTCAAGGCGGATATTTTTAGTTAAGTAGGATTTTGTCTGAATCATAGTTATGCGTTAAATGTAATTCCATACTAAATCTTTTTAAATATTTGACTAACAGACGAACAGGCACGCCATTTGCGAATGGCAGAATATGTCGGTCATAAAGATAAAACTTATCAATTTCTTCCTGCAGTTTAAGTCTGACTATACCGTGCTTCTGATTTTGCTTAAAAATGATATCTTCAATTTGATCTTCAAATGCAGTATCGCGTATGTAAATTTTACCTTCTATGAGTAAATGCTTTTCGTCGTGATCTACGTGTACCCATAAATCATGCGAGAGACCTCTTTTTATATGCACTTCTTTCGCAGGCGTTATTTCGGAGTAGACTTTTTGGCGTTTCATTAATAAATGTAAACTGCCTGAATCTACATCGATAGGATCTAATACCGATAAAAAATCATCATTAGTCTGACTACGTGATTCCTCTATCACTTCTAGACTGTCGTGGCAGAGTTGTGCGATATGATCCCTACGTATTTCATGTTTGATTAAAGCTTTTTCTAGCGTATCTGAAACAACATGAAATTGGCTGCTAGGTAATTGAATATTATGCGTAGCAGAGGGTGTAGGTGTATTTTTATATTCACGCTCTGACTTTGTTGTGACATAAGGCCAGTATTTTTTTAGATCTTTAATAATTTGATCTTTTTTAGCTAAAAAAAGAAAATGTTTAGCTGCATCTACCTCAGCCAAGGTATCGTAGAACTCCTTGACGGCATCTTTATAAGATTTGTTTTGAACATAAGCTCTTAATAAACTTGACATGATTTTTTTAGTTTTAATTCAAGCAAAAGAGCCTATATTGGTGAGCGTTATAAATTCTTGAAGCAGGATTTAATTTTATTAAGTGATATTTTTTATGAAAATCAGATTATGAAAAAACTGTAATGTGCATTAATTTATTGGGGATGTCGCACATTGCTTTATTATTAATTCCATAATCTGTACCAATCATAAAGCATAAATGCTTTTTTGTTGAAATTGGATTTTAGTCATCTTTTATTTTTGATTAACTTGTTGACTCTTGGTTTCTATAAACTTGTAATAAATATTGCAGGAATGCAGAAAGATTGCTGTCTCTCTGCTTAAAAATAATGCTATTTTTTTAATAATTGCGGTTGCACCAGAAAATCGACAGAATTGGTATTTTCTGAAGCGGTTGGCACGTCTTATGGTGTTTTAGGCGATCGCTGTATGCTGAATTGCTGCTCACTGTATAGCCAGACGCTGGTCTAGCTATAATTTATGAAATTTACTCCAACTTATTATCTAAAGATGAAAAAGCGACTCGTTTATTTTAATGTGAAGTTATTGTGCTTCTTTTTACTTGCCTGCCTCAGTCAATCTGCGTATGCCGAATGGACGATGCTCGCTAAGGATAAGCGCGATAATACTTATTACTTAGATTCCACTATTACACGAACTGGAAAAATTTCTAAGGCTTGGGCATTAATTGATTTTGCAAATCCTATGATCGATGTGCAATCAGTTAAGCGTTTATATGAAGCGAATTGTGAGACAGGCAGGATAAGAATTTCTTATAAGATGTTTTATTTAGAAAAAGGTGGTGTAGGCACAGTTAGATCTAAAGATGCTAAGCCTGGATTTTGGAATTATCCTGGGCCAGATTCAATCAGCGAAAAATTGTTCGATAAGATGTGTGGCGTAGAATCAGATCAACAACAAACTACGCCATCTTCAGAACCAGTTGAAAAAGCGAGTCATTAACACTTATTGCGTTTAACAATAAATTCTGTAAGCCTACTGACCTAGTTAGTAGGCTTTTTTCTTGCTCTATGATGCGATATAGAGCTTGCTTATTTTTTACTTGAATTCATTTTTAAGATATTTCAGCCATGAAAAATCAATCTACACAACGCCTCGTCTTAGGTGAACAGCATGGTGGAAATTGGGATGCAGTGATTGCAGCGCCATTTGGACGACTAGGAATAGAAACAGAACTAGTCGACGGAAGTTTAATGGTGAGTCAGATTTGTTATCTGCCTAAGACGACTGCACTACAGCGACCAAGAACAGCATTGGCGAAAGAAGTGGAGCGACAATGCAAAGACTATTTTAGTCATCCAGATAGTCAATTTGAGTTGCCTTTGAAACCCACAGGTACTTTATTTCAACAAAAAGTATGGTCTGAAATTACACGCATAGCGCGTGGAGAGGTATTGACCTACGGTGTGATTGCAAAAAAAATTCTTAGTGCGCCACGTGCAGTGGGACAAGCTTGTGGTGCGAATCGTTATCCATTGATAGTGCCTTGTCACCGCATTGTTTCAGCAACGGGAATAGGTGGTTTTGCGCATCAAGATGGAGAGGGGTTTCACCGATCAGTGAAAACTTGGCTATTACGGCATGAAGGCGTTGATGTTTGAATCAGCGCAGGCTGAATATTATTCAGGTGCAGCTTCCGAGGTGGGAGCATCAATCACATTCTCCGCATCATGCGATAGAACGGCGTCAGCTTCAGGATTGGTTTCTGACACATGCACAGTTTCAATACCTGGCATATGCGCATTCAATTCATTGGGGTCGTAGAATTTAAATTGCAATGAGCGAGCTGTTTTAGCGCCCAACTCAGTTAGATAATATTGACCATTATTTGGACGTACATAACCCATGCGGATAAGTTGATCTACCCGTTGTTTGAGTTTATCGTTGTCCACCACGATTTTGCCGGCGTTGGCAGACGTAACCAAAAACTCCATGTCATCAGTAGAGAGAACATGCATAGTTATCTCCGCTCCTTAAGCGGTTATATTGACTGACTAATTTAAGCCAATGTATTTGATTATAGAAGGAATTTAAACCTGATTTACTTTTGTTACGCAAGTAAATAGCTGAGATTCAACATAAAATTAATGAATAGATAATAAATTTAGTTAATTTATTAGTAATTAAATTAATTAGTAGTGTGAATTATTTTTAACTGGACTTCAAATTAGTCAGCAAAAGTCGATTTAGTAAGCGTGAAAT
>JAIXOW010000127.1 GCA_027486615.1 Oxalobacteraceae bacterium | reverse complement strand
ATCGAGGAGGAATTGTTAGAGGATGAGAAAAATGAAAATTGGGACTCAATCTTTTTTAAGTTTTGGTGAATATTCCATGTTCAAACGTGGTTGAAAAAATGTTTATTGGCTCGGCCTCGACAATTTCAGACTCGATCTGTTACAAAATGTTTTATTTACTTTTAATGGAATAAAAATTTAATTTCAGTATTTACTATGCAAAACTGTCAATTGATTTGGCAGAGGCCTGAACAAACCCTTTAACTACTGCAGTTGCTGTCAACAACAAAAACAACTGAGGCTGAAAATTTCAACTTCAACTTACCTGCTTAGGGCATGTTCTGCAGCCCTCAGCTTTGGATTAAAGAACAAAACTGAATTGAAAAATGTCACGGATCGTTTGAACCGGTGATGTTTCATAATCTTCAAAATGCTGTGATGTGCCTCTGGACCTGGGTTGGATATAATTCAGCTCTTATTGCTCAAACTCTTGCACGACTACACATTTTTAGGACCAAAAATCTTGAAAATAAAACCAAAAAAAACCCAACATCTCAAACTCCAACTCCCGCATCAGGTGGAGAGTAGTATGACTCAATTGTTCGACGTCATAAGTCAGCAAATCGGAAAAGCTTCTTGAATAGTGCATCAGTAGTGTTGCATCTGAAGATGAGAATGATACTGCCAATGAAGAGCCAAAGGTGACAAGATCAGCAAAGAGGGCCAACATCCCTGATGAGAGAACACAGAAGGGAAACCTCATCAGCATTATGAACCTCTTCAGCTCAACCAGTACTGGGAGCAACGACAGTAGGTTTTGCATTATTACATTATTAAAAAACATTCTCGACCAGAGTAAATAAAATGAGTTGTAGGTGTAATTTGAACTTAAACAATAAATTTATTAAGACCTTGACACACAGGCGACAAAAAATACAGGCTTGTCGATCTTATAAAATTCGACTTTCGCCCCCGTATATATTTATTATAATACTATTTATTTATTTATTTATTATTTTTAAGGTTAAAAATATTAGTTGTGCTCTAAATTTAATTAAACGTCCACCAGAGAAAAGAAGAAGTAATAGGTACCCTTTTTTAAGCAGTTGTTAGGTCGAAATTTAAGAGGTCGACATGAAAATTGACCTTTGGTCTTCAATTTCGACCCAAAACGTACTTCAAAAAAGCATTTCAGTAGTGTTGTTATGAAATAATTTCATAACAACACTACTTTGTCGACCTTTAAAATTCGACTTTATCACGGCCTCCGTATATTATTTATAATAATTAATATTATTAATTTAATATTTAATATTTTTATTTCAAAACACGAAAGATACTTACATGTGCAACGTCCAAATGAAAAAATACTACTGAATATTAAAATGGCAACATAAGAAAAAAAGCTTCAGGGAGAGCGTCGAGTGGGAGGAGCATTAGAGGTGGGCCCGAGCCTAAACTCGAGTGGTTACCGAGACCTCAGTTACATCTCCAAAAGCTATTTTTCTATAACCGAGCTTTATTGAGCCTAATTTTGAAAAGCTCAATCGAGCTTTTATCTGTTTACATTTTAAAATTTTACATTATAGGACTCGGCATAAGCTCGGAGCCTAGGCGTTTGAGAACCAAAGCTCGAGCTCGGTTCGGGAGGCTCGACCCAGCTCTAGTGACAGGGGTGTGGGGATGTTTAGTGACGCCCTATAAGCGACATCTGCAAACTTGTTCCCTAGCTGCCCTAATTTGCGTTAGTTTTGTTACAGATGTACGCGCGCAAATGTTTCCGCGGACGATTGAAATTTTGGAATAATAAGATAAGATGATGCTTAGGTATATGAACCTTTTTGTTTCATTCTTTTCCAAAATGATACAGCTTTTCTAGTCGGAATACTTATGATTAGACTTACGACTTAGAATTACTATTCAATGACTGAACCACTACTCAATTACGTTTTGTTTACAATAAACGTGAGTAGTGTTGTTACTACGTGTTAAAAAAAGATGGCATCCAATACAACGTTTGTTACGTGTCCCTACAACGAGCACCACTCCGTCAGGCTAGACCGAATGCAATATCATCTCATGAAATGCCAAAAGAATTATCCTGATGCTGACTTTGCCATTTGCCCCTTCAACGCGACACATCACATTCCAAGAATCAACCTGGAGTCACACATAAAAGAATGTCCGCATCAGCCAATCGTCCGATTTTCCAAACAAGTTCCTCTTGAGGACGAGAAACACATTGTCTATGGATCATCATTCATTCCTTATGAATGTGATTCAGATTTTCCAGAATCTTTTTCTCAAAATCCCATGAAGCCCATCTCAAAAGTGAACCTATGGGGTCTTGGAAGGGTTTCTCTCCTGACAAGCCAGGACTTGTCCCGCAAAAAAGTAACGTTCGGTGAAACAAAATTTGAAATTCAGCAAGAAGGTTCGTCAGCTCGATTAGTTGGACTTGGTCGAGCTCAATTGATTCGAATATATCAAGAAAACAGAAAGAAATCTTCAAACTAATGGTTTTCAAAAAATCTTTTAGTAGTGTTGTTATTTTTTTGTCTTAAATAGTAGTTAAATTATGGCTTTTATATACTTATATATGTCAAAAAAATTAAAATTACATAAGTATTGAAAAATACTCTAACATAAAACTAATTTATATTCAAAATGACAATTATTTCAAACAAAAAATAATAATGTAAATCTAATAAAATATTTAATATAAATGACTATAAGTAATGTTTGTTTTAACTAAAATGTTATTTGCTGAAATTCATTTTGTATTAGTGGTGTTTATTATGATAATTGATCACTCTGTTGCCAATTTCATCAACGTTAAATGTACAAATTTTTCGTAGTAAACGTCGCGTTTGCAGCTTTTTCTAGTTACTACT
>JAIXOW010000300.1 GCA_027486615.1 Oxalobacteraceae bacterium | reverse complement strand
GTCTAAGTCCAGGTTTCATTGAAATTTGTCTAAGTCCCTTTGAACCTGTTGCCATTTTCGCGAAAATTTGTCTAAGTCCAGGTTTCATTGAAATTTGTCTAAGTCCCTTTGAACCTGTTGCCATTTTCGCGAAAATTTGTCTAAGTCCAGGTTTCTTTGAAATTTGTCTATGTCCTTTGAACCTGTTGCCATTTTTGTTGAAATTTGTCAACGAGGAGCAGAAATGTTGGCCCATCGATCCTCTTTATTTCAGAGTTTGAAGAAAGAGGTGTCAGAAAAATTACCATTACCATTACCAACATTAAAATTTGTTAAGTCCAAGTTTTTTTTAAAATTTGTCTAAGTCCTTTGAACCTGTTGCCATTTTCGTTGAAATTTATCTAAGTCCAAGTTTCTTAGAAATTTGTCTAAGTTTCTTAGAAATTTGTCTAAGTCCCTTTGAAATTTGTCTAAGTTTCTTAGAAATTTGTCTAAGTCCCTTTGAACCTGTTGCCATTTTCGTTAAAATTTGTCTAAGTCCAAGTTTCTTTGAAATTAGTCTAAGTCCCTTTGAACCTGTTGCCATTTTTGTTGAAATTTGTCTAAGTCCAAGTTTCTTTGAAATTTTTCTAAGTCCCTTTGAACCTGTTGCCATTTTCATTACGTTACGTATTTAATATCAATGGGGGTTTCAAGAAAGTCGGACATCAAGGTAAAAAGACACCTGCTATTTTCGGACAATTGTGCGCTGGCTCCGCACAACTAAACCAAACAAAATTTTGGATACCATATGTCTTGAAACTCATCTTTGGCAACAATATACTCTGAAAGTAGTGCCCTTAAGTAGAAACTTGGAAATGATAATGGCGTCTTTTAGGTCCAAAAATGACAAAAGTTCGCCAGAATTTACAAATTTTACGAATTTAATATCAATGGGTGTTTCAAGAGAGTCAAACTTGACATAAGTCAAAAAATCCAAATAGAACATCAAATCGAAAATGGTCATCTCGTAGAGCTCAAGGAGGGGAACACTTTGGAACAGTTTTCAGCACTTAGCACTGCATGGCTGAAAAGATATCCCCAGAGTCCAAGAAAGGCGCATTTAAGCGAGGTGGATCTAGCTAACATGAATTTTGCAATTTTTGCAATTTGCCCTCTGTTATGTTATGGTGTAAAACAAAAAATCCATGTACAACATCAAAATTGAAAACGGTCATCTCGTAGAGCTCAAGGAGAGGAACACTTTGGAACAGTTTTCAGCACTTTGCACTGCATGGCTGAAAAGATTTGTTGTAAGTCAAGATTCGGCGTAAGTCAAGATTCGTCGTAAGTCAAGATTTGACAGTAAGTTTGATCATTTCAGAATACATGCGAAGAAAAAACGTTGCGATAATTGCTCCTCATTTCATGACAAAATTTCTTCGCCAGATGGTATCCTAAGTCAAGATTTGTCTAAGGCAAAATACATCACATCCAGATGTTGTATTTTGAGTTCTCTAAGAGAGGATACCACATTTCTAACAAGCGCAAATACCAAATTTGGCACTAGAGTGAAAATGGGGAATAGCTTGTAACAATGTTGCTAAATGTTCAATTTTGGCGTAAGTCAAGATTTTTGTCAAAATCAAAATTAGTCTAAGAAATTAGTCTAAGTCCAAGTTTCTTTCAATTTTGACTAAGTCCCTTTGAACCTGTTGCCATTTTTGTTGAAATTTTTCAAAGTCCAGATTTTCTTTAAATTGTGATAAGTCCTAAATTTTGGATACCATATTTTCTGAAACTGGTGCCCTTAATCAAAACTTACAAACTTAATTTCAATGAGGGTTTCAAGAAAGTCGCACGTACAGGACGTTTTTCACCACTTTTTTTTTTCAATTGTGCGTTGGCTCAGCACTACTAAACTAAACTTAATTTTGGATACCATATTTCCTAAAACTCAGCTTGGACAACAATATGTTCTGAAACTGGTGCCCTTAAGTTGAAGCTTCAAAATAATAATGGCGTCCTTGAGTCAAAATTTTGCAAAAGGTGCCCAAAATGTACAAATTTAATTACTTATTTTCAATGGGTGGATCTAGCTGATATAATTAGCAATTTCGACGAAAATGGCCTTTTTCTCAATCAATCAATCAAGGTAAATTTCCAGTCCAGGTTTCATTGAAATTTGTCTAAGTCCCTTTGAACCTGTTGCCATTTTTGTTGAAATTTGTCTAAATCCAGGTTTCATTGAAATTTGTCTAAGTCCCTTTGAACCTGTTGCCATTTTCATTGAAATTTGTCTCTGAAAAGATATCCTGACTTTTTCTCAATGGGGGTTTCAAAAAAATTAGGGTTCAGGTTTCTTTGCTAAATTTGACGTAAGTCTTAAAGAATCCATTAACATCAAAATCCAAAGCTGTCATCTCGTAGACCTCAAGGAGGGGAACACTTTGGAACTGTTTTCAGCACGTGGCACCATATGGCTCAAAAGATATGGCTGAAAAGATATCCTGACTTTTTCTCAATGGGGGTTGCAATAAAGTTGACGGTTCAGGTTTTTTTGCAACAACTTTTTGCACTTTTTGGAGTTTGGCAGTTGGCACAACTGGATGTAAGTCAGAAAAATCCCATTAACATCAAAATTGAAAAACTGTCATCTTGTAGAGCTCGACGAGAGGAACACTTTGGAACAGTTTTCAGCACTTGGCACCGCATGGCTGAAAAGATATACCCCCGTAATCCAAGATAAGTGCATTAAGTCCTGGTGGATCTATCTGTCTATCTGAAAATAATTTTTTTTGGCTATCATATTTGGATAGATTTTTAAAAATTTGGATAGGCATTTTGGATAGGCATTCTGGATAGGCATTTTTAGAGCCAAAACGTCTGCAAGAAGGCATTAAAAATAAAAACAAAAAGCCAACAGCACCCGGTGTTCCCAAGCGGTCTCCCATCCAAGTACTATCCAGGCCCAATGTTGCTTAACTTCAGTGATCAGACGAGAACTGGTGTGTTCAACATGGTATGGCCGTTGACAAGGAAAAGGGGTTGTCAAACTCTCCCTAGAGCAAAACTGTTTCCATTTTCATTAAAATTTGACTATTCAAGATTCGTCTAAGTCAAGATTCGTCCACATCGATACTCGTCTGAAAGTAGTGCCCTTAAACGACCGACGCGTTTTTGACTTAAAGAAATGTGCCATATCATTTTAAAAATTGCAAACCAAGCACATTTTTTCAATGGCCAACTGAAAAATTCTGCACCTCTTGTTCATAACATCACCAGTTTGACCATCAGGTCAATGCAGAATTTTTGAAAAAATGTATATTGGTTTTCTTTAAACCTGTTGAAATTTTCTATGTCCAGTGTTCTTTGAACCTGTTGCCATTTTTGCGAAAAATTGTCTAAGTCCAAATTTTTTTCAAAAAGTCGAAGATGCGGGCATTTAATCCTGGTGGATCTAGCTAAATTAAAATCGGCAATTGAATCAATCCAGTAGTAGGTAAAAACATGAAGTCAAAAAATCCATAAACAACATCAAAAGCGATAACTGTCATCTCACAGAGCTCAAGGGGAGGAAAACTTTGGAACAGTTTTCAGCACGTGGCATGGCACCCCATGGCTGAAAAGATATCCCAACTTTTTTGCACTCTACTTTTCTCAATGGGGGTATCAAAAAAGTTGCCGGAGCTGGTTTTTCCCGACCTGCATTGATAAAATGTATTTTTTGAAACAAAGTTTGAACCTGTTGCCATTTTCGTCAAAATTCTTCTAAGTCTAGATTTTGACTAAGTCCTTCTTGAACCTGTTGCCATTTTCGTCAAAATTCTTCTAAGTCAAGATTTTGACTAAGTCCGTCTTGAACCTGTTGCCATTTTTGTCAAAATTCTTCTAAGTCAAGATTTTGACTAAGTCCCCCTTGAACCTGTTGCCATTTTCGTCAACTTTCTTCTGAGTTGAGATTTTGACTAAGTCTGTCTTGAACCTGTTGCCATTTTCGTCAAAATTCTTCTAAGTCAAGATTTAGACTAAGTCCGTCTTGAACCTGTTGCTATGACACTATGATACTATGATACTATGACATGGATACCATATTTTTTTATACTGGGTATCAAAAAATATGGTATCCAATGATTAGATACCATATTTTTAAAACTTGGTATTGAAAAAAATGGTACCGATTGACTGGATACCATATTTTCAAAACTTGGTATCAACAAATATGGTATCCAATGACTGGATACCATATTTTCAAAACTTGGTATCAACAAATATGGTATCCAATGACTGGATACCATAATTTTAAAACTTGGTATTAAAAACTATGGTGTGCGATGACTGGATACCATAAATTTGAAAATTTGTATATGAAAAAATGGTATCCAACCTGGGATACCATATTTTTTTTAAACTTGGTATTTACAAATATGGTATCCAAAACTTAGACTTTTTTCACTGGATGCCATATTTTTTTCTGGTGGATACCATATTTTTGTCTTCGGATACCATATTTTTTAGTATCAATTATGGTATCCTCAGTATTGAATATGGTATCCAGGTGCCCAAAATTTGACGTATAGTGCGCGTATAGTCCTTCTTGAACCTGTTGCCATTTTCGTCAAAATTTGTCTAAGTCTAGATTTTGACTAAGTCCTTCTTGAACCTGTTGCCATTTTCGTCAAAATTTGTCTAAGTCCAGATTTTGACTAAGTCCGTCTTGAACCTGTTGCCATTTTCGTCAAAATTTGTCTAAGTCCAGATTTTGACTAAGTCCTTCTTGAACCTGTTGCCATTTTCGTCAAAATTAGTCTAAGTCAAGATTTAGAATAAGTCCCCCTTGAACCTGTTGCCATT
>JAIXOW010000326.1 GCA_027486615.1 Oxalobacteraceae bacterium | reverse complement strand
GTAAATCATTGCAATACATTACTTCTATTGAAGCTGACGAGCTGGTGCTGACGGCTTTGAAGAAGTACCAGTCGATTATGGAATTCGCGCCCGGTAGTAGTGGTGCGCGTGATTTCCGTCGACTAGCTGACGCATTGGCTTCATTGCCAGTGATTGACCATGCTTCAGGCGGACTCCAGTTCTTCATGGAACGACTGGTTAAACAAAATTAAGGCGAAACGATTATGCCACCCTCAACCCGCCTATATGAACAAACGCAAAATCGCGATGAAGAATTAATCCTCGCGCATTTGGGTATGGTCAAACGTGTCGCTGTGCATTTAAAAGCACGTATCCCTCCTTTCATGGAAGTCGACGAGCTGGTGCAAGTCGGCATGATAGGACTGATAGAAGCAGCGCGTGCATTTGATCCAACTAAAGGTGTTGCATTTGAAAGTTACGCGCATAGTCGTGTACGCGGCGCCATGATTGATGAAGTACGACGCTTATCTTTTTTACCCCGCTCTGCTGTCGCATTTAATAAATCACATAGCTCAGCCAATCAAGCATTAGCGACTGAATTAGGTCGTGCACCAACCCAAGCTGAGCTAGCAGAATTTATGGGACGTGAATTAGAGAGCTTTGAAAAAGATCGTGGCTCTGCTCGCCAGTTCGAGACTTACTCGATGGAAGTGGTGTCAGAAGAAGTGATGAATATTCGTGAACAAGAATCACGTCAACCCGATGCATTGGTTGAAGAATCACAAATGATGAATGCACTTACGGAAGCTATTGATGGCTTACCTGAGCGCGATAAATTAGTGATTTCTTTGTATTACGTAGAAGAGTTGAACTTACGTGAAATTGGCGAAGTACTGGGTGTATCAGAATCGCGTGTGTCGCAGATCTTGTCTGCCAACGTAAAAAAGCTGCGCACACAATTACAACATTGAAGCCATATGGATCAACAACCTTATGTCCGAGCCCCAAATGAATAATGTATTGCTACTCCTTGTGTTTGCAGGCTTAGTCGGTCTGCTACTGGTGGTGTTTTATCTGTTAGACAGAGTGAACGCCCTGCATAATCAAAATGAGACAGCCAGACTGAAACGCCCCTTCACGGACAGCACTATGACGACCATGAACGGCAGAATCCTATGGGATGTGCTGAGTGGTGAAGCAATGCAAGAATTAGATGAAGAAATGATAGGCCAGTTACGCAGCCGTTATGAAATGGTTTTGCAAAAACACATAGAACTTTTATTTGAAGATGGCACATTAGATGGCCGTGAAGGCTTTAGCATGCCGGTTTCTCCAGAACGTAAAGTACCGACATTGCGTGGTGAATTCACTTCATGGATTCCGCATGAATTTGCAAAAGGAATTTACATGGCTGGTCATGATCGTGCCACCAAACCAGACACAGAAGATTCACTTATTGCTGCTAATCTCGATAACATTGGCAATGAATTATTTGAACAAGTTGGCATGCCACCAATACAGTTATCTAAACTGTTAATGCCAAATATAGAGCCGCATGTTCCAACACCAGAATCGCAATCTGAAACAACTGCATTGCAATCTGACGTACCAGCTCTACCTGCGCCAGAGACCCAACCTACTCCGCTCATGATGGTGGCAAATGCAGAAGGTGAAGCAATGCCAGCATTAACTGCTATGACTACGGATCCTGCTACTGGCGCTCCTATCGCTAACACGGCATCAGAACCAAGTACTACAACACCTACTACTGAATCTGGTGAAGCAACAGCAGAGACAGCTGCACAAGCAACTGCACAACCAACTGCACAAGCAACGGCGCAAGCTGAACAAACTGCTACTCTAACTCCAACACCAACTGCAACACCTAATGCGACAGATGGAGCAAGTTCAGCAGCAATCCCAGTAACAGCTGAAACCACTAGCACCGCTAACGATAGTAAAGCGAACAATCCAGAAAAAGTGGCTTAATACCATTAGCTTGGTACTTAATACTGCAAATTGATTTAAGAAGCCTAGCCTGAAGTCGATATATTTTTAGTGATGTTAAAAGCGGCAAACTATTGCCGCTTTTATGTTCTTGTTAACACGCTGGTCTTCTCAAACAACGTGTGAAATAAAAATTTTCAAGCGCAATCTCGCATCAGTACTGAAGATAAGCACTATTTCAGACGTAACTCAGTCAATCTTCACCTCCCCCGCCCTAAAGTCTTTTCCGCACTTGCCGATACATGGTCTGAAGCAATCAATCAGCCTGGAGTGCGATACTATGAACATGAGACAACGAGCCCTCGCCAGTTATGGCGATGTAAAAATTACTACTGGTGTTTCAGGGGCAGACAATATTCAACTGATTCAAATGTTATTTGATGGACTGATCGAGAGTTTATCAACTGCAAAAGGTCATATAGAAAATGGCGCCATTATTGATAAATCCAAAGCGATTGCTCGTGCTGGCCGTATCGTAGTTGGCTTACAAGGTGCATTGGATTTCGAAAAAGGCGGCGATATTGCTCGCAACTTGAATGAGCTGTATAGCTACGTGACACGACGACTCTTCCACGTTAATGCGCATAATGATTTAGCTGCTTTGGCTGAAATCCATGACATGATGGAAGAAATTCGTAAAGCATGGCAAACCGTTCCTTCATTGGTTCCGCCTAGTAATCGTACTTTTTATCACAATTAATTTCACCATCAGTTCAGGCTGGGACTTTGCCTATCAATTTGAAAACCCAGCCTAGACTGCATCAAACATTCAATTTTTCGCAAATTCAGGTATTCCTTGCCCTGACCTTGCGCATACATTACATGAAGTAATTTGCTTTATTGGCAATTTATTCTCTTTCTAAATTAGCCGCTAAACATCTTGTTAAGCGTCATCCCTATCCCCATTTTCTGTGCGGCAAGATGATATTTGCTTTTTCCTACCAAATCGGCATGAAAAAAACATTACTTTAAGTTAATATTCTGTGTCTCATCTCGCTAAAAATAGCGTGATGCAAGCAATTTTGCTCGGCAATCCTCTTGTCAAAAAAATAAAACAAGGTGGAATTACTGAGCTGACACAGTTTTTGCTTATAGTCATTCATCCATAAGGCAAACTCTGAAAAATCATTCCCATGACTGCATCGATTCATTCGCCAGCTGCAAGCCCGATACACGCCAAAAAGCCCGTCAATACTGGGCTTAGCACGGAGACGGGAGAGAAACCACCCGAAATGGGAGGTGATTTTGCCTTGCTATTTGCAAACATGATGGCTGGAGCTCAGGGGCAAAAACTTGCCGCTTCAGATGACGCAGCTTCACCGGCGGCGAGTGAATTGCAAGCGCAACCACTGGGATCCAAGCTCAATATCATTACGACAACAAAACCCGTCATGAGTGATGCAAGTTTGTTGGCATTTGCAAAATCACAAGGACTGGATGAAAAAGCGCTGAGCCTGATTTTTCAAGCTAAACCAACCGAAGCTGCTTCTGATGCGTCCACAGAATTAGAAGCCGCTGCTAATTTGACAATTACACCCGCAGTGGAAGCTGCATCAGCAATAAACAGTCTGAGTGAGAATGCAGATCAAAGCACATTAGATGCAGCCAAACTCAAGGTTGCGACTTTACCAACAACACTGGATGCTGATACCACAAGCAAACTTACGAATAGTGATGCTGCATTACTTAAAGCGTCGCTAGCCAATCCAAGTCCAGAGATAAAACCTGCAGCTCAACCGAATACACTGCAATTAGACGCAGATTCCAGCATGAGCTGGAGCGTAGAAAACACAGAGCGAACTAAAACTATGCAAAATGCCGCAGCTCCAGTGGCGAATGAAGTGTTAAAACCAGTGCTATTTGGCCTGAATGGCGTGCGTGATGGGATCATCAAACCGACCACCCCCGCCGTTGTTGTTCTCCCCACTGCATACCCTGAAAAGCAAAGTCTGGCAGCCAGTCTGATATTTGCAGCGCCCGAAGCAGCACAATTTGCTAAACGCTTAGAAGCAAAAATGGCTTTACTCAAAGCGCCTGAGAATATGTTCTCTAATGCCAAGCCTACTTCTTTAGTCAGCACCCCTATAAATATTGAGGCTAGCGCCATTATCTTGCCCGATCCCGTTCTTGACACATTGGTGATCGATACGGAACTAAGCGGTCAAGAATTACAGTCTGTACTTAGCCATCAACAAGATAAGGCGAGCGAGGATAATGATGTCACCGCTCCAAGCACTAGCAATGTCAGCCAAACTGATGCTGATGAACGGGTGCAACAATATGAAAAAATATCGCAGCGTGTAGCGGAGGCCTTGGGCCAACGCTTGTCAGCACAGATTGCTCGTGGTGACTGGAAAGTGGACTTAACCTTAAAACCGCATAATTTAGGCAATATCGGTATTGAATTAAAAATGCATAAAGGTGAGCTGCAAGCCTCTTTTACAGCAAGCAATTCAGCCACCCGCGACCTGATTGTGGATGGGCTACCAAAATTAAGACAGACATTGGGTGATCTAGGCATGGATATTGCTCACATGGATGTTAACAATAAGCAAGAACACCAAAACGGCGGAAATTCGACACCTGACCAGAAGCAATATCAGGGAAATCGAGGATCTACAGGCGGTGAGATTGCAAAAACAGTGACAACATCAACGACAACTGTGGCTGCCAGCAAAACTGGTAGTACAGACGGATTAGATGTTCTGGTCTGATTAAACGCTAGAGTTAATTTTTAGTAGGGGAATAACATGGCTGCTGCAGCTGCTCCAGAAGCACCCGTTGAAGGTGAAGGCGAAGAGAAAAAGAAGGGTCCACTAGTTAAGATCATCGTGATGGTCTTAGTGGTTCTTATTTTGATAGGCGGATCAGTCGCCGGTACCCTCTTTGCAACCGGCTTCTTTTCGAAAAAGAACAAGGCCGAGGAAGCGATTGATGCGCAACTCGATAAACTCGATGCGGCCGAAGGTCACGGCGCTCCAGCTGACGGACATGAAGCTGCTAAAGATGATGGTCATGGTGCGCCTGCTGATAGTCATGGCAAACCAGGTGCTGAACCACCAACCAAAGAATTAGTAGCCAACGATGCGGATAACCAGCGCTGGAAATTCAATTACTACACATTGGAAAAACCACTGCTCTCGAATTTAACTGGCTCACGTAAAGTGATGCAGGTGCAAGTCACGATCATGACTCATTATGATGATCGCGTGATCAAAAATATTAAAACCCATGAATTGCCTATCCGCGCTGCTATGCTAGACGTGATGCGTTTAAATACAGAAGCTGATATCAATCAGGCTGATTTCCGTAAAGCGCTGGCTGAAAATCTACGCTTGACGATCAACTCGCTGCTAGAAAAATATGAAGGCTTTGGCGGTGTTGAAGAAGTTAGCTTTACTGAATTCGTCGTGCAATAAGCATTTAACCTAACTAACATTTAATCGAGCGCGGCCATGGCTGAACAAAGTAACCTGCTATCACCGGAAGAACTGGCGGCGCTTGCTGAAGGCATAGACGACGGTTCTATCGCCGTTGACACAGGTTTTAATCTCACTACTCGTGTAAAAAAACACGATCTGGCTAGTGAAGACAGCACACTAGGCGTAAACACTTCTGCACTTGAAATGATTAACGAGCGCTTCGTGCGTTTATTCCGCTTAGGTTTGATGGAAATTTTACGTACTAGCCCGCGTATCACACCTTCTCGTGCACAAATCGTGCGCTTTGGTGATTATCTACGTGATCTACGTCCACCACTTTCCGTTAACACCATTCGTATTAATCCTTTACGTGGTTTTTCATTAGCAGTGATTGAACCTACAGTGGTGTTTTCTGCTCTTGATAATTTTTTTGGTGGCACTGGTGCAGGTATGCCTGGCGCACCGCGTCGAAAAAAAAAAAAAAAAAGTGGTGAGCCCTTACCTGCTAACTGGTTACCACCAGGTCGCATGTTCACACCAACCGAATCACGTGTAATTAAAATTATTATCGATGTTTTCTTCCGCTCTTTGAAAGAAGCATGGGCTCCACTATTACAAATTGATTTAGAACACGTGGGTTCT
>JAIXOW010000130.1 GCA_027486615.1 Oxalobacteraceae bacterium | reverse complement strand
GAAGAATTCAAAATGTCAAGAAAAACCCTTCGGTACACTGTAAAACTTCAAGGCGAGTATCCATGCGACTTGTCGGCTTTGTTGCCGTTATACGACTTAGTTTGACGTTTTGAGCTGTTAATCGACTCGAATTATACAAATGTGACTTAAAAATCTCAATTTGATGAGTGATAAACTGAATTTTTTTATAATGCGCTCGGCGTCCAGATTTACATTAATTTGTCGGTCGACAAATTGATACAAGTACCACCGGCTTAAGGAAATTACCATATTGTCGTTTGGCAACCCATAACAAATATTAATTCGATCGTCAACTTGACAACAATAACCCCGGCTGTAGCAAACAACGTGATTGTCAAATCCGGCTGTAGTTCAATCACAGTTTGTTGATCAGCAACCAAGAAAAATAATTGCTTTTCGTTCGCCAAATTCATGCAAGTACCCCCGGCTATTGCAAACTACCAGATTGTCGTTTGGCAATTCAGATAGCTAATAATTCGAATAAATGTGTACATAATTATTAATGATTTCATTGAAATCTATGGGTTTGAACACAGGAGCAAAGATTTATAAAGAGTTGTTTTGTTTCCTTTTCCTTTTCACTTTCTTACAATCCGGACAGAAAACTTAAATTATTGAGAAAGATATAAAATGTCCGGAAACAATCGTATGATTAGGAGAACCCGTGAGGAAATCCGTGAGGATATCGAACGGGAGCGAGATCGACTTTTTGAGAGCATCAGGTACATTGAAGTTATTCGTTTTAACTATATTGAATACACATAACCTCCCTACATTAATTAATGATTCATTAACATTGTCTTCTACTTCAGGTTCTGGTTGGTCCGTGTCAGTGACCCGGACCGTGACTACAGCGACGAAGTGCGGACCACCTTTATGAACCGATTGGAGCGCCTCTTTGTCAGGCTCATGAAGTTGCCCATCTCGGACAACGCCGACGTCAAAGCAATTCAGGAGGAGGTCTGCGCGCAGTACGATGCGAAGCTCGTTGCCGATGCGGAGGAAATTCGTTCTTCTCTGAAGTTTGTTTCCGGATTTCTTCGCAGGCATCGCATTCGCGTCAGGCGTCAAGCGGCTGCTGCCACACGCTAAGTTTGCAACATCATTTTCTTCCTTTTTACATCGATTCTTTCATCATCTATAATATGGCCGGAATTGAAGACATTGAGTTTCGTCGAGATGAAATCCTTGGCCGTTTGAACTATTCTTATTTACAATTATGTGACCAGAGACGTACTAAAACTGTATACGATCTGTTACTACTTAGGTGGTTGTTACAAAGTAACATTGGAAAACTCGAGAAACTCTCGCTTCCGGACAATGACGAAGTAATAAACGAGCAGATTGAAGTCTGTGAAAAGTGTGAACGTGTCTCTGTGTCTTCAAACAGGGCTGATTTGGCCGAACGTTTTCATAGTATGGCCACTTCTCTGCGCATCAAGAGGTTGCAGAAGTTGGACAACATTACTCAATGATTTAAATGTTCTTAAACAGTCTGTCTCATGTCTGTTTTTAATTCGTTACCTAAAACTACATCTTTAATTTGCTACTCATTCCTTGAGGGTAAGCATTATTCAATGAAAGTTTTAAAATTTCATGTCATCAATTATTGAAGAGCCCTAACCTTAAGTTTGCATTAATATATTATAGATACCTGTGTCTGATTATGCACGTTTAGAAATCTTTGTATGTCGCCTATTTGTTTTTGTTTTTGTTTTCTTTACTTTAATTGCATCATTCTCTAAGTGTAGTTAGCTCTTAACGATGGCAAGAAAATGTCTGAAGTGCCCAGATATGTAAATAATTTTGTCAATCAATTAACAAGTTGTCTTCGAAATTTAAACAGGACCAACAGGACGTCAGAGAGATTCTCGTTACTCCTTCAACTTCAATTTCAATTTGAAAGACTCGTGACTGACCCAGAAGGCGCTCGTCCGCACGATCCCCCTGTTGTGAGCTTTGTTGACACCTGTCGTTTTTTTCTGGACAACCTATTTGAATTGGAAATAAGAAGATTCAACATCTACGTTCAGCATCTTCATCTTCTTCTTCGTCGCCCTAACTATACTCAACCACCGGAAGATTAATTTACTTTTTCCCGTACTTTTTGGGTAAGCATTTTTCTTTGAAAAAACAGGTACAAATCATTTCATAAATTGAACGTCATTACATGTAATTTATTTTAGGTCCCCAATTTTTATTGGCATTATTAGGTTTTGCTACGTTGCGACAATTGCGTTTTGAAAGAAATTACGTTGGTTGGGTGAAACAAAAATGATGCAACGCAGCTCTAGATATCTGTGTCACGTTTAGAAGTCTTTGGATTGCTTTTTGTTTATATTTCCTATAGTGTGTTTTGAGGTCATTATTTACTTATTTCTCACGCGGTAAGTCCTCAATTCCTAAGGAACTCTTGTTTTATTCTCTCCTTTGTCGAGGCGTGACATGTCTGAATTGCCAAAATATATCAAAAATTTTACAGAAAAGTTCACGCTTTGCATCAAAAAGTTGAACGGCACAGACGTTGCCACCGAGCGATACACGTACCTCCTTGAACTGCAATCGGCTTTCGAAGTTCTCCGGACTGCTCCTGAAGGAGCTAGTCCGCTCGATCCTGCCGTTGTAAGGTATGTTAGCAGCTCTCAAGAATTGCTTCATTTTCTTTTACAGTTGGAAATTACGAAGCACTGCTTCCTCGTTCAGCATCTGAGTGAACTTCTTCGCCGGAATATTCAAATCACGTCGCCGCAGGCACCTTCTCAACTTCATCCTCAACTTTAAATAATTCGTGTCCTCAGGTACTTCTAATAAAGTATAAGCCATTGTCATTAAATGTGAAGCACTTATCAGACTTTATTTCCTACGGCTCAAGTTGATTCCATCTGGTAATATGAATTTTTTCTACATTACAGCCAAGTTATTGCGATGTCTTCGTTGTACAAATACCCTATTTGCCGAGTATATGGCCGTCATTTCCTGAAGCACTATTCGTGCTGCGAGATCTGTCAGAATTCCTCTGTCCATCCAGTTGGTCTCGTTCATCATTATTTCTACAGGTATAATTTTGTCAAGTATTTGTTATTGACGCTCATTAAATTACTTTCATTTGCAATAACCGATTTACGTACTTGGTCTGATTTGATGCTGAAGTACCTTTCTGAAAACAAACATGAGGGTAACGTTATGTGTTTGAACAACTGATCCGCCAATAATTTGCCTAACCAATTATGTCATTTGCTTCCCAGTTACGTGTTTCTTAACTTTGATTACAGATTGGGCATTTGCGACTGTCTTAGGGCACTTGTTGACTGTAGTGCGTCACGACGCCAACAGGGTCTCCCGCCACTACCAATGATTCCTTGCGAAGACGCAGACAAAGCACTCTTGGACATCAAACTTCCTGAAAAGTCTCCTATGTACGCCAACCCCCTGTGCCCTAGGGGCAAATCTTATCTGAAACATTTCGCGTTGTGCGAAACCTGCCACAACAACAACGTCCATCCAGTTCTTGTCGTTCGTCATGCTCCCAAGTAAAATTTTGTAGAGTTACTATCATTATTACTTATTTTAGACTGGTAGTAGCATTTTAAAGTACTAATCCGGATTTGAGTCTTGAGTATGTTTATTTATTGTACCTTTTACTTTATGTTTTTAAACACCTTCTCCGGACACCTTCATTATGCAAAATTTTCCTAACCAATAATTTGCTTGTCAGTTACATCTTTCTTAACTTTTATTACAGAAGGGGTATGTGCGCCTGTATGAAGGCAACTATTGAATGTAGTATGTCACGACGCAAACAGGGTCCTCCGCCACTACCACTACCTCCTTCGGAAGACGCAGACAACGCAGCTGACAAAGAAGACGGTTGGAATTGAAATATTCGTTACTGGTCATGCAGAGCCTGCCATGGTTCATCTCATCTCAACATTAAATATTCGTACTGGTCATGCCGAGCCTACCATGGTTCATATCATCTCATATCATATTTGGTCTTTTCCGACTGAT
>JAIXOW010000347.1 GCA_027486615.1 Oxalobacteraceae bacterium | reverse complement strand
TGACGAAGAACATTATTTCTAACTAAAATAAGACAAGCTAAAAAGCAAAAAGGGTAGCCACCTGTCGGGGCTACCCTTTTTTACTGTCGCATCAGATTGTGTTCAATCTAGAGCGACCTTCAGAGACTTCAGCAAAATGAGCACTGCTTGTGCGGTGCTGCCTCCGGTTGAATTCACACCAGAGAGGCATTTTGTTAGAGACTCAGAAGCCGATTGCTGCACACACCGCTTCTTCTGCTCGAATGGTAGGAGCATTCCGAGTACGGTAAATCTGGTTCAGATCACTTTCTTCAAAATCAGCATAGACCGGTGATTCTGGGTCTAACACTAATGGATGATCAGGATCCGCTAACACCAGTGAATAAATAGGCTCATGATGCGTTACAAACAGGGACTTGTAACCATAATCACCAACTGGACCTAGATTGTAGAAATTGTAGCCATTCTTAGCTGCCCATCTACTCGCTAATAAGCAAGCAAACAAACCTGGCGACTTATTCTTAAATTTACGGTTCCACTGACAGAAGCTACCATACACTTGGTTATAACGTGGCATGACGATAGACACATCGCTCAACACCAACTCACCTTCTGGAGAGCGCACTTGATAAATCAACACGTCGAGATTGCGGATGTAATCTACAAAGCCTTCGATTTCACGTGGATCGATTTCATAGTTAGCAAAATGATCACCACCTAACTCATAGATATCTTCAACACTTAAGGTCTTACCGGGAACGACTGATTCGGTAATATCAAATGTGCGGAAAAATTTATCGAGCTCGCGGAATTTACGCTCACGACGTGATTCTTCCCAAAACTCTTTGGAAGACACATCAACTAAGCCATACCAATCACGAATCGGTTGCCCAAATGCGCTATCAGGTGGCAAAGCGTAAACGATGAGAGGCTTTGAAGCTTGCGCCAGCATCTCTTCAGTCACGTCTATATAAGGACATAAAGCATCCCACCGGGTGGTGAAATAATGAATGTCGTTGTGATAGCTGTCGACCAGTAGATTTTCAGGAGTCCAGCTCTGATAACCCACCTCGTTTACCGAGCGGGAATCGGAGTGATCGTGTTGGATCTCCATTTTAGTTTCGACAAATGTCATAAGCCAATTACCTCAAAATAAAGTAACACTAAGGGATGGGACGTAAATCAAAAAACTCAACATCAACTTGAAAATTACGCTTCAAGTATCCAGAGGATTTCTTATGCAGCTCTGTAATCTGTGCTTGTGCTTGACTCAAGTGTGTATGAGCTTCGCTACCAGTTTTTTTAAGCTGCGCAAAATATTCGTCCATTAGTGGACAATCGGCGTCAAAGAAAAAGCTCTTCTCGCTCGGATTATAGGAAAGTGGATAGAGCTTGCAACCGAATGGTTTGTCATCACCAAGCTCACAACCCTTGTTGCCTAAGTGTTCACAACGACGATCTATACAGACACTGCCCAAACGCTTCTTTTCAGATGCAGTCAGGGTGATCTCTAGTGGTGAATAGCCCTCATCGACATTACAACATTTCTGACATACAGCGCAGTGATCAAACAGCATGGATACCTCCAACAGGAGACAGCCGCTCTGCCGTTTGTTTAGCATTCACGGAATTTTGGGGGAAACAATCTCTTTGCCTTGGGAGTGGCGTCACCTGAGAAAAACCAGTCGGCGATGAAATTGAAATAGAAAGCAAATTTATCGTTATCTTTTTTAAGCTCGTTTCTGATGCTGCCGGATTCGCAGTCAGAACGAATTAGTCTCACCAACCTAGTGGCGTGAACTTGGACTCGCTGTGAATCCACTTTCCCACCACTTGCATTCTACTTACTAACGACTCCTCAGCATCCAACCAAGTTGCCGCGCTACTGAATTTCAAACTAAGCCAGAGCCTTTACCTACTGACTCCAAGATCGCGATTTAGTTTTCAACTTATCTGCAATCAGCTGCTTTATTTTCAGCGAGCCGCAAAACACTGCACTACTTCGCATATTTATTTTGCATGAACCGAATTTTATCCATCTAATGAAATAATGGAAGAAAAATTTTCATAAAATACGAATTATTTTCTAATTAATGACAAAAAAAAAAAAAAAAATACCCTAATTAAGTCAACCATTCAAATCTCGCATACTAAAAATTCAATCTCACTGATTTTAATGTTAGCGCTCGATGACGTTTTCAATCACGTTTTTTAAAGTGATTCGGCTTTGCTCTCATCGACCTTGCAGCCTCATCCAACTCTCTCGCCATGATTTAGTATTTGTGCTCAAAGCACCTTAGCATCTACTCAGACCTCACGCACTGATTGCAAATCAACTTTCGAATCAGGCTATAACTCTTTGATTTTAAAAAATTTGTAATCTCTTCGCTGACTCTGTTTATGCGTAGATCTGTGCTGCCGCCTAAATCAAAGAGATCACTCATCATTGCTAGTAAAGGTTGAAGCAGCAATCCAGCACTGATTCAAGGTCGACTGCAGTGTTACACTGCGCCGAATTTTCCCGCTTTGCGGGTTTGTCCTTAACCGATTCGAGACTCACCAACCCATGAAAACGATAGTGCTGAAAGTAGATGTCGACACCTTGCGCGGTACACAAATCGGTGTACCCCAACTGAACGCCCTATTTCAACGCTATCAAGCTCATGCGACCTTTTTATTTAGCTTGGGTAAAGACCATACCGGTCGCGCTATAAAACGCATCTTCCGACCTGGCTTTTTTCAAAAGGTCTCCCGTACCTCAGTCGTTGAGCACTACGGCATTCGTACGCTATTGAATGGCACCTTATTGCCAGGTCCTGATATTGGTCGTCGATGCGCAGACATTCTGCGCGCCACAGCAGATGCAGGCTTTGAAGTGGGTATACATTGCTGGGATCACGTACGCTGGCAAGACCATGTGGTGGATGCAGATGAACGATGGACACTGCATGAGTTAAATCAGGCTGTTCAGCGATTTGAAGAGATCTTTGGTCATGCAGTTAAAACGCATGGCGCTGCGGGTTGGCAGATGAACGCAGTTGCCTATTTATGGCAAGCGCGCATGGGGTTGCAGTATGCCTCTGACACACGAGGCCAGTATCCGTTTCAACCTGTAGTGAATGATACGGTGTTAAGTTGCATACAAATGCCCACTACCTTACCCACCTTAGATGAGCTACTGGGCTTAAATGACACCACGCCAGAGAACGTGCATGAGAGGCTGCTGCAAGCCACACAAGACGAGCTGGAATATGGCCATGTCTTTACCTTGCATGCCGAACTGGAAGGCATGAAGCTCTTACCAGCCATGGAGCGCATGCTGCAAGGTTGGATTAGACAAGGCTATGATTTGATTTCTATGCAGGAGTTGTATCAACGACTGCATCCATCGAGTTTACCCAAACATGAGGTTGCGATGAGTGAGCTGGCGGGACGTTCTGGCTTATTGGCAGTGCAGGGAGCGGCTGTATCAATATAAGAGCTCATGCATGCTGTTAGCGCTCATTTAATTCTCATGCCCCTAAAACTAATTAAGCTCTCTCAGACGCCAACATAGCGCCAGAGAGAGCTTAAATTTTTCTGCTTATTTTGATCGAAGAACTAACCTAGTTCATCAACTCACGTGCCTGTGCGACGTGGCTACGGTAATACTCAAAGATGTGGCCAAGCGCATCCTTCATTTCTGTTTCAGGCTTCCAGCTTAAGTCGGTTTTTGTGTTGTCTATCTTAGGTACACGATTCTGTACATCTTGATAGCCCTTACCGTAATACTCGGTCGAAGTGGTTTCTTCTACGTTGACCTTAGATAGACCCTCCGCATATTCAGGATAGTGCTTAGCCATCTCCAACATCATATTAGCTAACTCTTTAACTGAATAATTATTATCCGGATTACCGATGTTATAAATTTGACCATCTGCTTTACCACCTTCATTAGCGATAATCTTCACCAAAGCGGAGATGCCATCATCCACATAAGTGAAGGTACGTTTCTGATTACCACCATCGACCAGCTTAATCGTTTCACCGCGCACGATATGCCCTAAGAATTGGGTAATCACACGGCTAGAACCTTCTTTGAAAGTATGAATGCTATCTAAGCCTGGACCTATCCAATTAAACGGCCTAAATAAGGTGTAAGCCAAACCTTCTTGCTGACCATAGGCTGCGATCACACGATCGAGCAGTTGTTTGGAGCATGCATAAATCCAACGTGGCTTATGTATAGGGCCATACACCAGATTGGAATGCTCAGGATCG
>JAIXOW010000041.1 GCA_027486615.1 Oxalobacteraceae bacterium | reverse complement strand
AAATCAGTGTTTTTCTTCTCATTTTCGTGGTTTTTCGTGCGTTTTTTCCTGTTTTTCTTTGATTTTTCTCTTTTTCGCGCGCGTTTCAGAAATTTCTTGCGCGTTTTTGTGAAAAATAATGAAAAAGTGGGACGAAAAAGTGCGTTACCCACTTTTGAGATTGCCTTATGTACTGTTCGAGCTCCAATTTTGACTCTGTTTTTTTCAAGTCAAAATCAACGCGCAAACAACCGTTTTCAAAAGAAAAACGTTCAAAAAAAGAAATATTTCACAGTTTTAGTACAGAATTGTATGGAAAAAGACGGAAAAAAGATGAAATTAGGGAATATTTGATCAAATATGTTGTTTATTTTTCAATTTGATTTTTTATTCCTTAATTTTACAAAATTTCTTCATAAAAATGAAAAAATCTATTACACCACCAAGAATCGAACTCGGATCTTACGCTCCACAGGCGTACGTGATAACCATTACACTATGGTGTATTTGTATTTAAGAAAGAGAATATTATCTATTATATTGTTAAAAAGTATTTCAAAATGGCTGTTTGGGAATGTTTTTGTTTTTTCTTTGGATTTATATTTTTAATTATGATGTGTGCGTATGCAAGATAAAAATCAAGATAAAATCATTGTAAATATATTTATTTATAAACTTGAAATATACAAAATGTAAAATAAATTATTTTCAGTGGTATTTTTCTTTTGGGTGTATTGACTAGACTAGAACACGTGTCTCACATTACATTGAGAGGTGTGAAGACTTCACTTAATGTCTACTCGAATTTGAAACTTTTTCTATAATTTTTTTTAAAGCTTCTTCATCAATTTTTTCGAATATTATTATCAATAATTGAGAAACAGCAATTATTGATAACATCCAAAGCATAATACATTTATATTTTTTACGTAAAAATCGTTTACAGAGGGAATCATCTAAATTACTTCCAACATTTGTATTTTCTTGCATTAGATTTTTAGCCTGTTCTAAAATTAGATCACTCATTTTACACCCCCAATTTGAATTTACTTGTTTCTCAATTGCGCAAAATATGAAATAAGATATACTTGTTTTTAGGGTAGCAATGTGCGTTAAAAGCTCGCCTAGCTTTCACGAGGGTCTGTAAAAAGTTTGGGCTTGGTTTGACTTATTTGGTCAGTTGCAATAAAGCTTACTACCTTAAAATACATTGTGACTTTGAATTTTTTTATTTAACAATGATATAAAATGTGGAAAAGGGAAACACTTAAGGAAGAGGAAACAAGTAGAGAGAAGTGTCGAAGAGAAGAAGAGGAAAAAAGAAGAAGAGAAAAGGACGCTGAAGAAGAAAGAAAAAGAGAGTTTCGGTACCAAAGAGAACGTGAGCAAGACGAAAAAAGACGAGCAGAAGAAAAACGAGAAAAAGAAGAGCTTGAAAAGTTAGCAAGAGAGAGACAAAAAGTTGAAAAAGAAGTCCTGCATAAATACGCATTTAGAGACCTTTAAGACAATGGTGAAAGAGTTTTTTCTTTTCGTTTCTATAGTTTTTGCTTCTTCATTTGAACTAAAAGACTTTGAACTTGACTATAACTATGTCGACTCCTCAAACATCTCATATGGGGAGCTCTTCCTTGGACACAGTGGAGGAATGCCTCAACCAAATGACTCGCCAGGTGGAGGCGATCATTCCAAATTTTCTGTACCACCAACTTCCGCATCAAAACCACCAACAACAACTCTACGACCAACTACAACATCAACAACAACCACCACCCTCGGTAGACCTTCCTCAAGATCAGTACCTCAACCATCAATTGCAACATCAGCTGCGAATTCACAACCGCCAAATGAAGATGAAGGAGGAGCGGGAAAAATTAGTGGAACAGTTGAAGAAGGAGATCGTTCATTTAAGGCTCTCGGAAAGGTCGATCAGAAGCAGCATGAACAGGATGGAGAAGTTACTCGAACAACAAAAGCGGTCGGAGGAATTTCTCAAACTCATGTTGAAGAAAATAGAGAAAGGACAGATATAGAGAATTCTTTAATCAGAATTCTCAAAGCAGCCTTTCTTGAATCCAGAACCGAGCGAGACCATCCAAATCCTTATGGACCGGTAAATTTTTCATAATAATTCTAAATTTTAATTTTAACATTTTGTTTCAAAATAATTATTTGAAATATGCTTTAAATTTTTGAAATTATTTCTAAAATCAGAGTCGCTTATGGATCTTAATTAAATTTCAAAGTCCCGCAGATACCCTGTGGTGTAATGGTTAGCATACTCGCCTCATAAGCGGGAGATCCGAGTTCGAATCTCGGTGGGGTAATTTCATAGCAGTCATGCTGCAGCATAGCTAGTTATGAACTTTTGTTTCAATTTATTTAATTTTTTCAGATTCAAGACTACGACCGATATGACCGTTATCTGAAAGAGAACCCCATCAGTGCTATTGTTCTTGGTGTTGTAATAGTTTTACTCCTTATGATCCCACTTTGCTTCTGCATTAAGTGTGCTTGTAAAAAAACTACAACACAAAGAACAACACAAGAACCAGAAAGAGGGATCCTAAAGATTGCTGATGAAAACGAAAAAGAAGAAAAAAGGAAAGACGATGTTCAAGTTCAAGAAGCAGGTAGATACTTTTAAAATAATTTTTAATGAGAATTTGAAAAAACTTTAAAATATCAATTTGAAATTTTTGAAAATAATTATTTTTCTTTTTCAGTTTAAAAATTTAATTTTACAATTAAAAGTTAAATTTGAAATTTATTTTTACTTTTTCAGACAAAAAAGTATCATTTTCGGACCGAAAAAACTACTTAGGCCTAAAGCTGAACATCCCTCCACCGCCTGTCTCACCTACTTCTTTCCGCCAGCGCATTCCATTACGCCGTCAGAGACGCGAGACAGGACAGCAAGAGACGGTCTTCCAACAGGAGTTGTTATTTGATCCTTTCAACTCTGTGAACACAAGTGCGAGGGATATTCTGCGCGCGCATATTCAAGAGTCAAACGCACGCTATCTAACACAACGAAAAAACGCGTTTGTCTTTCCTCATCCACCTTTGCCTCCTCGTTCTCATACCCCCCCTCCTCCTATCTTCCCTACTCCTCCCCCTATTTCCAACACAATTTCAGAAGTAATTGTTTGAAATGCGGGTGTGGAATTTAGATTTAAGATTAGATTTAAGATTAGATTAAGGGATTTAAAAATGTGTGAGTTCTATTTTTTATAGATTTAAGGTGTTTAAAAATGTTAAGAAAGAAATTTCTTTTCATTTTTAAACAATTTTTTTAATCGATTTGTGATGAATACTAAATAATCAAAACTTCCAAAAGATTCAAATTTGAAATTCAAAAACACTGATATTTTAAGACTGCGATATTAACCTAAAAGACTGATACCATTGCGATATTTACTGCTGATCTCATTTTATTGATTGTAAGTTTGTTTTTGTTTATATGCAAGGCACGGTGGAGTGGTGGATAGCGTTCTGGCATTGGAGTGGACGGGGAGTGGGGTCGATTCCCGCCGTGCCTTGTATTTTATTTTTTAAGCTATATTTTTTAATCAAAAGAAATAACAAAATCAAAATCAAATATTTTTATGTATTTTCTGTTTCAAATAGTTTATAAGTTTAATAAAAGAAACATGTTTCAAATATAGTTTTTTATTTACAAATATTACACACATTAAAATTTTCCGTAATAACTTTTGATCCATAAGGCACACTATGAATTCCACAGTCAAACAACCACCTTTTACTGTCAAAAAATGATAAGGCTTTTTTCTTTTGCAATATAGTTTTTATAGCATGTTTTTTTGAGCGAATTGATGCAAATTCGTGTCTCTGAATAATTTCATTTTCAAGACAATTCTTATATTGGGAAAAACGAAGTCTATTTTTTATTGCAGACCTACCAAGTCCTTTGCAAATTCTTTTTTCACTTTTTTCTTTTGACTTTTTATCAACCAAATTTAATGCGTAGCACTTTGGTCTGAGTCCAATAAATTCAGTACATTTTTTTTCACCACAAAGTTCGTCTTTAAAAAAACCTAGAGAAGCTTTTTTGCTGTCATCAAACTTTGGATGATTTTTCGGGTAATTTGAGAAGTCCATATAAGGTGACACACTTTTCCAAAACATTTTTGGTTTAGTCACTTCAAAAAGAAAAGAGTCTGTATCACTCATGCCAAGATTGAATTCGCACGGGGAATTCTTTGTCATTTTGTTGTACCAAAAATCGAACATGATGAATTTACTCTGAAAATAAAAACAGAAATATATAAATAAAAATGCCAAAATAGGAAACTAGCTTTGCTGCGGCAGAGCCGCTTCCTAATTACCCCGCCGAGATTCGAACTCGGATTTCTCGCTTATCAAGCGAGTGTGCTAACCATTACACCACAGGGTATCTGCGGGACTTTAAAATTTAATTAAGATCCATAAGGGTAAGGTAAGGTGTACATACCAGCTCTAATATAGAGAATCCAATAGCAATAGGTTTATCATGAGTAATTGTTTGTGTGAAATGATTAGTTTGAACAAGATCCTCTCCAAGAATAGTATAATTCTTGAATGTTGGTTTGCTGATAGCTTTTAAAGCTGATTTTGCTGATGTATGAAGCTTGACACAGGAATAATCACGCACATTTTGCATTGTTTTGCCGAAAACACTGTTTGCCTGAAATAATAAAAATCATGTTTCTTAACTTTATAATTTTAAAGTAATTATTATGAATTAATCTATAAATAAAGCAATACTAACCAACTTCTTAAATTGGTCCATCTCAAATTTTGTTGAAGCATTTTGTCTTGACTCTGTACATTTTTCGATAAAAGGCGCAATGAAATTAGATTGTTTAAACTTCAAAATTCTTGATATCTTAGTTATTTTCAATCCAAGATCTTTGTAGAGTTTCAAATTTTTTGCGTGAACAACATAATTTTTCCTTGTATGGAAAGAAGAAATAAGTTTGACATCTTTATATCTTTTCTTATTATCTGTCAATAAAAGTGCTTTTTTAGCATAAGGGGAGAGATTTTTGTTGCGCACTTCAAGTATTTCTGGTGCTAATGGAAGGTTATTATGCGCCTCATGCAATTTTTTTGGATATTTAAGATCACACTCTAAAATATATCCTATGTCACCATCAATATTAACTGAATCAATATCAAAATGATCAATTTCTTCTTTTGTCATCCATGTGAAATGTGATAATGGAAGTTTCTGCATCATCGCATTTCCATATAAATTCTGGAAAAGAAAAAAAAATTTGGAATCAAATTTCACAAAATATCCTCCAACATTTAAGTTCCCGCGATACCAACTTATTTTTATAAATTTTGAAAAGTTTAATTTAAAAAATGTTAATTAAAAGTTTAATTTACGTTTGCATCAATGTAAACAATCTCCGATTTTTCATTAGTTGTTGAACATGGCGTGAGTTTTCGAGATCCAATAAAAGCGACTCCTCCTCTTTTTCCCGATTCAATAAATTGAACCATGTTGATGTCTGAAGGCAGGTGGATTTCACAATTTGTCATCTTAAGCATACTGTCATAGCTGTAAGACGGAAGAGAAATGTAGTGCGCAGGATCCAACCCCGAAAATTTGTGCATATCTTCTCTAAATTTTTGAAAAACTTCTGCGAGCAGTATTGTGTCAATTTTACAATAAATTTTCGCATAATCAACAAGATTCTGACAATTGAATTTTTTCCACACTTTTTTCGCAAAATTATAGTCCTTTTTTGAAATTGTTTCTTCAGACAATGAACTATAGAAATGCCTCCTTTTTGGTAGTTTTGTAGTTTTTTTCATAAGTTCCAAACTTGTGCAATATTCATATGGAAAAAATGATTTTTCTAGCACCATATCAAATTTTTCCTTGTCGAATTGCCCATTAGTACGCACAACAAATGTTGATTTTAAAATGTTATAAGTGTGATTTGTCTGTTTCAAATCAGAACATAATTGTGCTAATGGAGCTTGAAGAAAAGCAAGTGAATCATTAAATTCAAATGAATTAAATGATAATGTTCTAAAGTTTTCACCATTGTAGGGAAGTACACTTATAGATTCAATCGCTTCCCCATATTTCCCGAGAGCTTTAACAATGAAGTGGAAATCATATCTCGAGCCATTATGAATGAATATTTTAAGTTTTTGTGGTCTCTTTCTTCGTAAGTTACATTGTTGACAAGCTGCTCCAATGAACTTTGATGTAATGTGAGAATGGTCTCTACACTTTATTACTTTTTCTGAGAATTCTGTGTCACACATATAACAAAATTTGGAGCTGTAAAATATTTTGTTATCTTCTTCAGACATATTAAGCTCTTCGGAAATTGAAAGAAGTGGTTTTACCCAACTTTTTTCTTGTTCAAGTAAATGCTCAACAAAGACTTCACCAGCATTTGCACCGATATACGAATTCTCATGGATTGCATTTCCCTTAGGCCCAATCACAACAAAACTGTAACCAATAGGTTCTTGATTACTTAAAATGTCGGTAAAAGATGCATCACATTTACACTTCAAAGAAGAGCAAACAAAACAATAATTTTCTTCTTTAGGAAGTGCACATTCGAAATCCAAAAAAGCCACATATTCAAGTTTATGTTGTTTTTCAAAATTTCTGAATTTAATTAGTCTTTTTTTCTCTTCTGGGATCATCTCAAGTCTCGGCTTATTAAGACAACAAATGCGGGAATGTTCTTGAAGGTGATAAGCACTTGAAAAACTGTTTAAACAGTTTAGACAGAAATTTGTTTTTTGGTATGACTTAACTTTTTTTTGGTTGATATAGATTGCTCGCAAATATTTATCAACATTAGTGATAAGTAAATAGTGGTTCACACTTGTCAATTTGATTTGTTTTTGCACAAGTAGAATGTTCATTATTTTTTTTCCTTTACCAAGTCCATATTCATATGGAAATATTTTTTCTTTTCCAAAAGTGTTTGAAGTGCGAAGAAGAATGTTGATTTTTAAATCTAAATGTGTGTTCTGATTTAAAAACTTTGAGATCCCCTGAATTGAAATTGGAAAAGAAATGTTTTTGATATTGAAGTTTTTCAGGTGTTTTTTAAGCTGTGTTTCCTCACTTTTCTTTGATTTTGGATCAGTTTTATACAGAAACTTTGCCACACAGTATAGAAAACATTTTTGGTCTTTGTTGTATGGATTATATAAAAACTTGCGATTGTTTATTTCAGAAATATTAACTTGTTTTTCTTCTTCTGTGATCACAGCACCACCAACAATTGGTTTTAGTTCTGCAATTTCTATGTGAAAAACTAGACCCCTGTCAAACTGCCAATTTGAACCGCTGTTCATGAACTCTTCCAAACTTCGACCCTGATGTTGAAAACTTCTTGTGATGTTTTTTGAGATGTTTCTCTTGACTAGCGCATTCGCAATAAATGAAGGAGCCCTAAAGGGGATTGCTGAAGAGCTAACCTTATCTCCTTCATTGTCCGTCATTTGCATTAAAGCAATATAAACAAGACTGACTTTGCACACTGTTTTTTTAGCAGCTTCACATAAAATAGTGTTAAAAATATTTTTTCGCACTTTATGTTGAGAATCGGGGAAGTTATATTCATTGTCCTTAAAATTGTATCTGTATGTAATAATTGATTTTCTGAATGCGGATTCCACAGGTTTAAACTTTTTATTAAAAGTGTGATTTGAAATGTAATGTTCTTGAAGTTTTGCACAATCAACAAAAATCTGTCCACATAAAAAACACTTTTCAACAATATTTGAATGAAGATGAAAACGTTCATAGTGTCTGTTAAGATTAAATCTTTTTTTAAAAGTCAGTGGGCAATTTAAATCCGGACACTTTAAATTTAATTCTTCCATTTTTAATATTTTGAAGCAAGCAGTTTGAATAAAGGACATCAACTAAACATTTCAGACAATATTCAAATTTATGTAACCTCTATTTCATGAACATGGGAACATTTCACTTTCATTTACGCTGCTTATTCATCCGAGATTGTTTGTCATTATAAAAAGACCGCGCAACACATTTTTTTTATCATTTTTTATCCGACCATTGGAAGGAAAAGATTCTATTTTCTAAAAATGCCTCGTCAAACCAAGAACATGCCTAAACGTAAGTTTTTCACTATTTAAAGATTTAAAGTGTTTTCAAAATATAACAAGTACTACTTGTATAACTATATACAATTAATTTTAATAATTGAAATATTTCCATTTTAGTCCAACTCGATGGCAAGAAAAAGAGGGCGGCCAAGGAAGAAATCATCGTCTCATCTGATGAAGAAGAAATGTCCACCCTGTCCGAAGAAGAGGAGGAGGAGGGGGCATACCAAAAAGGCAGCAAAAAAATCGATCGTGACTATCAACCAGATGAGACGGATGATGATGGGTCCGATTCAAGCGAGGGTTGGTCGGAAGAGGAGGATGAACCCTCTTCCAATGCCGAGGGGGCGAGCGCTCTATTAGATGTGGTCGAAAAGGAGAAGAGAAAAAACCCTCCAAAAAATGCGGGCCAAAAAAGGAAGGTACCACCAATTAAAGTCAGTGATTTGGCCGTGAAGAAGCAAAAGACGGATCCTAGGCCTAAGAGGGCACCAAAGAAGCAAACTGCTAAATCCGCGCAGGTTGAGCAATCCGCTGCAACTTCATCATCTTCAACCCCCGCGATCAGGATCAAGGATCAGGATCAAGGTGAGGGTGAGAAGGGATTTGATCTTTCATCAATTACGGTCGTAGAGAAAAAGAAAAAAGAGACCCCCGTTTTCAATGATAAGAACCTCGACTACAACTTGTTTTCTGATGATCCCGATAATGTTGTTTCAAAAAAGATCAAAATAGCGAAGAATGTCATTCTGCAGTGCAGTATGATCGACGGCAATGACAAGGGAAAAAATGCAGCATTCCAAGATTATGCTGCATTAAGTTTTCTTAGAAAAACCAAGGATGAGAAGGCATTTGAATTTAATCTCCCCCTTGGTCTCGCACCAAACATCATTGAGGCCCTCAAACTTATCATCAATGATAATCCCAAATTCTTTCACAAATACAAGGCATAATTCAAATGACCAAAGGGGACTTTGAATATCAAATGCATTTGCAATATTAAAAATATTTATAATTGATTAAAAATTTTACAGTTGTGGTTCGTCTCCCTATTCGTGAAAAAAAATTGAAAAACAAATGGATTTCTATGCACAAACTTGAAACTGCTTCTCGCTGTATTTTTGTAGCCCACCCCGCAAATTTTGTAAAGTTCGACCCCGTAAATAATAATTGTAATTGTATAACATGCTTACCATGTGCTATGAAACACTTCAATTAACAACTTTGTAAATAAAATTTTGCTGTTTAAGCGTTTAATTATTTCAGGTCATGATTTGATGCAGAGCAGTATCCTACCATTCTTAATATTTTTCAGAAATATGTGAAACATTTTGTTATCTCAAACGTACTGAATCACTCCCTTTTCTACAATGGCAGGACTTTTATAAATAAAAATGTAAATATTATTTCAGATTTAAAAGATGCAATCAATCAACTTTCTTCATTACAACTTGAAGCTAAAAAAATTTATGAAAGACAGCATTTCTTGTTAAATCTTAGACAAAAAATTACTATGAATCTTGATAAGAAATTGGAAAATCTTGGTTTGGAATTGAGTAAAAATAATAGTAAACTTACAATTGCCAAAATGAATTATTTACAATTAAGATAAATTTTGTTATTTCAGTAACAGTTCAGTTTTGGAAGACCCACCCACATTCTCCTTCTGAATGCTCAGAAAAGAAAATTGAAGTCTACAAAAAAATCGAAGACTTTGTCTTTACTCTTTATTGTTCTAACCTAGCTACAACTTGTAATGATGTTTCAGATGCAACATATAATATTTTTAGGTCCATTTTGAGGGAAAAAACTAAAATTAAATGTTTTCTTCAAAATCTCAAAAATTCAGTGCAGATGAACAAATGAAATAACAAAGTGTTTTGTTTTTTATGTATTAAAATTTATTCATTATTTTTAATAAACATAGTATTTCATGATCATAAATGTATGTTTGATTAGAATGATAATAAATACTTAAACATATTTTTGTATAAACTGTATTATTTTTTCATCATTTTTATTCGGGTTATTTAAATCAAAAAAGGATATAAAAGATCTAAGTGGTATGTTTAGTTTTTGAGACAATAGGAAACCTAGACAATAGAAACCACAAAATATACTAGAACAACTTTGAATGCATTTTCGATTTACTATTAGTTTTCTATACTTTATATTTTTATTAATAAATGCTTTGATGTCTTTATTTGTAATATTTTTTCCATAAGAGTCAAAATACAACAATTCAGTTTTCGAAGCGTAGATTGCTACAAAATGTGATCCTTTTGTGTTATGTTTTGAAAGATTAAAAATAAGACAAAACACTTTTCTATTTTTTGTTTGGACATTAAAATCACAAGGAAAAGTTCCTAGAAATATTTTTCCTAATATTTTCCGACCAATTTCTTCAACATATTTGTTTGTTAGTCCAGACATTTTACACTAGTCCATTCATTGTTAGAGTAACTTGTTTGTTCTTATTTATTGTAATAACTTCCTTAAATGAACCATATACAACACATGTAATATTTTTTGGGAGTTGTTCTGCAAATCCAACATGTAGATCTATCACTCCAGCCTTCGCTCCATGATCATGAAATGAATTGCAGAGATCAGGAGTAAAATCAAAAGCAAAAAAACATGAATTTGAGCAGTAATCTTCAAACGATATACCATTTGATTCATTTGAATGAAGAATGTCAATATTATCAATAAACCATCTATATTCACGAATTGCTTTTTTGGTTGTAAAGTCTGGTTGAAGTACTGTAGGTAGAACAGGTGCACCATTAACAAATAAGTTAAAATAGTTTAACTTATTGTGTTCAAAAACAAATGGATTCTTATTGATTGCACCATCATAAGCAGCAGTATCAACAAATCCAATGATTAAAGATCGTGGAAGTTGTCCCCTGAAAATTTGACTAATGTTATGGTTTCTTAGTCCAGATGGAATTGTAAAAGTTTTAATTCTAGATTGGTCAATAGGGTACGCAGCAGGTCCTTTTTCAAGATCAGAATTAATTTTTGCATCTTCAACAGGATCAAGGGTAACACGCCTGATTGACAAAAAAAGTTCATTAACTTTAATTTTTGTTACCTGAGTGTTCCCCAACAGTGAAAATTTATCATCATTTCTAATAAATTTCAATTTTATTTCACATCCGGGTAGTAGATATCTCTCACTTTGAAATAAATCAATGTGTAAAATCATAGAAAAATAGATTTTAGATTCACATCTTTTTTTCCTGATATCAAATGTCGGGTTTGGCTCAGCAGCTGTACCAATTTCAAAATTGTTTTCTTTTCCCACTGTTTCTTTTGTATAACATTCACAGTAGAGATGTCCTTCTTTTGCATGTTGATTAAAAGACAAGTGAGTTTCAATAAATGCCTTGTAAGGATAGGTGGGAGTAGATAGATCAACAATTTGTGTTCCATTAATCGAACATTCAATTTGTTTAAAAATTGAATGTGGGAAAAGATTGACAATACCATTTTTTTCCGCTGCAGTCACAGCTGTGCCATCTGCTTTAACGACTTCTAGTTCTCCATATAAACGTGTTAATGGCAAAAAAGTGTAATCATTATCATCAGAAGGAATCAAAAAATCATATGGTCCTGTGTCGTTTATTGCATTTTGAGGGTAAACGGTAATAGATGTTCCAGTAATTAGGGAAGCTTCAATTTCGGGAAGAGTAAACAAATCAATTCCTGTTGTAGCCAGTTTTTGCTGACTTTCAATATATGAACCTACACCAGCTGAATTTGACATATTAAGGCTATACTTTAGTTTTTTTCTTTCAGTTGAACAGAAATGGTTGAGTATAACGTAGCTAACGTTAAAGTCAGTCTTAAAACTTCAAAAATATTCTTAGATAATGTTTTTACATTAGCCACTGAAAAAAATATTTTTTGCAAGAACTATAAAAATTTCATTGTTTTAAAATCCCGATTTACCTATATCATATTCAAGTCAAAAGAAAAACAATCTGAAAGTCATATTAACATCACAAAAATACGTAGTGTTAGTAAAATACTAGAAGCAATAGACTCAATTACTTCACTTATACTTTGCACGGTTATTTCATATAAAATTGATAACATAATAGCAACTACAAATTTGAAAAGAAATTTAAACCTTTCTGACATTTCAAAAACTTGTAATTTTAAAAATCTAAAGTATAACAACGAAAAATTTCCTGGTTTATTTGTTAAGTTTGAAACTGGTACTGTTATATTATTTCATTCGGGTAAATTAGTTATTGTTGGGTGTAAAACAGAAGAAGATATATCATGCCTTATCCAGAAAATTTGTGCTCACATTTTAATAGTGTAATAGACGAAAAAGAGGGGAGTGTTATATGCACTGACTGTGGACTAGTGATTGAAGACAAGTTGTTTAAATTCTATGAACCCTGTCAAAAAGAAAAAAAATCTTTTTTGGAAGAAGAAGTCAATGAAATATTGTCCAAACTTGGATTGCCAGATGTATTTACAAAAACAATACTTCGAAACTTGGAAAATGAAGAAGAAAACAGAAGGAAAAAGAAAGGTTTTTTAGAATATGTTATATACAAAACACTAAATGATAATAGCATTCCAATATCGATAAAAGAATTATCAAGCATATCTGGAATTTCTGATATTGACATTTATAATATGCAAGAAGATAACAAGTCTTTGATATTAAAACCGTGTGAACTGTTGGAAAAATATTGTAGTTATTTAGGATTAAACTATAAAACTTATTCACTAATTAAGAAAGAACTACCAAGTCAAAACATATCTGGACATAATCCTCTTACTATAACTGCGGCTACAATATATCAATATTGTAAAAAAAATAACATTAAATTATCTATGAAAAAAATTGCGAACACAGTTAGAATAAGTTGTGTATCAATTCAGAGATATTTAAAACAAAAAAATTGAAATGATTTTTCATACTGGATTAAGAGAACAAAGGGGGCGGGGGATTGGCGCTCTCTTTAGTGGACTGTTACGCGGACTGAAACCACTTGCTCAAATGGGATTTAGAGCGGGGAAGCGTTTGTTAACAAGTGATTTCGCTAAGAACCTCGGTAAAACAGCATTGGAGGCAGGAAAACAAGCAGCAACTAATATAGCTGTTGATCTTTTGGAAGGAAAGAATATTTCTGATAGTGCGCAAGAACAACTAGATGACGCCAAGAAAAAAATAGCAAACACTTTAAAGGGGGGAGGAGGTTGTTCAAAAAACCGAAATCGAAAACGAAAAAAGAATAATCCACCTACTTTTCCATGCAAAAAACTAAAATATAATTTATTGAAATGAGTACCAATAATAACCCGCAAATCTATTTGGAAACAGAAGACTATGGTTCAGAACTAATTAACCCGGAAGAAATTGAAAATGATTTAAGAATTAATTATAATACACCAGGACACCCTATTGCATTTAGTGGTATAACAAATATATACAAATTTTACAAAGGAAGAATAAGTATTGAAAAAATAAAAGATATTTTATCTACAATTGAAAATTATTCTCTACATAGAGAATACAAAAAAGGGCAAAGAAATCCTTCATATTCACATTTTAAAAGGTACCAATTTCAAATGGATCTTGTTGACATTCAACAACTCTCAGAGTATAATGACGACGTTAGATATATCATGACTGTTATAGATACTTTTACTAGATATGGATTTGCAAGATTACTTTTAGACAAAAAAGCAACAACTGTGTTAGAAGCTTTTAAATCAGTTTTAAGAGAAGCAAAAGAAAATCCAAAAATTCTAGTTGTTGACAGGGGTACTGAATTTAACAATAGTCAATTTACACAATTTTGTAAAGAAAATAACATTAAAATATATACCCCAGATTCATCAGTTCATGCAGCCTATATAGAACGTTTTAATAGAACATTACAAAGTTTGATTTATAAGTTTATGACAGAAAATGAAACATACAGATTTATAAGTAAAATACATAAAGATGGGAGAGAAGAAAAAATTTTTTCCAAATTATTAGAAACATATAATAACAGAAAACACAGAATGATTGGTACAACACCTCTGCTAGCAGAAATGGACAAGAGTAAGCATATAGATATCAGATTACGCATGTCTAAGTATTACAGTAAAATCAAAACAAAAAAACAGACTTTTAAAATAGGAGATACTGTGAGAATTGCAATACAGAAAGGAAAATTTTCAAGAGGATATAAAGAGCAAAGTAATTTGGAAATTTTTAGAGTTTATGATATTAAAAAAACATCTGAAATCCCCATGTATTTTCTTGAAACATATAATAAATCAGAAAAAATTAAAGGTGGTTTTTACGACTTTGAATTAACAAAAGTCAATTTTGAAACTTTTAGAATTGAAAAAATACTAAAAACAAGAAAATTAGGAGAAAAAACACAACATTTAGTTCGATGGAAAGGTTTTAATTCCGATTATGACTCCTGGATTGACTCTACAGATATTACAAATGAATTTTAAATTTACATTTTATAGAACACTTAATTGCGAAATATATATTTACTGATCAATCTTGATATGTTTTTATTTCAAATATTTCACCATAATTGCGCAATATATATTTTTCCTGATTATTCCTGATTTTTTATAACTGTTTTCAAGGCTTTAATTTTAATTATATCATTTAATGTGGGGGGCATCAAAAATATGACACCCGTCACGTCACATTGAATTTTGTTTAAATCTATTTCCTAAATGTTTTTCCCAGGCATGCATACTTATGCGGTTTTGTCACGTGTTACAAAAACAATTTGCATTTTGATTTTCCCAAGCATATTATCGCGTTTTGTCGCATGTTTCAAACAATTTGTTTTGTCAACTGATCACCACCCCCAATTATATCTATTAAGTACTCACTTTCATTTTCAAATCTAAAATTTAACATGATAGTTAAGCCTACTTTAAAATTCCCATAACATACAAATTTTTATTGCGTGACAAAGATTGTCATTAAACATTATTTAACAAATGAAATGTTTTTTATAATTGTGAGAGGCAAAAATAAAAGTAAAATGGAAACAAAGTCAGTTTTTGCAATTTCTAATGGTTCAGAAACCTACTTCCCAAAAAATACATTGACCAACTTTCGAAATAAATTCCCAAATGATATTATTACAAATGAAAACTATGAAATAAGTGTTGAAAGTATAGGATTCTCAAAAAATTTTAAACAGATTCATATACCGGAAGATGGATTTCCAAGTTTTTTTATAAGTAAAAGTAATGTTATTTCCTATGTTAAAACACCACATAAAGACAAAATTGGATTGAAAAATGAGAGAATGAGGCTATTACAAAATGAACTTGATGATTTAGCTTTAAATGAATTCAAAACAAATAAAAATGATATTATTGAAGCTGATTATGAAAATCTAAAATTGCGGAAAAAAAGAAGTACTAACATTGAAGACGATAATAACTTTAAAACATTCCCATTTTTCTTCAGAGATGGTGAAAAATACAGCAAATCTTTGCTAAAAGATTATTTTCAAAAAGTTAAAAAAATTACAGGAGTGAATGTAAATTACATTGATACTGATGATAAAATAGTATTTAATATTCCAACTCCTAAAAATACACTTGAAAGTCCAACATCTACACTTGATAGTTATTTTGTTGTAATGCATGACACATTTGCGTCCAGTTTTGTTGTTAATGACTACTGTTTTGTTACAATACCTTATGATGAATTTTATTGGCAACCAATGCCTGAAAATAATGTTGTTTTTCAAACTAATAGAGACGATGGGGAAATTACATTGAAAATAAAATTGGAAATGTCAGATGTTTATTATAAGAATGAAAAATATAAAGCTGCTCATATTCAAAGTTACCGGCATACACTTGTTTGTGAAAATGTTGCAAAAATTAATTTCCCAAAACTTGTAAAATTAAAATGCTCAAATATTAAACCACAAATTATGAATAATTCATATAGTAATGATCTGGTTGTTTTCTGTCCTGATTTTGAAAAGAAGGACAACTTTTTCTACCACGAGTTTGATTCACTGCAGTTTATAGGATTATCTAACATAATCTTAAGAGATATAGAATTAAGTTTATGTGATGAAAATAACAGATTTTTACAACTTGAAGCTGGAACTCCAACAATCGTTAAACTATCATTACAAAAAATGGATGTAAAAAAAGAATCTTTCAATGTTAGATTAACGTCAAGTCCAAGTGAACAAAACCCAAATAATACTTCTTCATCTTTTAAAGTTATACTACCCACAACACTTAATTTGGATAGGAAGTGGAGGGTTGCCTTAACAGCTATATCCCACCCTAATGAATTTAATACTTTCCTCAAAGATGAAGATTCGAGAAGTATGGCTATAACATGGAAAAATAGTGATAGTGATAATCTTAATGTGAGAAAACTTGTGTTACGAGAGTATTACGATAGTGGTTATGGTATTGTAAATGAAATTGACAACTTTTTAAAGTTAAGTAATATGGGATCTGCAAAAATGGAAGAAGAAAAATTAATATTTAATTTTGATAGAAATTGTATTTTAATTATTGGGAACTACCTTTTGCGCATTTTAGGGTTTACATACATGGATGATATATCTCATTATAAAAAATACACAGTATTTCCAATAAGATCGAACTCAAATAAAGCTTATATTAAAAATGAAGAAGACAAAATAAAATTCTGCTTTCAGGACACAATATCTTTAAATCTATTGGATGCAAAATATATTTGCATGTATGCTAATTTTATATCACCAACTATTCTTGCAGGTGAATATCACAAACTCTTGAGAATAATTCCAATTAGAGAATCAAAAACTGGATATGTAATATCTGAATTTAAACACAAGGATTTTTATGAACTTCAAAATACAGAGATAAAAGAAATTGAAATTGAACTTCGTGCTCATGACGGTGAACTTATAAATTTTAAATCAAAACAAAACATTATTCTTAATTTGTTGTTTTCAAATTATGTTGATAAGGGTTTTTAAGAAATAAAGTTTTCAAATTTGTATTAAAGATATTATTAATAAATAAAAATGAATTTTGAAGGGGGGTATGACTTAAGATTTAAGACAAGCTTTAACTGTCTTGTCGCAGGTGCTTCAGGGACTGGTAAAACAACATTTGTGAAAAACCTTTTATCAGTGGGGGACCAAATTTTTACAGTTAAACCTAAAAAGGTTTTTTTATTCTATAGTGCTATGCAAGATATTTATATACAAATGGAAAATGAAGGTCTTGTTCATGAACTTATTTCAGTTGACAGTAAAACACTTCCTTCATACGATGATTTCTATGCAATGGCTCATCCATACAAAAATAGTGGTGGTTCTATGATGATATTTGATGACATTATGTCTCTTGTAAATCCGGATTTTGAACAATTGTTTTGCAATTTAAGTCACCATGAGAATTGTAGTGTCATTTTTTTAACGCAGAATTTATTCTACAAAGACAAAGCATTTCGTACAATGTCTCTAAATAGTCATTATATTGTTTTAATGAAGAATGACCGCGACAAAATGCAAACCAGTATATTAGGAAGACAGTTTAGTCCTGGTAATAGTAGATTTATTTCAGACTGCTATACTGATGCAACAAAAAAGGCATTTAGTTATCTACTATTAGATTTTAAACCTGATAGCACACCGTTATTAAGAGTAAGAACAAATATCTTCCCTCACGAATTTCCGATTGTAACATATTTTGAAAAATAAAAATGGAAAACAGAAAAAAATATATTCCTCTTTTGAATGTATTGAAGAAACTTAAACCAGCAGAAATAAGTGGTATTATTGATTTTCTTAATGATGATGCAGTGGATAACATTTGTGAATGTGTTTATAATGTTATTCACACTGATCTAAATCTCCCAAAACAAAAGAAAAACAAATTAAAGAATTTTATAAAAGCAAATTGTTCGATTCACAGAATTAACAAAATTGCATCAAAAAAAGAGAACTTATTTAAAAGACGTAAAGCTCTTAAACAAGAAGGAAAAGGACTTCCAATGATTCTTGCCACAGCAATTCCATTTTTAATTGACCTAATCACAGGTAGAAAATGAAGAAAAATATTTCAACTTATTCACGCATGTTTCTTGTGGCTCCAACAGTTTACGAAAAATTACTTAATTGCATAGATGAAAAAGACAAAAAATCTACTGAAAATTTAAATATGTCTAAAGATAAAACACAAAGACCTTCTGATGATTACATACAAGAACTAAACATTGAATCTTTTAATGAACCACGTGAAGTACCTGAACATGAAGTAGAATCTGGACAAAGTGGGGAACAAATGACAGAATCAGATATTATTTATAAAGAAAACCCAAGTGTTATTGAATCTGAATCAATGGAAGCAGATACAAATCCTGAACAATTTCAACAGTTAAGTTCCCCATGTAAAATAAGTGAACAAGGAGAGGTTATTCCACCTGGTGGGTTAATTTATAGACCACAATCATCTTTTAAAGCAGTAAAAGAACCAGTATTATCACTTCCACGTTTATCTCAAAGAGATATTGACTACCACACCAAACCAAACCAACCTATAGTTTCTTTACCTAAATTATCCCAACAAGATATTGATTACCACACCAAACCAAACCAACCTATAGTTTCTTTACCTAAATTATCCCAACAAGATATTGATTACCACACAAATCCTAATCAACCTATTGTTTCTTTACCTAAATTATCGCAAAGAGAAATTGAATTTTTTACGACAAAGCCTAAAACTCAAAGTATTATCAGGAAACCTGTACTATCTCTTCCAAAATTAAATCAAGGGGAAATTGATATTTACACCAAAAAATCAAACCCACAACTAGTTCTCCAAAAATTACCTGATTTACAACAAGCACAAATTGATGCTTTTGATAAAACTGCTAAAAATAAAGACATATTTGCAAGGAAGCAAAAAGTAATTGTACCTTCAATAAAAAAACAAGAAACAGCTAAAATTAAAAATTTTCAATGTCCTATTTGCATGAAATTTTGGAGGTCAAAGTGGGACCTAAGACGGCATACAAGTTCTGTGCATTCTAATTTTAGACAAAAACAAAGTATTGAAAATGCACAACCCCTACCTGATACTGATGAGACTATGACTGAGGAACAAACTATGCAACAAAAGCAAGATGAATTTCCTATATGGACTAGAACAAGATCCCAAAAAAGAAGTTCAAGTCAAGCAAAATTACCAACCCTAAAACCAAAGTTTAGACCACCTGGGGGAGATGATGAAGGTGAATATGAATCATGGAAATAAAACAAAATTAAAATGAAATAAATTTATTAATCAACAACAAGTTTTTTTATTTTTTTATAATTCAAAATACAATCATTATCAATTTTTATTCTATTAATACTATTTTCAATCGTTTTTATTCTATCTTCAATTTTAAATTTTTCTTTATTCAACACATATAATTTTTGACGCAAATTCTTTATTTCTTCATTTAATCTCTTTAATTTTTCTTTGGGTAGTTCCATTTTTCAGTCAGTTAAACAGTCAGTTAAGGTTATCACTTGAGTTAGTTCTGGATATTTCAATCTTGTACAATGTCCTCTCAATATTATTGATGGGGTCTGAATTCCAATTCTTTTTTTCTGATCTCTCTCTCTCAAGCTTGTTTCTTCGGTACCTTTGCCTCTTGTTTTTCTTGTCAGAGGAGACCTTCTCAATCAACTCAATATGTTCATCCAAAAGTGAATACATTTGATGGTAGAGCGTTGAATTCTCCTCCTGAATTTTTTTAGTTTCGATGGTATTTGTCAAGAAGAAGTTGTCAATGTATCTTTGCTTGATAGAGTTAATATACCCTTCTTCAAAAAGTTTTCTCAAACTCTTAAGTGAATCAACACTTGCGTTTTTGAAAACAAAGTTCCTTGGTTTCTTCACATGAAGTAGTTTGAAGCGACGGTTGTTCTCACTAACTCTAAATGCAGCTATATTGCCTACATTTACTGTTGGAAAGACAACTTCCTGGTATGTGGGGCAATCACAATTATTATCCATGTTGACTTCCATGTTAACTGAATGATAATTCAAAACAAACTGATATGAATTTAAATTTTTCTGCCTTTT
>JAIXOW010000443.1 GCA_027486615.1 Oxalobacteraceae bacterium | reverse complement strand
GTTTTATACCCTGCGTGACATCACCGTCATGATTGGTGGTTGTTTAGGTTAAAACTCTTAAATTTTTAGAAGTAATAGATCATATTTTTCGTACGATTACGCTGCGCTAATCGTACCTACAGTCCTACCAAATTAAATATTCTTTTTGTGGTGACGAACAGCGTAGCGTATTCGTCCGCAATCAATCTATATCACTTACTATTCGCAATCTTGTTTATAGTTTCATCTCACAATTTGCGTTACCACAAAAAATAAAAATCTAGCTAGCCTAACCTCTTCCTCTTGTCTCATTGTTAGATTAAGAGGATTTGTTATGCTCATCACGAAACGTCATTTTTTATATTCCACACTCGCTCTGGCTTCTACTGCTACTTTAGTAGGGACATCACTACCAACGATCGCAGCCACTGCTGAAGATTTACATAAAGACTCACATCAAGCTTTAGAAAATCTCTACACCACACAGCCATTCTCTACCACGATTGGTAAAAAAGCGAAAGCAATTCTTATCTTCCCGAAAATCATTAAGGCTGGCTTGGTATTTGGAGGTAGTTATGGTGAAGGCGTGCTGATGAAGAATAGCAAGGTCACAGATTATTTTAATTCTGTATCTGGCTCATGGGGCTGGCAAGCAGGTGCAGAATCCTATGCTTATGTTGTGTTTCTAATGAGCGATCGCGCCATTAAATATTTAGAAAAATCTAAGGGATGGGAATTTGGTATAGGTCCTAACATAGTAGTGGTGAATGAAGGTGCGGCAAAGAATTTATCTACCTCCACCTTAAAAGATGATGCCTATGCATTTATTTTTGATCAACAAGGCTTAATGGCTAGTCTTAGCATTGAAGGCACAAAAATTAGTCGCATTAAAAGATAACTATCGATATACAAAAATAAGTGACTGACCTAGCTAGCGTTTATACTTGCTCTATCAAAATAAAGCATCGCTAGTCTAGGCGGAGCAATAATGTATGTAAATACATCATCGCTAAAGTTAAACATGTGAAGTTAATTTTACCTTCACTCCCGCGGTCGCTCTCCACTTCCCAGCTTTATCCTGCAGAATGACATCCACTCCCCATCGACGAGCGGCACTATTAATCTGCGCAGGTGGCAACATAAAAAATACTTTAGTTAAAGCGTCTGCCATGACACAGCTAGGCGCTAATACTGTGACTGAAGACCAATACAGCGGCGAATCACCTGAGTGGGGATTCAAAATATGATGATGCTTATGATCAGCGCTAAACACTGTATGAGAATCCGATGAAGTCGCCATCGCTCTACCATCTGCAACAATAATCGGCATGGAAGATTTAACAATAGCCGAATGATGCTCCTGCTTGGCCTCTGATTTTTTACCCCCACCCATAGCAGCGTGCTCAATACTAAATGACCATGGCTGATCATTCGGTGCATGTCCAAGCAAAGAGGTTTCACCTGCATCAATCACGGCGTGTTGTATGCCATGCGCTTCTAGCGCAGCACGCGCTTTATCAGAAGCATAGCCTTGAGCAATGCCATTGAGTGACAAACTCATTCCCGATAAATTCAACCGCACGCTTGATACCGATAATTCAACTGCACGCCAATTCACTAAACGTTTTGCTTGTTGACGTTCTCGTTGCGTAGGTAAACGCGATTCCTCTTTAGCTTGTGACCATACTTTCCATAAGGGCTGCATGCTGACATCAAAAGCGCCTGCACTACGCATTGAAACTTGTTTAGATAAATTTAAGACTGCAATTAAATCAACATCAGGCTGCTGCAACACGCCATGCGCATTTAAACGAGAGAGCGCACTCTCTGGGTCATATAAACTCATTTGACTTTCAACATTACGGATCGCAGCTACAGCAGCACTTAACGCTGTTTCAAGTTGATCCACATTCTCATGTGCAGCTTTAATCCACAAAGTAGTACCAAAACCAACCATATTACGTTCACGCCAAATTAATTTTTCAGTAGCTGCAATAGTGACAGCCGTTGCACTCCGCATGAAAAATGGTGAGGCATAGGTAGCACCTAATAAACCTAAACCCAGTCGTAAACATTGACGGCGTTGCATCATAAATCTCCACTAACTTAGATAAAAACGAAATTCGTTTGCTTGATTATTATGCTTAATATAAACGGGAAACCAGCTATCATCTACATTACTGCCTAAATAAAAAAAAGGGCCTTACGGCCCTTTTTTTCGATACTCACATTACCTAGTGAATTAAGAACTAGATAATAATTTTTTCGCTTCACGCAAAATTTTCAATGCATCTTTTTCTTTACCTTCGTTATACAGCCTCTCGCCTTCAGCGCGCATGGTTTTGACTTTTTCTAGTGTCTCACCCTCTATTTTCGTAGTCGGCAATGTTGAATCAATCGCCTTCATTTCGCAAACAATCGCATTTGGGCAATGCGCAAATACGAGTGATGCGGACACCATTAAAAGAACGCCTAATAAATGTTTCATAAAAATCCCCTCAGAAAATTGTGATGCCGGAAACATAACAGAAAAACTCTAATCGCGGCTGCTATCTTTACAAAGCAATAAAGAAATTGAGTTTTTTGTTATTAAAAAATAAATTTATTGAGCTAATGATTACGTACGTCCTGGCATCGCACCCGCTTCTTCAAATTCGCCTTCATTCCAATAGCCTTTGAGTAAACGTCCATCTGGTAAAAGCATTTGTCCTTTGCCATGTGGCTGACCTTCTTTCCATTCGCCTTGATACCAACTACCGTCTTCGCTATCGTATCGACCTTTACCGTGCTGCTGACTTTTTTTCCATTCACCGACGTACTTTCCATTGCGTCGTGCTAGTTTACCTTTGCCTTCAGCATAGCCACCTGCCATAGTGCCTTCAAATACTTCCATCTTCACGCCATTTGTAAACCAAGTCAGCGTTCCATGGCCATCTGCAAAACTATCTTTACAACCACCTGTCCATTGCACTGTCTCTCCCTCAGAGGGTGCGAGGTTAGCAATCAAACATCCTTTTTGGTCTTTAATCCATTTTTCTTGCGAGTAGCCAGATTGCGCGAAGAAAATCAGACTGCAGATAACTATCCCACCAAATAATTTATTCATGGTTGCTCTCATTATTATTTTGATTGATCTTAGATACGCCGCTTATAAAAATTTTAGACATCCAGTTGCTGCACAAAATCATATTACAGCATGCGTGAAATCTTTTCTAAGCAAAGAAGACTATTAAAAACAAACTAGCAAAATACAAAAAGCCGGCTTATCTGAACCAAAAGTAAGCCGGCTTTATCTGTGCGTCACTCAATAAAACTTAAGACTGTGCTGACTTAGGACTAATATGGCCACGCACCAGAGCCAAGCTAACTACAGTGACTATCATTGATCCACCAAGCAAATTCAAATAAGTGGACGCACCACCTGCAGTAATCATTGCGGCCCCTGCGAACGAACTCACAAAGGCACCTACTCTACCGAATGCCATTGCTGATGCAGTGCCGGTGGTACGTATCAAAGTAGGATAAATATGTGCGCATAAGGCAAACAAAGCGCACTGCAATGCGTTCACAAACAATCCATGTAAGCCTAGTCCCCACAAAAACATGCTGGAGTTTTCTGTGATACTGACAAACTTCAAACTAAACGCTGTTGCTGCTGACATAGCAGACCAGAAAACCATAGGGTAACGTGATCCGTATTTATTAATCGCCAGTGCACACAACACAGCACCTATCACACCGCCAAAATTATAGGCGGTTAAACCCATGCCCGCTAAGGCAGGTGATAAGCCTTCTGTTGTCAGCATTGTTGGCAACCAACTAAAGGCGGTATAAATCGATAATTGGATCATGAAGAAAGTCACCCATAACCAAACCGTGTCTGATTTTCTTCCATGACGAAACAACTCAGCAACATTGCCGCGTTTGGATGCATCACCAATGCCGTCTGAAAATTCTTTTGCATGCATAACATCATGTGCCATGCGTGACATTAACGCGCGTAACTCTTCCCAACGTGATGCTTGTCGTGCTAAATATTTTGGTGATTCACGCATCACAAAAATTAAAACGATTGCATACACAATAGGCATCGTTCCACCTATAAAAAAGAATACGCGCCAACCAGCGGTAGGCAAAATCTGACTAGCTGCCAAACCTGCCAACATACCACCCAATGGATAACAAACAATCGCTGTTGTTACAGCTATCGTACGAAAGCGAAAAGGAATAAATTCTGCAGTAAGCGTGGTGGCTGCAGGCAAGGCTGCGCCTATACCTAAGCCTGCAAAAAATCGAATGATCGCGATGGTTGTGACATCGGGCGCATAGCCAATCAAAAAGGTAGCAGACCCAAATAAAAAAATACTAGTGATAAGAACAGGTTTGCGACCTAGTTTGTCAGCAAATACACCGGCACTCAAACTACCAATCGCCATACCCATTAAACCACTCGCAACCGCAATGGAAAATACTCCGCGTGTGACATCCCACTCTTTCATAATTAGTGGTATGGCATAGCCTATCATCTGACCATCAAAGCCATCTAACACAATTGCTAATGCAGCAAATAAATAAGCCATTTTTTGAATGGTAGTAAAACCACCTTCATCAATCGCTTTCGTCACATCAAATTGTGTGCTTGATCCTGCTGATATTGCTTGTGTCATGTCGTCTCCAATGGCTGATTGTAATCAGCTCGATGTGTCAATAAAATAAAATGCTCCAATAAAATGAAGTCTCTCAAAAATTCTACAATTTAATTTTTTACAACGTTATAAGCCTAGCTAGTTAGGTCGATATCAAGGTGGTTTAACCAGATAGGCTTATTCAGAGTCTACTTGACGTGCTGGATGTGCCGCTGCAATCGCTGGGAGTGCTTCACATGCTTCCACAATAGCCTGCAAGGTTGGATACTGCTTGGTATCGACACCAAAGCGCACTGCACTAAACATTTGCGGAACCAAAGCACAATCTGCCATGGTAGGTGCATCACCAAAACAAAATCGCCCTCGGGTTGATGAACGCGCAAGATCAGTTTCCAAAGCTTCAAGACCTAGTGTCAGCCAATGCTGTATCCATGTAGTCTTATCTTCTTCCGACACGCCTAATTTTTGTGTGAGGTATTTCAACACACGCAGATTTTGTAAAGGATGAATATCACAAGAGATTGCCAATGCTAATTGTCGCACTCGTGCTCTACCTTCTAAAGAAGCGGGTATGAGTCGCACTGCTGGAAATTTTTCATCCAAGTATTCAATAATCGCAATCGACTGACTGACTTGAAATCCCTCATCATCCAACAAGGGAACTAACTGCTGAGGATTCTTAGTTTTATACGGCTCTTGAAATTGCATGCCACCATCACGCGTGAGATGCACTGGCACATAGTCATAGCTTAAGCCTTTCAAGTTCATTGCAATACGAACTCGATAAGCTGCGGAGCTACGAAAATAATTATGGAGTACCAAAGGTTGTGTCGTCATTATCTTATGATCTCAATTCGCTAGTTTCAGTTCACACTTCAACAAAGACGCGCGTTCCTTCTATCTTAACTGGATAGGTTTTCACATCTTCCGTTAAAGGAGCACACATGGCTTTGCCATTTCGTATATCAAATTTACCTTGATGTAGGGGACATTCAATTTCATGTCCTTCTAAAAATCCATCGCATAATCTTGCATTACCATGCGTGCAAATATTATCAGTAGCATAAATTTCACCATCGACCTGATATAGTGCAAAGCTCTTACCCTCTGTATCAATACCGATAACATCATCTTCAGGAATTGCATCGACTGCTGTCAGTTCTATCCATGTAGTGCTCATGATGACCTCTTTAAATTGGGTAAATAATGGAGTTAGGTATCATCTCGCTGTCATAAATACATAAGCGCGATACAAACTTCAAACCGTTAGCATCGCGCTGTATGCGATCCAAATAACGACCCACATTAAATACCGTTGACTCTTCTGATAGCTTAGTTCTAAAGATAGCGTAGTTCGCTTCAGCCACAATCAAATCATCACTGACTTCACGTATGACGGGCAGCCCAACAATATGTCGTTGATAATAAGGATCGTGATACAGGGTTTCATGTATGCCATATACACGATCTTTCAGCATATTTTTACTGAGTAGTGCGAGTGTAGATAAAGGAAACCCACGTTCATAGTTTTCACGTGGCTGAATTTTATATTCACAATCTTCTACAAAAAAATCTACCCACTTATCCCACTGCGCACTATCGACTACTGCAGCATAGTCAGCATAGAGTGTAATAAGATCAAGCAAAAGTTGAGAATCTATTTTGTTGGGCATAGTCATTAGATCTCCATCACTTTACGCCAGTAGTTATACATCCCTCTGATTAAGGTTTCAGTCACCATGTGATCAGTATTTTCGCATTCATAGCCGCCCAGCTCTGCAACAGCTCTATGCGATGGCTTTTGTTCAAATCCAAATTGTGAGAGTTCAATCACTTCACCATCATCTGCGGATACAAAACCAGCGGGGCCAAATAGGTTAGCTTGTATCAGACGACGCTCTGTCATTTCTGGCGTGTCTTCTTCAAAACCAAAATGCGTCCACACAAAATCAAATGATCCATGACCATTCGGTTGAATGTGCCGAGTCGACACACTATTGACTTGCTGTTGAATAATCACGCTAGGGAAAATTGTCATCATGACGGCAGTGGGGCCGTTCCACCATGCTTCAGGAACGATATCAATCAAACGCTTATCTAGCACTTCCATATTTTCTTTAAAGCTGGTGACACCCTTAGTGACTTCTTCTTTTGCTCCGCCTGTACCACGCGTAGAAATCATGGCTGCATGACGAAACTTCGCATCCATTTTTAATTCTGATTTATTATCTGCACGCCACAAACCATAGGTGACAAACCACGTATGGAGTAAGCCAGGATGATAAGGATCTTTAATATTTTCTTGCATCAGTTTCCAGTTACCTGGAATGCGTTGACGGTTATAGCCCAGAATCGTTAACTTACGGCCGTTAAATAAACGATCAAAGTAAGACAACATATCAGGACCTAGATATTCTTCAAAAGGTTCAACATCATGATCGAATGAAGCAAACACAACACTACCACGCGTTGTAACTTTTAATTTATTCAGTCCATGATCTTCTGTCTTGAATTCCTTGGGCATGCCGCCATTAATTTTTCCATCTTGTTTTACACCGCGACGAAATGGCACACCTTGTAAATCACCTTTGAGTGAGTAATTCCACTGATGATAAGGACACACTAATTCTTTTTTATTACCATGACGCTCACGACAAAATTGCATACCGCGATGTGCACAAACATTTTCAACAACGTTAATCACGCCATCCATATCACGCGTCATCACCACAGAACGTTCACCAATAACGGTACGTTTAAAGTCACCCGGATTCGGCACTTCTGCTTCTAAGCCTATGTAGCTCCAATGTGCTTTATAAAAAAGACGATCGAGTTCTTTTTTATAGATAGCTTCATCTGTATAAGCCCAGAAAGGAATCCGACTTGAACCTTCGGCTTCCCACACATGTGGCTGATTGAATACTTGTGTCGTCTCACCCATGTTGCTCTCCTCGCGATAATTACTTAGCGACCTTAACGATGATTTCACCTAAACCATCGATATGCGCATGCATCACATCACCTGCAACTACGGCACCTACACCTTCAGGTGTACCTGTCATGATGATGTCACCAGGTTCCAATGTTTCGTATTGCGAAAGATAGGAAATCGATTCTGCAACGGACCAGATAAGTTTATCTATGTCAGAAGATTGGCGTGGTTGATCATTCACGGTTAATGAAATCGTCGCATTAGATAAATGACCAATCTTGCTAACTGGAGAAACAGGTCCTATTGGTGCAGATTGCGCGAAGGATTTACCAAACTCCCAAGGACGACCTTTATCACGTGCATCTAATTGCAAGTCACGTCGTGTCATATCTAATCCCACTGCATAGCCATGTACATGCGCTAATGCATCTTCAACGGCGATATCTTTTCCACCTTTAGCGATGGTGACAACTAACTCTACCTCATGATGAAAATTCTTAGTCATCGGTGGATAAGATATTTCTATTCCTTTTTTATCAGCTTGCACAACAGCACAGGCTGGTTTCATAAAAAAGAATGGTGGATCGCGATCAGGATCTTTTCCCATTTCACGTGCATGCGCCGCATAGTTACGACCGACGCAATAAACACGATTAACTGGAAAAGCTTCATCACTATCAGCAATCGCTAGTGTGTAAATGGGTGGTGTTGGGATGGCGTATTTCATATGATTTCCAATGTAGTGAAATGTTAAAGACGAGCTTCGCGCCACAGTCCAATTGACTGCAAAACTGGGCGATCTGAAAAACTAAAGAGTGTGGTGTCGCGCTTGGCGAGAAATTTCAGCGGCTGCCACGATGGCACAACAAAAATATCATCAGGTTGTAATTGCCATTCTTGCTCACCCACTGACACTGTTGCTTCGCCTTCCTGACAAACATAAACAGTGCCATCTGTGCTGCGATAAGCTTGGGTCTCAAATCCAGCTGGCAGTCTTTGCGTGAAAGCACCAATCGTTGGCATAGGTGAAGCACCGGTAGCTGGGTTCACATAGCGTAGTTTGTATCCCAAGTGAGGATCTGGCTTTCCACTTGCAATTTGATTCAGTGATTCCATGGTGCGACTAAATGGATACACAAAAACACGCGTAGGCTCAGCCGGTGTTTGATAAAAATCGACAGGCAGCATGTTGTTGCCATAACGCGCCAATGCATCACCTTCAGCACGTGTGGTCTCTTGCGATGCACTAGCTCCATGTTCAGCAAAGCCTGCATCAAAGAATCGCACGGTAGGAATATCTAAACCATCTAACCACACAACAGGTTCATTCCCCAAATTACCGTG
>JAIXOW010000188.1 GCA_027486615.1 Oxalobacteraceae bacterium | reverse complement strand
CTCAAACCAACTTCGTCGACTGAGAACCAAGTCACTTTGTTTTCTTTCTTCGTCAGAACTGAACGACTGCTTTGACTACAACTACCTATGCTTGTACAGTCACACCCCGGTTTACGACACGCTTTGCTGATGTTAAAAAGAAAAGAAAAGTGTTGCTCTACGAAGCAGAAAAAGTACACAACTAAATATGTAGTAGTAAGAGGTGTAGTGTCGTGAACACATTGAATATCATCCGAGTTAGGATGCATAAAAAATGCAGTGCATGTAAAGACAGGTATGATTTTTCTGCCTGCTTTGCAGGAAGACAGGTAGAAAGTTCCCAAGCTACCAGCACCGTGTATTCCTACCATTTTGTCAGAGAAGCCGCTGTTGAGCTCCAAAAAGTTATTCTACGATGCATTTTTGATAACGCACAGGATGGAGGACTTTTCTGTGCCATACCATTTTTCTTTCTTTTAGATCTGTCATGCGGAAAGTTTTTTTCTCTTGCGGATTCGTCGTCCGGAAAGTTATTTTTAGTTCGGAGACTTTGTTTCTGGTTTTATTTACACACATTTAAAAATAAGAAAAAAAATATTATGTTGAAAATAGAATGTCAGGTATGGGATTTGAACCCATGAACTTTGAAGTATCAAATCTTAAGTTTGACGCCTTAGACCGCTCGGCCAACCTGACTGTTTGCGATTAAATTTTATTGCTTGTTTCGATTAATCGTGATTGCTTTTTTCTAGAGTTCTGTGCTGGCTCTCGCATCGAATTCTATTTTAGTTTGTTTTGAAATGTATTCCCATTTGGATTGGTGTCAAGCCGGATACCAGTTTGGGCGTCTTAGAGAACAATGGAATTCGACTCCGTTTAGACTTTTTATTTCTCAAAACGAAAAAATTAATATTGACAATGTGTTCAGGCTTTTACATTTAAAACTTAAAAACAAACTTTTTGATGCTTCTGAGTTGGAAGAATTTTATCGACAGATGGCAAATCTCAGTTCTGAAGTCGATAAAGCAATCAAAAATATAAGATGCTAGAAAAACAAAACGAAGTTGTGAGTGTGCGGCATAAGAACAATTCTTTTTTAGCAACCTTTCTTTCTTTTTCTTATCTCGTTATCAGCTACGGAGATAGATCGAAAGGAAAGGGAGCATTATTCGTTTCGGTTCGCAAGAATAACGACGACGTCGAGGAAGCTCAAGAAATATTTTCGTGGTCGGGAATTAGTTTCATTCATTTTGACATTGTTTACAGGATTACGAGAATTCTCCTACTCCTACCGGACAAGTTGGCAACTGCCTTTGAAAATGTTAAAAAAAATATTCCCGGCCAAACTGGAGAAAATTCTTTAAATTTGGTTGGCGAACTCTACGATCAGAGCATTGAAGACGCAGTCAATTTAAATTATCCAAATTCGTTTATTTCCACCATTTTTGAACTTAGAGAGCGTCTTCGAGATATAACAATCGGATTTGTTACCGGAGATATTGACAATAGCGAAATAGAAGAGTTTTTAAAAAGGTGCCAGCCGGTTTTGACAGCAACTAAAATCATTTCTGATTGGGGACACTCTGAAATGGTTCACGTCTTTTTTCGCGAAACATTTTCGGACAACGCCTTAAACAATCTTTTCTATTTGTGCTTTGAACTTTACGGTAGAGAATTGCTTTCCGAGTATCGAAAGTTACGTGGAATAAACAAACTTTTTAAGTGAGAGACAGTTGCTTTAAAAAAACAATGGGAGCGGAAGAAGAAGATGGAAATGTGCGTGTTACTCAAAAAAATAATTCATTTTTAGTGAAGTTTTTTTCTGTCTCTTATCTTTTGATATTTGATAGATCTCTCACCGTTTTGGTTACCGAAAACAGAGACGACGACGACGACGACGACGACGACGACGCGGGGGAAGAGCTATTTTCGTGGCATGATATTTCTGTTAATCATTTCGATCTCGTTCATCGAATGACGAGAATCTTGATGCTTATCCCGGATAAGTTGTGTACAGCTTGTAGAATAAGCGCAGAAAACATTCCCGATGAAACCGGAGAATTTTTGCTGAATTTAGTTAGCAAGCTGTACGACGAGTGCATTGAAGAGGGGATAAACAAAAATTATCCCAATTCGTTTGTTAGCATCATCTCTGATCTTAGAGAGCAGTTTCGAGATCTTACAATCGGATTTGTCAACAGGGACATTGACCAAAACGAAATTGAAGAATTTTTAAACCGGTGTCAACCTATTTTTAACGTGGCAGTGCTCATCGCTGATTGGGGGCATTCAGAATTGCTTCATCTGCAAAGGCACCGCATTTTTTCGGCCAACGCTTTTGACAAATTGTTTGATTTGTGCTCTAAACTTTACGAACGTAATTTTCTTTCAGAGTACAGGGAACTAAGTGGCAGAAATGAACTTTTTAACGAAGTGTAAAGATGAGTGACGACGACTCTGAAGAATCTAACTTTGTCGAAATCGCCGAAGACGACGATCCTACTGTTTTTAACATTGAGGCCTCTTTCGGAATAAAAAATCAAGAATTTATGTATCTTTTGCAGTTTTCAAAAGACCCGGTGACCTTTGAATTTAACTATCTGTTTACCATCTGCGAAAGTGATGACGAAGACGAAGAAATATTTACTTGGGAAAACATATCTTTAACTTTGCGACCAGTTTTTCTTGACTTAATACAGTTATTTTTGTCTCTTCCTGATTTACTTGCTACACGCTATCAAACTTATACGCTAACAGATAATGTTTTGGTTTGGTCTGTAGAAGAGTCTCATTGTTTTTTGACCATCTTAGAAAAAGCTCGGCAGCATAATTTTTCAGAAACCATTACTCGTACAATTAGTCTTTTACATCAAGAGTACGTTTCTCTTCTCAGATCTTTTGAAAATTTGACATTGACATTTTTCGAAATCAAATCGTTTTTGGAAAAGTGTCAAGTTGTTTACGAGGGATGCCAAGTTTATGAAAAATTTGCTGTTGCCGAGCTTTTTAATTTAAGCAGGCATCATTGTTTTTCCCAAAATTTTATTGTCAATTTGTTTCAGGCCGTTACTCATTTTAGTTTGAAGGAGCAATGCATCGATAAAGTATTTATGCTTATTATGTCAGACTAAAAATGTATTTTTGTTTCGCTAATGTCAATCATGGAAATAAAATTTTGATCGTTCAAAAACAATGCGTTTGAAAAATGACACTTTATTACGCAGTCGTTGGATTAATTTAATAACACACAATTTGTAAAAATTTAGAAAAAAATATATTTCGAAAAAACACTTTTGCCAATTAGTTTGTGCATTGAAAATAGAAAGCTACATTTTTTTGATTAATTGTTGCCATTGGCACCACCACCACCACCAAGTTGTTGTTGGGCTTGTTCGAGCTGCTCAATAATTTTTTTAT
>JAIXOW010000310.1 GCA_027486615.1 Oxalobacteraceae bacterium | reverse complement strand
TAATGCAATAGCGCAGCCCAGTTGGTGGAGGACCATCAGGAAATACATGTCCCAAATGTGCATCACAAACATTACAAATTATTTCGGTGCGAACCATACCATGCGTGCGGTCTACACGTTCTAAAACATGGTCTGGATGAAGGGCACGAAAATAACTAGGCCAACCACAACCGGAATCAAATTTTGTATCCGATTCAAATAAAGCAGTGTCGCAACATACGCAATGATAAATACCCTGTTCATGGTGATCCCAATAACGACCTGTGAAGGCACGCTCAGTTGCAGCATGTCGTGTCACTTCATAATCGAGTGGTTCTAGCATGGCACGCCACTCGGCATCTGTTTTCTGAATTTTTTTAATACTCATTCGATGACCTTTTCATTGCGTTATGAAGAACAGCTAACCTCTAATGACGATGCCCATGTGGGCGGTAGTGCAGCATAAGCATCATGCTCGGGTTGTTCGTCAAAAGGATGCTGCAAAATAGTGAGTAGTTTTTCGACTTCTGAAAAATCTTTTTTCTGCGCTTTTTCAATCGCGACTTGCGCCAGATAATTACGCAAAACATACTTAGGATTCACAGCGTGCATCCGCTGCTTACGTTCTGCATCCTGACTATTTTCTTGTTGCAGTCTTGATCGATATTGTGCTGCCCAAGCATCAAAAGCAGGACGATCTAAAAACATATCGCGTAAGGTAGTAGCTTCTACATTTGCCTCGCTGCGCAGATCAGCGAGATGACGGAAAAAATAAGTGAAATCAATACGATTATGTTGCAGGATTAAAAGCAAGCTATCGATGAGTTCTTGGTCATGTGGCAGAGTTTGCTGTAGACCGAGTTTGGCATGCCATAGTTGTGTCAGGCTGATATCAAATACGCTTTCATAATCTGATAAGGCTGCATGCACATCATCCACTTCACCTATTAATGGTAGCAAGGCTTGACCTAGTGCATAGCAATTCCAATGTCCGATTTGTGGTTGGTTTTTATAGGAGTAGCGGCCTTGTTGATCGGTATGGTTGCAAATGTGGTTAGGATCATAGGCTTCCATGAAACCAAACGGACCATAATCTAGAGTCAATCCGAGTATGGACATATTGTCGGTATTCAAAACACCATGCATGAAGCCGACAGACTGCCATTGCGCGACTAATTTTGCTGTACGGTGCGTGACTTCTTTTAGCAGTGCCTGATAAGGATGAGCACGATCTTGTAAATGCGGATAACTTTGGGCGATCACGTAGTCCGCTAGTATTTTTAGTTCTTTATGCTTTTGGTTGTAGAACCAATGCTCAAAGGAGCCAAAGCGCACAAACGAGGGCGCCATTCTGGTAACCACAGCTGCGGTTTCCGGAGTCTCGCGCAAGACATATTTATCCGATCCAGTCACGCATAAAGCCCGCGAGGTGGGTATGCCTAATCCTGCCATCGCTTCAGAGCATAAGAATTCACGGATTGAAGAGCGCAGCACGGCGCGTCCATCTCCCATACGGGAATAAGGCGTTTGCCCTGCGCCTTTTAATTGCAGCTCCATGTGCGATTCTGCTTGGTCGGGCGCTAAAGTGACATCGCCTAATAAAATAGCGCGTCCATCACCGAGTTGACCTGCCCAGACGCCAAACTGATGGCCGGAATAGACTGCGGCCAACGGGGAAAACTGCGGTAATGCGAGATTGCCTGTAAAAGCCGCAATAAAACTAGGGTTTTGAAACTCGGCTGCATCGAGTCCTATTAAATCAGCTGCTGATTGGCTACCGCAAATCAGGTACGGATCAGGCAAGGGTGTGCAAGCTAGACGGGTGTAAAAAGCAGGTGGTAATGCCGAAAAACGCGCGCCCATCTCTAGGTGGTCTAGTTTGCGAAGGGGGGCTGGCAAAATTTCAGGAAAATTCATGTCCTGCACCTGTTACGATATGACATCAGCGAAAACCCCGCAGAGGGACGCAAAAATAAAAACGTATTTTGACAGAGAAGAGGAGACAGCATATGGGTGCACCGGATAAGCTCGATATCGCTGCAATGCAGCATCAAGTCAGTCCAGAAGAATGGAAGATACGAGTGGATCTAGCCGCTTGTTATCGATTGGTAGCAGCGTTTGGTTGGAGCGATCTTGTATTTACGCACATCACAGCGCGCCTACCGGGAACCGACCATCATTTCTTAATTAATCCCTACGGCATGATGTTTGATGAGATCACTGCATCGTCTTTAGTCAAAATTGACTTAGACGGTAACAAGGTTCAAGACACACCGTTTCCAGTCAATCCTGCAGGTTTTACGATTCACTCTGCCATTCATGCTGCCCGCGAAGATGCGATCTGCGTTTTGCATACGCATAGTTTGAATGGTGTCGCAGTGTCTGCTCAAGAAGCGGGTGTGCAGCCTTTATCTCAGCAATCTATTTTTGTTTTAAATAGTCTGGCGTATCACGACTATGAAGGTTTGGCATTGAATGATGATGAAAAACCGCGATTAGTCGCTGATTTTGGTGATAAAAATTATTTGATGTTGCGTAATCATGGCTTGCTGACTGTGGGTAAAACCATAGCCGATGCGTTTCTGAATATGTATATTTTCGAAGCAGCTTGTACTGTACAAGTCAGAGCGATGGCAGGTGGAGCAGCTTTGCGTACGATTAATCCCGCCATCATTGATAATGCGATGGAACAAGCAAAGGTGGTCACAAAATCACTCGGTGGTTTACTGGCTTGGCCAGCGTTACTGCGTAAATTAGAGCGAGAAGATGCTTCATATCGCAGTTAGTAATTAGAATCGGCTGCAAAACTGCATGCCACAATAAATTAAAAATAAACAGTAGCCGGAGACATGAGATGGAAACAGTGACGCATCAGCATGCGCAATTCACAGATCTTCAACATAGCAAGGAAGAAGATTGGAAAATCATAGGGGAAGATTTTAAAGTCTATTCATCAAAATTAGCGGATCGTGTACTTGCACATTTGCAGCTGTTAGATGGCGATTTTGGTGGCTTTCCTGTGGATAGGTTAACGCATAGTCTGCAAACAGCTACGCGTGCGCACAGAGATGGAAAAGATGAAGAATATGTCATTTGCGCACTGCTACATGATATAGGCGATACCTTAGGAAGTTTTAATCATCCTGATATTGCTGCCGCAATTCTTAAGCCCTTTGTGAGTGCTGAAAATTTTGAAATGATAGAAAAGCATGGATTATTTCAGGCTTACTATTTCTTTCATTTCCTCGGCATGGATAGAAATTTGCGCGATCAGTTTAAAGGTCAACCGCTATACGAACGCACCTTGGAGTTCTGCGAAAAATATGATGCACCGGCTTTTGATAAAAACTATGACACACTGCCGCTTTCATTTTTCGAACCTATGTTGCGTAGGTTGATGGCTAATCCCATCAAAACGATTTACACAATGTCGCAAAATTGAAGCTTGTTGCAGCGCAAGATTGAAAATCATTGACTTAGCTTGCTGCTGCAACGCAAAATCGCTCAAAAAATTGCAATAGAAGAAACAGGAGACAGTATGCAGCAGTACCCTATGAGTCCGTTAATGGGCCATATGATGAGCCAACCTTTGCTCATTTCCAACTTGATTAAACATGCGGATCGCTATTATCCGCATACAGAAATTGTTTCACGCCGTGTAGAAGGTGATATCCATCGTTATACCTACCGTGATTGTCATCGTCGTTCACGACAACTCGCCAATGCTTTAAAAAATCTTGGCGTAAAAATGGGCGAACGTGTTGCTACGCTTGCTTGGAATGGTTATCGTCATTTAGAGGCGTATTACGCAGTCTCAGGTTCTGGCGCAGTTTTGCATACGATTAATCCGCGTTTACATCCTGAACAAATCGCTTACATCGCAAATCACGCAGAAGATCAGTATCTATTTTTTGATATGACCTTCTTACCAGTGATTGAAGCCGTTGCTGCACATTGCAACACGATTAAAGGCTTCATCATGTTTTGTGCCCGCGATCGCATGCCGGCTGAAACAAAAATTTCAAATTTGCTTTGCTACGAAGATCTTATCGATAAGAGTTCAGATGAATATGATTGGCCTTTGTTTGATGAAAACTCAGCATCGAGTCTTTGTTATACCTCGGGTACGACAGGCAATCCTAAAGGCGCTTTGTATTCACATCGCTCAACCATGTTGCATTCCTATGCATCGGCTTTGCCAGATGCATTAAATGTTTCAGCGCGTGATGTTGTTTTACCTGTGGTGCCTATGTTCCATGTG
>JAIXOW010000087.1 GCA_027486615.1 Oxalobacteraceae bacterium | reverse complement strand
CTTGCAATCACTGAGACTGTTTTGTCAAAGTTTTGCATCAAAAACTGCTGGATTCCGTCTGTGAAATCCTTGATGATTCTCATCTGTTTTGTTGCTTTGGTGGGGGGTGGGATTGGCACTGCTTGACTGTGCACACCATCTTCTTTGGGTGGGAAGAACCCCCATTGGTACCGTTCTTGTTTGAGTTGGTCAAGTTGAATCAGATCAGCGTTAGGATCCATTGCTGCTGATGACTGTTTTATTTAGATGTTCTTATTCAGTTACAATTAATTTCAAAGAGTTTTGTGGGTGGGTGTTTCTACCTTACACTCTTATAAATTTTTCGTTTCTAGATTTCCTCTATTTTGGTTTCAGTTTCAGTTTCAATTTTGTAGAAAGTCAACAATCAAGTGAACTTCCAAAAACAATCAGCGATCGTAAGACAAATCGAGTTTTGATCTCAATAATTTTCTTATTTGAGAGAGAAAAGTAACAATTTTGGTTTCAAGATTTAACCTGTTTTTGCAAAATATCCCTTTCCGAAATCTGACCTTAATTTTCCTTCTTTTAGCACAATTTTACAACCGCGGCAATGACTCAAAGACATATAGTTGAAATCTGAACAAATGTCAGGCCTACCTTGGTCAGAAGTGCACTTGAATCTGACTTGGTCCGAACGGAACAGGTTGCACGGTATCTCGTCACCCGAATTCTTCGACCCTGAATTTTTAGGGTCAAAACCTGACTTTTCAGGTTTTATTCTTCTTGTTCACTTTTAATTTCTCGGACTCGTTTGTCGAACCGAAAACAGAGATGGCTCAATTTTTTGCTTTCTCAATTAACAAATTTTGATCGTATTTTTCGATCTTAGAATCAATTAGTTTCAGTTTTTTGTTTTGTTTTTGTTTCTTTGCTTCGATAGCTCTGTTGGCTTTTTGGAATTTTTCAGAGTTTTTCTGGAATTTTTGGTAAATCCCTAGTCGGTTTTTAGGGCTCAAATCAGGGTAGACAAAAATTATCTATCTAATTTTTGCCCAAACGGCTCGAAACACAATCGAAGGACCACTCTTTATGCACAGCGACTCCCCAATCAAAGGTCTCAAAAGGGCGAAGCGATTGTCTGCTCTAACCCCCGGGGGACCCCAGATTTACGACCCTGACTTCAGGCGGACTGTATAAAAGGGCAAACACGAATGTTGACCCCTCCCCTCAGGAGGAACCCGAAATCAAGTCTTCAATTTAAATAAGGGAATTGGTTGTCATATATTAATTACGGAATTTGTTTTAATTTAGTTGCTACTGTACTTCAAAATCTATTCGTTCAAATGTTTGTTTTATTTGCGAAGGGGGGAGGGGGTCGGACCAATGAAAGTCTTACGCACCGTTAACCCTTTTTATCGAATTCAGATTTTTAATTGATTCTATTGATGATGGTAATAACCTTCTATTTGTCTATCTCGAAAGCAATTAAATATCACCAATCTCTTTTCACACTGTCTCTTATCTTTTAGACTACACTTTAAATGATTAACACTTTTTACAATTTTTCACTTTCTTTTTATTATTTACAATTTCAATGTTCGATGGTTTGATTCTCAAAATATTTCAATTTGTTAATTTCAGTGCAATTTACAATGTTCTTTTTATCTTTTACAGGTAAGTTCGTTCAAAAATGGAATTACAAATTTACTTCAGTCTTTACTGTTCAAATGTATCTCAATAATTTACTCAGAAATTCTCTAAGTATTTTCTGTTATCAATGGGGTGGGTTTTGTATTTACTTTTAACAAAAAAATGAGTTGCTAGATGGTGTTTTACACAAGGGTGAAATATGTGTTGTTTACTCAGAGGTGAAATATCTGTGTTCACTCTCTAATGAAATATCTTGGAATGGTCAAAAATTAGTTTGTTCTCTCACTCATACACACAGGTATGCAGGTATAGTTGCATAGGTGCTTTATGTTAATCAGGTATTAAAATCAGTTTTCTATTTCTATTTACAGGTACAAAATGGTTTTCTGTTTTTTATTTTCTTTTTCTTCATTTTTCTGTTTTCTATTTGAGTCATGCACTTTCAGACTGGCCAGGTTCAATTCATCAGAACCAAATACATTTGTAAAAATGTTCATTTGTTCTCTCCACTTCCAGTTTGAGTTGTTGCAATGTTTATGACTTTTGTAGACTTGTTGGCATCTTGCGATCACCTCTTAAAACTAAAGACTGTCCATGTTTTATCGGCCTTGGCTTTTGACATTCGCAGTATCACAGGGTGCAGTTGCCTGTTTTTCAGGCCCAGAGTCACCATCAGGGTCCAGGTGTCCTTTCTCCGTCCGGGTCAGGGGGGTGCATGTATTTTTATTAACCTTAATACTATTTATTTTTGGTGAGTAAGTTGCATATCAGATATTAGTAAAACAAGACCCTACCCAGGTACACAGTCTCATTTTAGATATCGAATTTGCCCCATACTCCTTTTCTTGTTTTCTCACTTCCTACCTTAATTGGATTTACTTCCTGTCACATTCATTCATTTATTTTACTTTTACTTTCAACAAAAATTCTCTACATAAATACCCCTCTTCAATCGCTATAAGTTTTTTTAGTTCCGGGAGTCCGAAACCTCAGGTTAGAAATCCTGGAATCAAAAACTCGAAGAGAAATATTTAGTGCAATTCTACAAAAATTGTGCATTTACACAGCCAT
>JAIXOW010000349.1 GCA_027486615.1 Oxalobacteraceae bacterium | reverse complement strand
TAGGGGGTGAGATTCATGCTGTTTTAGCGGAATTTCGATTAGGTGGTCGATCGAATGCAATTAAAATATTATTAGAGAAAAAAATTATTGCTAATAAGATGGGTTTAAATAAAGTATTTTCAGAGTTTGATTTTATTATCTCTAGTTTTATACTTTATTTAAAAAAAATACTTCCAAATTCATTTGTTGGTTGGTTAAGAACAAAAAAAGAACTATTCTATTAAATTGTTTGCACAGTAATATTTCAAATGCGTATTGCTATAACAGGTGGAACTGGATTTATTGGGGAAAAATTAGTTCAATACCATTTGCAGCAAGGTGATTTTGTTCACTTGCTGTCTCGAAAATTGACGATAGATTATCAACATGTAAATCTAAAATTATTTAGCTTCGATTTACTTGATGATTCAATTTCGTTTGCAAATTTTTTAGATGGTATCGATATACTGTATCACTGCGCTGCAGAAATTAGTGATTCAAATAAAATTTGGAAAGTAAATGTTTCATCAACTCAAAAACTAATTTCTGCATCACGTAATAAAATTACCCGTTGGGTTCAGCTTTCCAGCTGTGGTGTATATGGAAATGTTAGAGCTGGACTAGTTGACGAGACTTATCTTAAAAATCCTATTGGTTTGTATGAGCAAAGTAAGTCTGTAGCTGAAGAATTATTAATTACTGCGAATAAAGCAGGATTTTTTGAATTGGTGATACTGCGGCCATCTAATGTTTATGGTGAGAGTATGACTAATAAGTCACTTTTTCAGTTATTCTCGGCTGTAAAAAAAGGTATTTATTTTCATCTTGGGTTTGATCAAGCATCAGCAAATTATATACATGTTGATGATGTTGTGAATGCATTAGGGCTTTGTGCGACTAATGTTAATGCTAATGGAAAAATTTATAACGTATCTGACTATCAGACATTTGATAGTTTAATTTTTGAAGTATCTAAAGTACTTGGTGTTAGAAATCCGTCCTTGAGACTTCCTTTGCTGTTTATTCGAATTTTAGTAAATCTCTTAGAATTTATTCCCGATTTCCCACTAACTTCTTCAAGAATAAATGCATTAACTTCAAAAGTTATATTTTCAAATAAGAAAATTGAGAATGATCTTGGGTTTAAACACCTAGTTAGTCCAAGCGATGGTATTAAGAAATTAGTTAGATATTGGTCAAATATGCGTTGAGAAGGTGTTTTTTGAAAAATAAGAAAATTTTAATTGTTTCAACTACTGCGATGTCAGTAAATGCTTTTTTAATAAATTTACTAGAAAAACTCACTTCTGAATGCCAGGTAACTCTTATTTGTTCTGATGATGATCCAAATCTAAAATTTAAATTACCGTCAAATCTTTCTTTTATGCCGATCGCCATGTTTCGAAAGGTAAATTTGTTTGGTGATTTAAAGTCTTTTTTAAATATTTTTTCAATAATAAAAACTGAGAGATTTGATTTAATATTTTCAATTACTCCAAAGGCAGGATTGCTTTCACAAATGGCTGCATTCCTTTGTGGTATAAATTTTAGAATTCACATGTTTACTGGGCAAATTTGGGTTACAAAAAAAAATATTGCCCGGCTTTTTTATAAAATAATTGATCGATTGATAGCAGGTTGTTGTACTCACGTATTAGCTGATAGTTTCTCCCAGCGACTTTTCTTAGTGGAGGAGAAAATTGTTTCTTCAAAAAAAATTAAAGTTATTGGCCCCGGATCAATATCTGGTGTTGATATTCTTCGATTCCGTGAAGATAAATTAGTAAGACAAGAAATACGTGACCAGTTTGATTTAAGAGAAAATGATATTTTAGGGATTTTTATTGGAAGGCTAACAATTGATAAGGGTGTATTAGATCTTGTTAGAGCATTCTCTAATATATCTAACAGCCTCATTAATTTAAAACTTTTATTTATTGGTCCAGATGAGGAAGGTATCAGGGAGAAAATATTAGATATCTGTCCATCAAATCCAAATTTATTTATTTTGGATGCGACTAATGTTCCAGAGAAATTCATGGCGGCAGCAGATTTTATTTGCTTGCCAAGCTATCGTGAAGGATTTGGAACCGTAATAATAGAGGCTGCAGCTTGTGCATTGCCTGCAGTTGCATCAAATATATATGGTTTATCAGACGCGGTTATAGATGGAGTGACTGGATTACTTCATAGTCCTCATAATATTTCTGAGATTTCGGATTTATTATTTAAGTTTTCGACGGATCATGAATTGAGAAAGCGAATGGGAATTGATGCGAAAAATAGGGCAAATGAATTATTTGCTTCTGAGAAGATAATCGATGCCCAGTTAGATTATTTTCGACACTTTTTGAATTAGTTTGTATATTTTTATTTGAAATGTCGTTTATTCATTAATTTAAATTATTAAACAATGAAGCGTATTTTTGATATTTTTTTTGCTGTAGCTTTACTTATCGTTTGTATTCCATTCTTAATTTTCTTGTATGTTTTTATATGGTTAAATTTAGGTAGTCCAATAATTTTTAGTCAGTTACGACCAGGTCTAAATGGTAAGCCCTTCATCATGTATAAATTTAGAACGATGAAAAATGTTGTTGGTGATGATGGCCTGCTTTTACATGATGAATTTCGATTAACGAATTTTGGGAAATTTTTAAGAAGCACTAGTTTGGATGAGTTGCCAGAGTTATGGAATGTTTTAAAAGGTGAAATGAGTTTAGTCGGCCCCAGACCTTTGCTTATGGAATATTTGATGCTGTATTCAGTCGAGCAGGCGAGACGTCATGATGTTTTGCCAGGCATTACTGGTTGGGCACAAATTAATGGAAGAAATTCATTAAGTTGGGATGAGAAATTCAAACTCGACCTTTGGTATGTGGATAATCATTCTTTTTTTCTGGATATAAAAATACTATTTCTCACAGTCAAAAAAATATTCATGCGTGAGGGTATTAGTGCCGACGGCTTGGCTACGATGACTAAATTTACAGGAAATTAATGAAAAAGCTTGCCATTATTGGTGCTGGTGGTCATGGAAAAGTTGTGGCTGATTTAGCAGGTTTATTGGGCTGGGATTCTATTTCTTTTTTTGATGTTGCTTGGATGGATAAATTAAGTGATTCGAGATGGCCAATGCTTGGTGATACATCGGCATTTATAGAGAAATCTAACGAATTTGATGGAGTTTTGATAGCTATTGGTAATTGCGAAGATAGATGGAATGAATTTTTAAAGATTAAAAATTCAACTGCTCCAGTTATCACTCTTAATCATCCTATTTCGACAGTGAGCCAATATTCCAAAATTGGGGATGGAACGGTTATCTTAGCTGGATCTGTAGTAAATACAGACGCTCTAATTGGCAATGCCTGCATAATCAACGTAGGTGCAACAGTTGATCATGACTGTATTTTAGGTAATTCAGTTCACGTTGCTCCCGGAGCTCATATTTCTGGCGGTGTGACGATTGGTGATGCAAGTTGGATTGGTGTGGGATCTGCTGTTAAGCAGGGAGTGCGTATTGGTAAAAATGTCATGGTTGGTGCGGGTGCAGTAGTAGTTTCTGATATACCCGACAATGCTACTGTTATAGGTAATCCAGCAAGGACCATGATCTAATAATGCTTAATACAAAATTTTCACCATGGCCGAGTTTTACTCAAGAAGAAGCAGATGCCGTCTCGGCAGTAATCTTGTCCAATAAAGTAAATTACTGGACAGGACAAGAGTGTCGACTCTTTGAAAAAGAATTTGCAGAGTGGTCAAATTCTAACTATGCAATATCGCTTACAAATGGAACAGTAGCATTAGATTTAGCATTAATCGCGCTTGGCGTTAGCTCTGGTGACGAGGTAATTGTTACCCCAAGATCTTTTATTGCATCAGTCTCTTGTGTATTGAACGTTGGTGCTACTCCAGTATTTGCTGATGTTGATTTGAATAGCGGAAATATCTCTGCTGACACCATCGCTCCTAAAATTAGTTCTAAAACTAAGGCAATTATTTGTGTTCACTTAGCTGGATTTCCTTGTGATATGGATCCGATCATGGATCTCGCAAGACTTCATAATATTTACGTCATTGAAGATTGCGCCCAGGCTCATGGTGCTAAATACAAGGGAAAGAGCGTTGGATCAATTGGTCATATTGGTGCTTGGTCCTTTTGTCAGGACAAAATCATGACCACTGGTGGTGAGGGTGGCATTGTTACTACTAACGATGAGAGCTTGTGGAGACGCATGTGGGAATACAAAGACCACGGTAAGAGTTATGACGCTGTCTACAATAGAGAACATCCAAATGGATTTCGATGGCTGCACGAGAGTATAGGCACGAATTGGCGAATGATAGAAATCCAAGCTGTAATTGGTCGTATACAGCTGCGTAGAATGAATGACTGGCATAAAAAGCGTGCAGAGAACGAGAAGAAAATACGTGATGTTTGCGAGCGACATTCAATTTGCAAGCTACCAAAATTATCTGAAGAAATTGTCCATGGCTATTACAAGGCCTACATTTATATAGAACCTAATGAATTGGTAACAGGGTGGTCAAGGGACCGCATCATGGAAGAGATCAACTCAAGAGGTGTCCCGTGTTTTCAGGGATCATGCAGTGAAATTTATAGAGAAAAGGCATTCGAGACTTTGGGCTGTATCCCACGAGAGAGGCTGCCTAATGCTGAGAAATTAGGTGAGACGACATTAATGTTCTTAATACATCCAACTCTAACCACTGCTGAAATGGATGAAATGTGTAATGTAATCGATAGTGTTATGTCTGAAGCTGGTAATCAAAAATAACTTCTTAAATAATTTTCAAAGCAAATTATAAAAAATAATGATTCAATTATTCAATAGAAATTTCGGCTTAAAAGAATTGCCAAGCAACATTTTAGTTGTGCTTCCAATTACACTCTTTTTTCCTATTGGGGTTATGTACGCTGTGCTTGGCTTTTTTATTTTGGCTTTGCTTTTATCCGGAGAGTACGCATTAAAATTAACTAATGTGAGAAATAGCCCCTTGTTTTTTCCTGCATTAGCATTATTAATTTTAAGTCTATTTAGTTCGTTATTTATTTCTGATTCCGGATACCATCCATTTGAGCACTTACTTCACTACCAAATATATTTTGTCTTGCTCATGTTAATTTCTGTAGGTGGGGGAGGCTGGCAGAAGAAATCAATAGATGTATTTCTGGTGGGTGCTGTTTACGGAACTAGCATTTTTTTTCTAACACGCATTTTCGCATTTCCTAATTGGACAATTTTTAGGAATTACATTAGTTATGAGGGAAATAAGTCTGTTTCGTTAGGTATATTTCTTGGTATTGCAGCGGCCATAAGTTTGCTTTATTCATTACACGAGAATAATAAAAATAATAAAATAATCTACGGTCTAATTTATATTTATATTTCAATAGCAGTTCTCTTTTTTGCTAAGACGAGATCTGGTCACGTAGCACTGATATCACTATCGCTTTTGGTAATAGCCATGAACTTTAAGTTTAGGCGTAGTAGTTTTATTCTCTCAATCATCTTAGCTATTTTACTTGCAGTCTCTTGGCAATCAAGCACGCTATTTAAAGATAGGACAACTCGCTTAGTTAATGACTTAATTGTATTTTCAAAAGGTGGTACTCCAAGCATGGAGGCTGCTAGATTAGAGTTTTTTGTGCACACAGGTGAAATGATTTCCGAAAAGCCTATCACCGGTCACGGCGTCGGTGCGTGGAGAGCTCAGTACCCAGACAGGGCAAGAGGTCTCATTACCGCTGAAATGAGTGCTCCTCATAATGATTACCTGCTGTATTGGGCAGAGCTCGGTATTCCAGGTCTCTTGGCATTATGGTGGATTTGGTTTTCTTTGATCAGATCAGGAAGAAATTTCCACAATCTTCAGGGACAAATTTTAATCACATTAACGACTGTAACAATTATTGGCGGACTTACAAACACAATACTGCGGGATTGGCGCTTTGGTGTACCGATAATGATTTTGACAGCGGCCGTATTTGCAGGTGGTACAAATAAAAGTAAAGTGACGATTTAATTTCAATATTGACAGTTTCAGCATTATTTATCTGGCGATTGGTATATTATTGATCTGCTGTCTTACGACTAGCTGGCTTTAGAAGTACCTTTGATGACGTCTTTGAGGATTATTTCTAGTAGAGATAAATCGCTATAAGTTTCTTTAAGCAGACGTTCTGTTGCTTGATCTCTTTAAAACGCTCATCTTTATCGACTTACATGCTGCTATATTTCTTGCGCCATCCATAATAACTTTGTTCGGTAGTTCCGATTTCTTTACAAGCTTGGGCTAGGATTTTTCAGTTAACGTTTAGGACATGGATTTGGCTTTATAGCGTCACGATTTGTTCGGTTTTAAGACGTTGACTTCTAAGCATACGGATTACTACTTTCTAAGGCGAATTAATAAATTATTATCTTTAAGAGTGTTACTAAAAATCAAGTTATGTAATCTCATTGTCAAAAAACCTTCCTAAAGACATTATGGTTTGGCATAATTTCAACAAGACGTAGAACTTGATGCAGCATCATTTGCTGCTCTTTATTTCTCCGGAACCTCCACTTAAACCCGCTGTCCGCGCTCGTTGATCTTGAAACGGCTCTGCGGTAGCGTCAAAATATCAACTTAAGACTCGTACCCCTAATTCAGAAATTGGCTAGTTTTCAATAGGAAATCCAGTTCAAAGTCATGCTTCGGTTGCATCAGTTATCCCTGGTTGGTCAGCCAGCCCTGGCCAAGGATACAGGTATGGGGGTTGGCATGATCAATTTTTGTTTCCAGGCCCTTGTTGAAAAGGGTTTGGTCAAGATGCAAAAGTACAGGTAGATTAAGAACAAACTGCGTTAAGTCTATTTGCTGACTCCACGAGGAGTGGCAGAGAAATTCTAGCTGACTGCGAAGTTTTTGAAGCGGAAAGTAGCGGAGTTGAGGTCCTGCAAAGGGAGATTAACGAATTGAAGGCGGAAATCTGGAAACAGTCACTGTGGTTTGTGTGATCAAGGCTAAGCCTGTATTTTTAGTGGCTGTGGGGCCCGCATTTGTCCGCTTTCTCGGGCAGGATTCCCCAATCAGTTTCTGTGTCTGACGGGTACCGAAAACCAGTATACCTACAACCCGCTGGGCGGGGAGGGTTACTACGTTTTGATTATATGTGCGGAAAGAAATAGTAAGTCCGATTTTTTCAAGGAGTCTGTTTGATGTTCAACAGAAATAATAACGCCGAAGAACCATTTATCATTGCAGAGGTTGGCCAAAATCATCAAGGTAATTTAGATACCGCCAGGGAATTTATTCGTATCTTTGCCTTGGAGGGTGCGGATGCAGTTAAATTCCAGACTCGAGACAACCGATACCTATTTTCCGATGATGCCTATAAGGCGCCTTATCATAGTGAGAACGCTTTTGCGGAAACCTACGGCGCTCACCGGGAGAAACTCGAGCTAAGGCAGGAATGGCTTCCCATACTGAAAAAAGATTGCATAAAATATGGCGTCAAGTTTATGTCAACGCCTTTCGACGAACCTAGCCTCGAACTTCTGCAGCAGATCGATGTCGATATCCTGAAGGTTGCCTCATTCGACTTGGGCAATCTACCCTTCATTCATCGTATTGCTAGTCTGGGCAAGCCCGTTGTCATGAGCATAGGCGGTGGCAAAATTGACCAGATTCGATCTAGCGTCGAGGTGCTGCTCAATCATCACGATGAAGTAGCCATCCTGCACTGCGTTTCCGAATACCCTTGTGAATACAGCCGTCTCGGCTTGGATAACATTGAAGTGCTTATCAAGGAATTTCCTAGATGCACGATTGGTTCCTCGGACCACTTCAACGGTACGCTATCTGGGCCAGTGGCCTACCTCAAGGGTGCGCGCGTATTTGAAAAGCATGTCACGCTTAACCGTGCCTGGAAGGGTACTGACCATAGTTTTGCGCTGGAGCCAGAAGGTTTTCGAAAATTTGTACGAGATATCAAGCGCGTACGGCACATGATGCCACCCAAGCCGGAAGACGAGTTAGGTAATGAGCAGGTATTCAAAAAGCTGGGAAAATCATTGGTAGCTTATGAAGAAATTCGCGCGGGCGAGAAGTTAACGCTATCCAATCTCTCCGGTCGCATTTTTAATGCCCAGTACATTCCGGTTCGAGACTCGAATCAAGTAATTGGCAGAACGGTCAAGCGAAATATTGAGAAAGGTGAACCCATTCATTACGCAGATATCCAAGGCTGAAACCCATGAGTAAAATCAGCCAAGAAATGCTTTCTTCAATACGCTTGATTGTATTCGACTTTGATGGCGTATTTACTGATAATACTGTCTATGTTTCTCAGGACGGTGTTGAGTCGGTGCGTTGCTGGCGCAGTGATGGTTTAGGAATTTCAAGGCTGAAAAGCCTCGGCGTAAATCTGTATATTATTTCGACCGAGGCCAATCCTGTAGTAGCTGCGAGGGCCAACAAGCTCAATCTCCCTTGCAGGCAGGGAATCGAGGACAAGGCGGTTGCCATCTTAGAGACCTGTCGCGAACTGTGCATAGAGCCCGCTCATACTATGTTTGTGGGTAATGACATCAACGATATCCCTGCCTTTCGAGCGATAGGCTTTCCAGTCGCCGTGGCAGATGCTTATCCTGAGGTCTTTCCTCATGTCTTGGTTAGAACCCAAAAGCTGGGTGGGCAGGGGGCGGTTAGGGAGGTCTGTGACTGGATCTATTTTGCCAAGAATATTGGTCAAAATTTGTAAATAAATAATGATTAAAGATATCTTATTTGATGTTAGCAGTGAAATCGTTCTGGTGACCGGGGTCTGCGGCCAGCTGGGGCTCGAATATGCACGCGCCTTCCTAGCGCGTGGAGCTAAAGTCGTTGGTTTGGATGTGCGGTCATCATCCGGTGTCGATTTGCTCTGTCTTAAATATCCTGATAGCTTCTTATTTTCTAACTCTGACGTAACCGACAAGTTCTCCCTGCAAGGTGCCTTTGAGCAAGTTGTTTCGAAATTCGGCACACCGACTGTTCTGATCAACAATGCCGCTATCGACTCTCCACCCTCGGCTCCTCCCGAAGAAAACGGCCCGTTTGAAGACTATCCGGAGCACTCGTGGGATAAGGTCATTGACATTAATCTTAAGGGTGTTTTTCTTTGCTGCCAAGTGTTTGGCGCCGCCATGGCTAAGGCAGGGAGGGGTTCGATCATCAACGTGTCCTCGATTTACGGTGTGGTTTCGCCTGATCAAAACCTGTATGAATATCGTCGCCAGCGTGGCGAGGTTTTCTACAAGCCAGTGGCCTATTCGGCTTCCAAATCAGGCATCCTGAACCTGACTCGCTATCTGGCCGTTTACTGGGCCAAGAAAAATGTCCGAGTAAATTCCCTCACAATTGCGGGTGTGTTCAACAATCAGGAACAGGCTTTCTTGGATGCCTACTGTGCCCGTATTCCGATGGGTCGCATGGCAAATAAGAATGAATATAACGGCTCGGTGCTCTTCCTCGCCAGTACCGCCTCGCAGTATATGACAGGGGCTAACCTTGTGATTGACGGTGGTTGGACGGTGATTTAACTATGACACAAAATATTCCATTAATCTCGAACTGGATCAATGGTCGTGAAGCGCTGCCGGGAACTGGTTCAGGTATTGATAAATTCAATCCGCACAACGGCAAATTGCTTTGCCGGGTGTCAGACTCTTCAGCCACAGATACGGCAACTGCAGTTTCCTCTGCGGTCGATGCCTTCCCAGCCTGGGCAGAACTTACTCCTGTCAGGCGAGGTCAGATACTTGCAAATATCGTCGCAGTCATGAAAAGTCGATCCGCCGAAATAGCGGAATGCATTGCCGTCGAAACAGGCAAGCCACTCCAGGATGCCGAGGGTGAAACCAGCGGTGCCATCTTGCAGGCGGAATATTGGTCTGGCGAGGGTATGAGACTGCATGGTAAGTCCCTAACCTCCGGCACGCCCGGAAAGTACAGTCATACCGTGCGACAGCCGCGCGGCGTTGCCGGATTGATAGTCCCGGCCAATACGCCTATTGCCAACATTGCCTGGAAAACCTTTCCTGCCCTAATATGCGGCAATACCGTGGTACTTAAGGCTGCCGAAGACTCGCCACGCATTGCCTTGTTGTTTGCT
>JAIXOW010000265.1 GCA_027486615.1 Oxalobacteraceae bacterium | reverse complement strand
ACACAAAAAAGGCCTCGAGATGCCTAGAGGTGAAAAACGGGTAATTTGAGTTCCTTATCAAGGTGGTACAAAGTACCCGGAGAAAAAACCTCTATGCCACTTTTGGTTCTTTTATCTCTTTGTTAGCCTTTTGCCTTTTTTGAATCGGCAATCATTTTACTTACTTAATAGTAATGGTTAATCGTAAGTACTACATTGATATTCTCAGAATGGCTCAATCCGAATTTACCGTTTCATTTATTTCTGTGGTATATTGCCATTCCAAGTTACAGAGATTGAACTAACCCTAATACTATCCTACAATTTATATTAATGATCAATTTTATTTCGTTGTTTCAATAATCCCTGGGAGTTATTTCACATCGAGGTTTCGTGATTCCTGATAAATTGCGTGCAGTGAGTACATATGCGTAGGTGTTGTTGGACCAGTTTGATAAAGCTGCGATTTGCGTATTTAGTTGATCCACGGGTCCAATTTGTCATCATCGAGCATGAAAGAGATGTGAGAAGAAAGGGATTAGGATAATGTGTTTTTATTAGTGTCTTTCATTGTTTTGATACATTTAAATTTTGGATAAGTTTCGCATAAAGTTATGCTTAAACTTTTGTTTGTTTTGTTAAATTTGTCCCGTATTTATTAACCGGTATTCAAAGTGGAATTTCAGATTGACCTGTTTTAATCGTATTGTTTATTAAAAATTGAAACTACCCTACTTTTGAACCCATTTTAATCGCCAAGTGAGCCTAATTATTCAGTTAACATGGATCCCAGTAAGCCAACCCCTAGCCTGAACGAGTTGTTGAAGATGGGCAACAACGTCAAGATGTACCATCTTCCTAGCTATGCTAAGTATGATTTGAGGCACAACCAGAATGGATCCCGGACTTTCAATCCCTTGAGCTTGTCCAGATTGAGCGCGAACCTGGCCGTTGCTAACACCGACCCCAAGGATATCCAGAGGTATGATTTTAACTTCATTTTTAGTAAATGCAATATAGATGTCCAGACCTGAAATCTACTTTTTTAACTCGCTAGCCGTGCAAATATAAAACAATTCGATCATTGTCGTGCCCCAATTACAAATCTATCTAATTTATTTAAGGTTTGTTGGTCAGAATCGCCCCCAGTTCCGGGCCTCCACCGTCGAGGACCCCGCGCAGGTCAAGGACCTCGTCGACAGATTGGAGAAGCACCAGAATCCGGGTTCCGAGGACACAATTCCGTTTGTGCGAATGGAGCTTGCTAGGTTAGTTTGATACTTTGACGAAAAAGATTGTATGATTATTGTTTGTTGTCGATTTTTAACCCGGAGATCAAAATGTTTGATTACACTAGTAACCATGTCTAACTCCATACCGTATAGAGTCATAACAGCACCAGTGCTATCTTAGCTTGATCGTATGTATCACATGATACATAAACTTTTCACTATTATTAATACATGTTGTTTTTTGATACAGGTATAAGTATCGCGAGCAACATCCTGATCAGGAAGGGCCTAGCGTGACTGCGTTCGCTGATGATCTCCAGGTGTCTCAACCGAAGCGCATGCGCCTTGACAACTCACTCCCTGCACAACACCACACTCCCGTTCCTCCCCCTCTCGTATCGGCTTTGGAAGAGGCCTACTCCGACCTCTATTTGACAAAGCCCGGAAGCCTTCGCTTGTCCTACGAGACTGGTGCAAGACCCCCACGAAAGGACAGCATCGTCAAGCTGGCCGGAGCACTTGCTCAACTCCCTGCTTGTGATCAGCTTAAACGAGTTGACAGTATTCGCGAGCACGGGGTCAACCTGATTAGTCTTGTTGAGGTTGACGATGACTTTGTTCTCACTGAGACAGTCATCTCTTTGCAGGACTGATTTAATGATCAGCATTTGATGTAAGGCATTGCATGTTTAACCTCTATCGTAGTTTCAATTATATTTTATGGAAATTTAATAATTGACAATCTTTCTGTTTAAGATGTAACGTTTGAATGTAAGGGGAAATTTTTCAATTGCAGATGTTGATTTAAATCCCTGTTTGAGTTTCAAATAAGATTACGTTTAAACTACCTCAGATTACGCTTAAACTACCTATAGTATTAATCTTTTTTGAATATGCGTAATTGATCCTTTATTAAAGTAGTTTTATCCCCTAATTGCATGCCATTTTGAATAATTTTATCATGAATGAAGAAATAAACGTTTTTTAACTGTGTAACTGCGTATTTTATTGGTTATTAACCCGTGCTCACCCTGCCTTTTAAGATAATGTCTAGTATCCTGGACCCTTTATGTATTGAAACAGCATACCGTTATTACCCCTATTTAACCTACCTTAAGCCTTTAATATTTCTCTAATATCCAATTAACGTCCAATGAATTCCGTTAAGAACTCATTAGTATTTGTCGTTAAGCCTTGCCCTCCTGTACCATACCGACAATTTTGTTAAGTTTACAGCAATCATCTTCAGATGCTTGCTGGACTTTTGTTAAGTTTTAAGTGCACTTGAGTATACCAAGCGTACCAGAGCATGCGTAACTTAGTTTTATTACATTGCACTTTAAAAGTACTTGCTAAGCAATCATCTACAGATGTTCGCTGGACTTTGTTAAGTTTTAAGTGTACTTGAGTATACCAAGCGCACCAGAGCATGCGTAACTTAGTTTTATTACATTGCACTTTAAAAGTACTTGCTAAGTACTTGCTTTCTAGCTCAAGTTACACCCGTTTATGTCAAGCGTACCTGTTTACTAACTTTTAAACTACACCCCGTGTTAAATGGTAATCATCAGACCACCATGTTAACTCGATATTCCTTTAATAGTTATTTATAGCTGCTTAGGCTTATACGAATTGGTATGGTCAAGACGATAATATCCTAATTAGTTAAGACCCAATTCCCACCCCCCAATCCCTTTTTTATCTCTAATGTTTATGTTTGAATAAGCAGAACGACAATATATTCTCGAAAACAAGTATATTCTGATACAGTTTAAGTTTTAAAATTACACGTTTTATAAATGATAAAAGTATTGGTTCACAATTCTGAATGAAAGATTTTCCTGACTTAAATTTTGAGTGTTGGTTTTAAGATTTAGAGTATTGTACTTGTAACTGTAATTTGGTGCTGTCTTACAGAAGTCGCGTTATTGATACAGCTTTTATTAATTACAGAAAAATCTGCGCTGTTAATCACATTAAATAGCTTGCTTGAAGCAACTGTTTAATAGCACCAAATACTAACGTACTTTTTAAGTTTTATTACTGATGGCTTGCGATGTTTTGCTTGCTTTGTGGGTAATTTGCAAATGTATGTTTAAATTGTTTTACAAGGAAGGGAAAGTTATTTGGTATTCTTAAATGCTCTTTAATCACAGAATAGAAAAAGGGGAACGATCACAATTTTAAGTTGTTTTAAGGCACGTTAATGAGGTAATAAAGTATTTAGGTACATATTCTTTTAATTTCAAAGGTTTTATGGGCAAGTAGTACATAAGGATATTCTTTAAGACTAGCGGTTGGCATTCTTACAATTTTAATCCTTGAGTACGAGGAAGACCTGCTGACAGCGACCTTTGTAGTGACGTCGGGCAATATCGTTGGCCTCCTTGAGGTCTGGATCGATGAGCTTGCCCTTGAACTTTGTAATGGCCTGAACGTAGTCGAACTCCAATGGGTACTTGTCTCCATTCTTGATTTGCAATTTTGGCCTGGACATGTTGACGTTAACCCAGGTTTCCTTGCCCTCTTCTTTCAGCTTGTTGACTATCTTCCATAGGATCATGGTGCGGATCCTGGAGCCAAGGCAATGGCGGTAGGCAAAGACGACCTTGTGATAGTCGCCGCCGTCGATCTTCGCTTTCTTTGAGCCAGCCTCCTTGAAGCTAATCGCGTCTTGCTTCTGTTTGAAGCCGATGATGAAGGCCGGAACTGTTCCTTGACGTCTTGCTTGTTTTGCCTGGTCAATTTCGCCATATGCCATAGCCACGAACTTGATGGAGTCCGCTGCCCCTCCCATGTCCACAACCATCTTGTCAGCAATGGTTTTGAGCATTGCGTTGATTTCGGCCTTAGTTTTTGGAATCGGGTCTTTGTGCTTGAGCCTGCGAACGATGATGACGTCCTTGAGGTTCTCGTTGATGGCCTCATCGGCCCTTTCTTCAAGCTGTGCGATGGCGGTGTCCGTCTTGTCTTGCCTCTTCTCTTGCTTGTCGACCTTCTTGCCTAGATCGGAGATAGACTTTTTGTTGACGGAGATAGATGTTACATTGTCTTCAATTTTCTTGCCATAAGCCTCAATGTTTTCGTTAGATTTCTGCATTTTCTTGCTTAATTCCCTGATCTCATCGAAGATCCTCGAAAGCTCAGTCTTTCCTGTTGCCCTGGGCCTCTTGATGGTCTTCAGAGGATCTTCGGATTCCTTATACTCCTCCCTTCCCCTCTTAGAACTACTACGAAGACTCATTTTACCAGGAGTTTGCGTTGAACTGGCCCAGTCCGATGAATCTTGCTCCATCTCCTCCTCCGTGTCCGCGTCGATCTTGCCAATGATGGATTCCAAGTACTTTTTCATTCCGGCAGGTGTGAGATGAACCTTGTCCTTGGCAATGTCTGAGAGTTCCAGCATCGTCGGTTGCGCAAACGTGATCTTGTCATTACCAAGCTTGCCGAACTCCTCCTTGAGTTTTTGCGTGACTTCCGGAACTTTGGTGTCCATCCATTCCGGATCTCCCCTTGGCAGTGGGCAGAGGATGACAATGATGACTGACGGGTTTGCGATGGAGAACTCGGAGACAACTTCGACTTGATCCTTGACTGTTTTGAGCAGTACTT
>JAIXOW010000379.1 GCA_027486615.1 Oxalobacteraceae bacterium | reverse complement strand
TGAAAAAATTTTTCACTAAATTTTCGTATTCTGATCTAGAGAACATGAAGGTTATATCACATCCATAGTCTAAATCTTTCTTGTCTTTAATTCAAGAGCAAGAGAGAATCTGATTAGTGCTAGTATTAACAAAGCATACCTATCTCCAAACACAATGATAAAGGGGTGTTTGGTATTGTTCAAATTCAAGTTCAAGTCCAAATCCAAATCCTGGTCAATCTTAATCTTATTTTATCACAACAAAATCACGATTATAATATAATATCTATAAATATAAATATAAATACAAACATTATCATTATCATTGACATTGACATTGACATTGACATTCTTTGTTTTTGTTAAGATTGTTCAATGAAAATCAAGGTAAATGTTAATAATTGAAAATGACTAGAATTGTGATTACTGGGTGTGATTATCAAATGAGGGAGCTGATCATGAACGATAAATTTAAAAAAATATAAATACGAAATCAAAGAATAAATACAAGTGTAAAATACAAATATGATTTTTGTTTTCTTGTTTCTCGAACTCTAAATCTAAAAATTAAAATCAAATAATAAACTGGAAGGGTATTATCACATCCCCAGTTTCACTCTCGAACGTCCTTACCGGTTTATAAATCTCACGTTTTATTGAAAGTACTCCGTTATTTTAACTAACGTGAAAGGCTGAAATTTATGGTTTCAATCATTCACCATTTCCCATCATCTCGGTACGGAACACTACTACAAGGAAACGTCACGCGGACCAGACAAGGATAAACTTCAACATTTTTGCCTTCGTTTTCGGCTATTGTAAGTAAAAATTTTTCATTTTCTTTTTATTCAATCTTTTAAAATTTGTCAGTATCTGCGTCTGTGTCTTTTTATTAACATTATATTGTAAGTTAAATGAATTTTACTTTAGAAAATATTCTGTTTAGGTTAGGATACAGTTACAGATATTTGCTGTCTCGGATCAAAAAATCATGTTAACATCAAGATCAAATAATTTTCCTTTAATAGAATTAAGTTCCTGAAGAAAAGTTTCAGCCGAAACGTTTTTTGTAGCCAAGACTTTTAACATATCTAAATAATTTCGATTGCAAAAAGCAAAGCTTTACTTTTCATTTTAGTTTTAGTTTTATGAAGAAATGAAATGGTATGGGTATGATAATGTTAAAGTTGAATTGTTATTGTTATTGTCTCATTTGTATGTGTAGGGTGAGAGTTAAGGAAGAATCGGTTTAGACCCTAATCCTAGACCTGTTTCGCTATGTGTATTTTGTTAAAGTTAAAAGTTATGTGTTTGAACTGCATTTATGTATTATCTCCATCCCATTTTCTTAATGATTTCAATTACTTTCACTTTCGAAAAAAACATAAATTTGATGTTATGGTTGTAGTTGTAATTTCTATTTGACTTTTTCCTGGTCTGAATAATTTAAATTTTTAGTTCTAGTTTTAGTTCTACTTCTAGTATTAACATTAACAATTAAACTAAAGATAGCTTTTAACACATTAGCTTCAGATTCAGCTTCTATTTATTACTTTTTTGAAAAAATGATATGCTACAGCTACATCCTAATTCACAGCCGCAGTTTACATCGTTTCTTTTTATGTTTGTGTTCTTGAAACTATTAAAGTAAAAGTAGCTAATCAATTACGAATACATTTTTGTTATCGCGACTCTTATTCTGATTTTTTGTTTTTTCTTTTTACAGTTGATCGAGTTTATTCTCTTGGCTTATGAAGAGTAACCGAGAGGCGCAAATTCAGCTCCAGCGACAGCACATCCGGTTTGTGACATGGATCCTCAACAAGACGAGGCTCAAGACGTCAAGTCCGAGTCCGAGCCCGGACCCAAGGACAACGATACTCGAGGTGAAAACGTTGGTCGAGGACTTGCGACCAATCCACGAGTCGAAGGACAAAGACGTCGACCTCGTCAACGTCAACCGAGGAGACGTCGCACGATACCGGCTACAACAGTCAGCCTCAACCCCATCAATGCGGACTTCAGTCAGCTTTCGATGCAGGAAAGGCTCACTCAAACGGGCAGATGGACGAAACGCTACAACATGGTCCGCACCCGACCACAGTTCAGGTATGATTATGATAATTGGGTGATTGTTAATATTTTGGTTGTTGTGAGATTCTGTCAGGAGGAATATCATAGATTAAACTGTTTTTATCCTAGGGAAAAGTTTTTTCTTCTCGAGAAGTAAAACAAAACATTTCCCTTAGTATAACCTCCCTATCCTATGGAAAAGTTTTTTATTTCCTAGGGAAAAATTTTCGAGAATGTCAGATATAATAGTGAAAATTTTAAGGGAAACCTAAAAGTTAGAACGAGACAAAATTATCTGTATCCTAGGGCTTGGGAAGGTAAAGGTTTTTAAGTTTTGTTATTACGTCTACGTCTTTTGCTGTTCTTATCAGCTATCATTTAAATCCATCTCAAGTCCTAGGACTAGGATATAGGAATAGGATTAAATTTTTTCCCTAGGAATAAAAGATTTTTCCATATGATAGGAAAATTATTGGAAAAGTTTTACTACTCGAGAAGTAAAACATTTCCGTATGACTATAACTTCCATATCCTATGGAAAAGTTTTTATTTCCTAGGGGAAAAATTTAATCTTATATCCTAGAGCTTGTACTTGGAAAGGTAAACGTTTTTCAAACTTCAAGTTTCGTTACGTCTTTTGCTGTTGCTATCAGCATCAGCTATAGCTATCATTTAAAACCATCTCAAGCCTTAGGCTTAGGATATAGGATTAAATTTTTTTCCCTTGGAAATAAACATTTTCATTAGTTTCATCGATCATCGATATAGAAATTTAGGATCTAAGTTTGCTCCAAGATTACAGTATTCATTTAACGTCTACGTTATAAATAACATTGACGTTGACGTTAGTTTCTGGTGTGAAAATCACAATTCAATTCAATACTCAAACTTTTTTAACAATTTCATGATCATGTCTACATCACTTACATCCTTTTTATTTTATTTTTTTACAAACATTTCAGAATATCGGCTGTACGGCCCATTATCTCAGCCATGGATGGACGACCCCAGGTGTTGTCGGTCTCGTTCCGAGGGGGCTTTGTCCTCGAAGGAACTTTCAATGCCATCATCTGTGCCCTACACTCGCGCATCATCGATGCCGTCGAGGCGAGCTTCGAAGAGGACGCAGCCGCAGCAGCCGCCGGTTCCGGCATTGCCCAATCCAATGCCATTGCAGCTGCAGCCTGAGCCTGAGTCCACGACTACGTCTCATGAATTCTCAGACTCAGATCTGAGATCCCGATGAAACAAACTTCGAAGAAGACACCTCTGACGGCAAGATCACAAAGCTTAGGCCCAGACCAATTCTGGACCTCGGCAAACACAAGAACAGGTCTTGGTCAAATATTTTCACTTGCATGTATACTTAACTCTTTAAACTGTGATGACAGTTCAATCACGATCACGAGCATATATTTTTCTTATGAAAGCACAATACTTATCTCATCCATACTTATGAATATGAACGCAACGTTCACCATTTACATTTTTTAAATAAGTCTTTTAAAAATTTTCACCTATGATCGGTCTAATACCTTAACAAGACTTATTGATAATTCAATATTTCATTTCCTGACCTGACCTGTATTTGTTTTTTCTTAATTTTAACTTTAATTTTTGATTTCAACATTGTTTTTTGATTGATAATATTGCTTCTTGATATTTTTTGCTTAGTCTTAGTGCTTATATTCCAATTCTATAATCTTGATCATGATTGCTATTACTATTTTTTCCATAATTTTTGATTTCTACATTGCCACTTAAACGTAATTTCATAATTTTTGACGTTCAAATTTGATCTCACTTACACAGGTACGAACAAAACAGACAAATTCCCATAATTTTGAAATCCTTACGTATGAGCATGTGAACTCATAATTTTGTAGAACCTCCTAGTCTTTAGCAGTCAAGCAGCGAACGAAAACAGTGATAACAGTAACGAGAAAAAAGTCAGTTTATAGTTATAACGACAGTTGACGATGATCCCCACTTTTAATTAAAATTTTCATAAGTAACGATAACAAAAGTCAGTTTCTAATTCATTCCCAGCAGAGGAGCGCCACTTTTACTATCAAGTATAAATATAATATTCAAACGTCTAAGTCTATTTCCCAATTGTAATAAAGAGTCACACATTTTCTTTCAAGTATTAAAATTCAAACGTCTAATTTCCAATAAAGAGTTCAAACGTTAAGAAAAATTTCTTTCTACAAATACATATGTCACTTGTAACGAAAACATTTTCATGAAAAACGATTTATGAAAACCTTTCACGAAAACCTTTCACGAAAACCTTTAACGAAAACCTTTAACGAAAACCTTTTACGAAAAATTTACAAAATGCGGACAAAATATTAACATTTCCATTTACATTTTTGCGTTGTTTCTAAAGTATTTGCTTTCTTTGTGTTTTTGTACAGTTTTAACACTTGTGTTTTGTCATTTTTTTATGTGTGTTGTAAAAAATTCAGATCCATTTCCACGTGTTTTTGTATAAAAAATGTATAAAAATTTAGTATTTAAGTATTGTGTATAAGAATAAAGAATATATGCTCGTGTTAACATCAACAATGTGAATTTCATGTTTTCTTTACCTGATACTGATGAGGATAAGGATAAGTTCTATGATTAGTACTATTTTTTCTCTTTTTAGTTTTGAAAAGTTACTATTATTATTATTTTATTACTAGTTTTTAATTAGAATTAGAACGTATGAGTTGGTTTCTAGTTTCAATTCAATTTCAAAAGTAAGTTTGAAACACTTATCATGAGCCGGTTTTTATTTTCCTAAAATGAGAATGCTCCAAAAATCTTCAATTCAATTTCAAAAGTAATTTTGGAACACTATCTTTCTGAATAGAGATAGAGATCCTGATTTATCATGTTATTGACCGAGTTAAAAGTGAGAATTTAAACTTATCCTTATCCTCACATTAACACTAACGTATTAAGGATTGTGATAACAATCAAAGCAGACGTTTTTGTTTACTAAATCAGAGATATAAAAGTAGAATATCTTTTAATTTGAATTTTAATCATATTTATAGATCTTTGCTTGAAACCCGGACCTGTCTGAGACCGAAACCTATCGTTAGATAACCAATTAAGACATACTGTAACTACACAGTCTTTGACGTGTCAGTGCTAACGAACCGGGATAACAAACAGGTCATCATCTTAAGACCGTATCGGAGGCTACGTCCATATCTTCAGCACACACATATTCTTAAGATTCAACATAGAGCTCAGACTTAAAAGTCTAGGTAAGAAAATAGTTTTAATGTTAAACATAAGGATAAGGTAAACTTTGAGTTTGATTGTATAAGTTAGAAGGCTTTCTTTAAAATTCAACACGGGGCTAAGAATTAAAAGTCTAGGTAAGAAACTAGTTTTAATGTTAAACATAAGGATAAGGTAAACTTTGAGTTTGATTGTATAAGTGAGAAGGCTTTCTTCAAGCAAATTATTCATTTCCAAGTCTATGGTTAAGAAGACTAATCTATTAAAAACGTCTACACCAAATTTACGCAATATCTGACAGTAATAATTTTGAAATGACACCGTTTGACTCTACTTCTACCTTATCGTGATCGTGAATATGATGGGATGTATAACTATAGCTAGAAAGAAATTATCAATATCAATCTTGATCTTATTTCAGATACATGAACAAGTCTAGTGTAAAAACGTCTGCTTGATATCCATCCCGTAAACATATGAGATAACGTCAATGTCAGCGTCATCATAATCATAGGTAAGTTGTTGCTGTTTATAATAATTTCACTTCATTTTAGTTTATAATTCCGATTTTATTCTTCTAAAGATCTATCAAATGGAAAGACAATGCATTCTCTCAGTTTTATAGATAATGAAAAAAGAGCGATGTTAAGGTTTTGAATCCTCTTACGTAAATCAAGAAGTGTTAAAGCATCTACATTTGTATTATTATCACTGCTCCATGGTTGTGTTTGCATGAATTGTCTGATATCTTGAATCTCTCCGTTGACGAGACAAATATCATTTTGACTCAAGATGTTTTTAACGTTATTAGCCGGCAACAATCGTTCTCTCCATTGCTTTTCAGCCAGTTCCAAATATGAAACACAGTGTCTCCATTCTTCCATGTTAAATGATGATGATATGCTATAAGACAATTACAATTACATAGTTAGTTTTGCATTTTATTTTATCTTCTTTTTCACTATAATAAAAACTTAAACAAAATGAGATAAACATATTTTGATCTTGATTATTCAAGCTCAAAAGAAATGTTATCCTTGGAGAGGGTATTTGGAATAACTTTTCTTAAAATGGAAAAAGAGATTGTCGGATTCGTATCTCTTCTTCTCGAAAGCCAATGTTTTTCTCCTTTAGGAAGCCACATTCTCGCTTGACCCTTAACAGTTTGCCTATAGCTTCTTTGAGAATGCCAGGATTTCTTATTATGCTCGATTTCCGATTGAAGGATAACCGGTAATGTATTTGGTATCCCAAGCTTAACGCAGCGTGAGTGAGATTGATTAATTCCTCAATATTTTCATTTTCATTTCCAGTTTTTAAAGAGGGAATAACAACAACAACTGGTATTGTCAGTGTCAGTTCTTCCCAAAGGAAAACTATGGATGTTGAAGTTGAAGGTTGTTGTGTGTCTCGGTCTTGAATTCTTTCAATGATTGTGATTGTGTTTGATCAATTATAACGGTAAAATAATTCTCTGATGTTTTGTTTGTATATTTGTAATCTCGATGCCGGTTCTGGTGTTGTGTTGTAGTTGTAAATTGTGAATGCGAGTTGTGATTCCAATTTCATTCAAAGAAATTTCAATTAATGTCCTGTAATTTTCTGTATTTTGTTTTAAATATAAATAATCTTAAGACTTGCAGAATTAACTTTTACTTTCTAAACACAACATCTAAATTTAAATCATGAAAATTAATCATTCTTTGAGGTGAAGTCATCATATTGCTTTCATATCAATTCTTGGTTTTCCTTGATTAATCTCTAGGTCTATACTGAAAAAATAGATTCAAAATTTTTCAATTAAATCTCCTAGGTGATGCTGGGACCGGACCTCCCCATTTTCTTGTAGTCGTCCAACTCGTTATAAATGACAAAAATATGATCTCCTTTATCTTTGATTTGCAGTATAAAATGGACGTTGAATGGAAAAACCTGGTGAAGATTCTGGTCTTTCACGAGGAGCAGTTCAACGAAAAAATTGTGCCGAAAAATAAATTGACGCCTGAAATGATTGCTGACATCAGGAGACAAATCCAGCGCTTGAAAGTCCATTTTGTGGTGAGACGGAGGACTCAGGCGTCGATCCTAATGATTGCAAAGAAATTGAAACGCTTATGCACGGATCTCTTTGAAGCCGCAATACTTAGCGATATGAATAATATAATTGTCCTGTCAAGCTCGCTCTCGCTAAACTGAATTCAAGAAAATAAATTTTTTTAAAAATCGAATGTTTTCGTGGGGTGAAAAAAAGATAATTTTATAAAGTTTAGTCAAGACGACATTGAAATATCTTGTTCTTGTTCTTCTTCATTCTGATATTTGGTAATATCAATATCAAACTTGTCATTGACATTTTTCTGCAGCCGAGGATTCTTCTTCATCTCAGTTAAGCATTATCCATAGATCATCAAACTTGTCATTGATATTTTTTCTGCAGCCAAGGATTCTTCATCTCAGTTAAGCATAATCCCTAGAGTGTGTTTATGTTTATGAACATGAAAATTTACATAGAATTTTAATTTTAACTGTTTAAGATTGCGAACAAAATTAATACAAGGGTCAAAATACCTATCATACACATTAGCATCTCAACTAAAGATAAACATAAAAATTGCAATTATTAATTTCAAGTTTAGATTGAGCAAATACCAATCGGGCGTGATGCGAGTCTCATACGTATAAAAGCGAAAACATCGAATCCGAGACCGAG
>JAIXOW010000378.1 GCA_027486615.1 Oxalobacteraceae bacterium | reverse complement strand
GCGCCCAGCTTCTCAGCGTGAGAAATGTATAATTCCTCAGTGTCGTTGGACAGCCTTTCGACCTTGGAGTTCAAGATTCTGATATCCTCATCACGGTTGAACAAGGTAACTCGGAGGTTCTCCAAGGCCTCAGAGGACTCCTTGCGGGAAGTGTGGCACGTTTCAAGATCACTCTTGACCTTAGCAAGCGAGCTACTACAGTCTTTAGAAGCTTTTTCGAATTTCTGGCCACGTGAATAGATGGTGAGGGTAGACTCGTTTATGAACCTACACTTGCTAAAGTCGAAGCTGGCCTGATCTGTGATGTTTGTTCTCAGCCGGACAACCAATTTCTCCAGGTCACCAATCTTGCCTCCATCCTTCTTCTTATCGGCGTTCGCAGCTAGAAGTGTGAAGAATTTATCAATAAGAAATAAAATTACGATTGTCACGTAATTAAGTTAAATAGAACAACTTATGAAAATTTTAACTATATCAATAGTAATAAGTTAAAATCTTACTTGAAAGAGTCTGTTCAAGAGTAGAGATCCGTTTCAGAAAGCGACCCCCGAAGATTGAGCAATTCCGAAAATTCTCCTTTTCATTTTGAACATCGTCCTTGAGCGACTCAACCTGTCCAGCCAGAGAGAGGTTGGACTTGCTACACTCGTTGAAAGCATTCTGTAGCCCGGTAATCTTGGGCTTGGTGCTGTTGTATTCGTCTCGGCAGAAGTCAAGTTCGCCGGAAAACTCGTTGACGAGTTTTACAGAGAAGTCGATTGAACCATTGGCAATGGCATACCCGACCAGACACTCCTTTAACTCAGCCTTGAGCGTGTCTTGTTTTGAGCTGAAATCGGCGACCAACACTTTTTTGTCCTCCTGATAGAAATTTTGAGCGCTTTTCAAGACACCGGAACAATCCACCGCAGGTGGGCAAGTGGGTAGAGCACGAGTAGGTGTTGGCTTGGTGATCTTGGGGCAAGGTGGACAAGTCGTGCTCCGACACGGCCTGGCCGTCGTAGTACTTGGACAGGTTGCACAGGTCGTTGTCGGCGTTGTCGGGCAAATACAGCTTGGGCAAACGGCGTTCATCACAGGAGCAATGGTTGTTGGGTTCGGGCAGGGAGCGCAGGTAGTGGTCGCTGGCATCCGACGATCGCAGGGAGGACAGCTGGTGATCTTGCCTTGATCGCAGGCAGTCCGGGGGCAGGGTCCACTATTCCTAATAGGGCAGTCCTCTCTGATCACTTGGACAACCTTTTGAACAGTGACCTTGTAGTTATCCATGCACTCCCGTTGGAGAGCGCAGGATACCAACCCCTCATAGCACTCTTTGCAATCCCCCTTTACGGAGGAGAGAGTGCACGAAAGCACCAGAATAAGTAGCTTCTGAAACAAAAATTTGTAAAAAGTTATAAAACTGATAGCTAAATTAATAACGAAAATGTAAAATTAATAGTTTGAAATGAATAGCAAAAAATGAAGAACAGGAAATTACTAGACGGATTAGCTATGAATAAAGTTATTAAATTAAAATAATGTAAATAAATAACCAAGGTTATTAACCGCAATTAGGAAGCTAAGCTTATAAAAAGGCCGATAAAATCGATATACTTTCAAATCTTAATGTCTAAACTAAATTAAAATTAATGACTGGCCTAGAAAATCAATTTCAATCGCAAACAAAATTAAAATGTAAAACTAATTATTAATAAATTGGATTAATAAATAGGAATAATAAGTTTTACCGAAATTTGAGATCCATTTCTTTAAAATTCGAATTTCGCAATTGAAATTTGATTAGGTTAAAAATACAAGGTAAGTACCTTGGACAGTGTTACCCAAATTGAATAACTAACCACTACCAAAATTCAATACGTAATTAAGGAAATTAAGTAAACTAATAAAAGTAGCAAATTGATGAATTTAAATTAACCACTTAAGCCCCAATTACCATAAATAAGTGCCTTAAATGACAAAATACGTATTAAAACAGTGATCACTTTCGGTAACTCTGTCCGTGAAATTTAAGCTTACCATAGTACTCTACGAGTTTGTAGATGCGATGCTCGGTTAGGAAAGTTTTCCCGAAAAAGATTTAAAAACTTCTTTAAAATGTAAAATTTCAATAATTATTTATGGAATTCTAAGCCAAAATTAACGTCTTATTACAACGAAAAGATGGAAATTAATGGCTTTCGGCTCGAGTTCGAGCAGGCAAAATGCTTCAAAGATAAGATATGCATTCGAAAACAAAAATTTGCAACCTCAGCAATTTTACTACCCGAATTGCGCACAATTTGACTACTTGAACTCGAGTCAGGGGTGTTCAACTAGGAGGAAAGGGTTCCTTTTAAAATTGAACTAAAAAAGTCTGGGGCGAAAGCTGATTACTCTGCAGATAGAGGAGATGCTTGTAAAATAGGGACTGGAAGGGCAGTATCAAGTTATTCATCAATTTAGGATTTATAGGCTATTGTTCACTGACCCAAGGTAGGATTACTAGGTTGATGACCCAAGAATTTTACCACAGGTATACACTAGGCTGATAAGGGGTGTCATCTTTTAACCCGGGTAATCGTTCTGGATAGTAAATGAGTAACCCCTGTAATTAATGATTCATTTATTAAGTCAGAAACCCTGTATAATTAATCTTATCTACGCTCCTACTATTTCAACTTCAGGATAGTAGGGTATGCAAAAAACAAATGAAGGACAAAAATTGGAAACTTATTTCCACCAAAAAAAAAAAAAATTAATAAAAGTTCAGTTAAATGTAATTAGCAGTAATTAACAAGTTCAGTATTTGACAATTGACATAATAATAAATTTGAACAGCAATAGCAATTATAACAAAAGAAAATATGAGCGAACGAAGAATTTAACAGATCAAGTAATAGATTCAATAAATGTTCAAAATTTGGCATATTATTAGCAAAGAAATTATAATAAAGAAAATTATAATAAACTGAACGAAAAGAACTG
>JAIXOW010000269.1 GCA_027486615.1 Oxalobacteraceae bacterium | reverse complement strand
ACCAGCAACAGCAGGGGCTTGCAATTTAAGTTCGAATCTCGAACTAAAGAAGAAAGAAGTTGTATGTGTATGAGTTGTCTGAGGTAACCGAATTACCCACGTTAAGGGTGAGTGTGTTTGTGTTGATAAGTTAGTTTCCTCCGGCACTGGTTAATAAAAAATCAAGTAAGATCGGGTCAACTAAAACCCGCACCAGTTTGAAATAAAAAGAAAGATCCGGAGCGTAAAATAAAAAGAGGTAGTCGAATTGCGCTCGTTAAAGGCAACTAGGTCTTAGTGTATGTGAAGATCAGTTGCGTGTCGTGCGAGAAGAACTACAACAAACCCAACATGAACGAAAAGAAGAGATCAGCCCCAAGCCCTGTCCAGTCGGAGAAGGCAAAAGAAAGCAGGAATGACGTGGGGTCCCCCTCGTCTTCCTCCTGGGCCTCAGCAGCTAGTGGAAACAGTGGCACTGAAACACCTAGTGAACGCCACCTCTCACCCCCACCAAGGGGAGAGGCCACCAGATGGCCAACAAATCGGGAAAGACAACACAATGAAGGAAGGCAGCGCACCAACATCGTGATGCCAATCGAGGAAAATCACCTACTATCTACCGAAGGAGCAATGAGGAACAACTTCACAGTGGAGATCCTCAAAATGAACGGGAAAGATCTGAGGTCCCAGGTCTCTGGGAAGTTTGCAGTTGTCCACATTTACCTCAAAGCGTTGGGGATGAATAAGGACGAACTCGAATCAGTGATCCCCAAATACAGAGGAAACCCAGCGATCATCTTCAAACTCAAGAATGTCATCAACATCGACGAAGTCTTCAAGGGAAGAGCCAATTTCAGCTTTCTGAAAAGATCCAAGACAGAAGACGGCGCAGAGAGGGTTGACACTTACGATTGTGTCATCCGAGGAGTCAGAGAAGAAGGGCAACCCCCAACAACTTCGCAGAGATACACCTACCTCAAAATTGAAGGAGCAGACCTCCAAGTGGAGCCAAAAACGATCAAGAAGTGGCTGATGCAATACGGCACATTGATGTCGGACCTCGTTCAGGAGGCAGAGGAACTTGGAACGAGTTCAGAGGAAGAAGACTTGGACCTAGATCCAGGTCTGACATGGTCAACAGGCACCTACTCAATCAAGATGCTTCTACAGAGACCAATACATCAATTCCTGCCCATCGATGGGAAAAAGATCAAAGTCTATCACAAAGGAATCAAAAAAATGTGTAGCAACTGCTACCAAACAGGCCATCTGAGAATGACGTGCCAGGGCAACAGAGTGGACTGGATGAGTTACGTGGACAACTTTGTCCTCAACTCAGGCCTCGACGAAACCTATTTTGGGAAATGGATGGAGAAACTTCAAAACTGGAGAGAAACAATGGATGATGTCCATGCAAAAAATGTTCAACGAGCGGAGGAGAACAGAAAAAGAAAGGAAGAGATGACCAAAAGAAGGAGGGAAACGGTGGAAGAGATCACCGGAATTCTCCAAGCACAAAAACAACAGGAGGCCGTACAGGAACAAGGTTGTGAGGACAAACACGAGGAAGGAGAAACAACACCCGAGATTGCTGATGCGCATCAGAACACAGCCGGAGTTGCTGAGGATGAGGGGGCGAGGGACAGAGGAAGGAAGAAGCAAACAAAACAGAGGCTATCAGAATCAGACGAGACAAGTCTGCTGCAGGACGCGTTTTCTTCCCTCACTGTTGATCAGCTGAGTGGACTACTGAAGGCGAAGACTGGAAGAACAGGAAGGAAGTCAAAAGCAGACGCAAGAGAAGAAGAAGAAATACGGAAAACCCTTGCCAAAAAGATGGCAGGAACCCAACCCCAAAATGAATAATCATTGCAAGCCCATCACGTTATGCACCTGGAATTGTTGCCTCGGAGCCAGGTGCAAACTTGACATATTAAAAAACATGTTATATCAGAACGAGATTGACATACTGTGTGTCCAAGAAGCTGAGATAAAATATGACGATCCACAAGACCTTCTGGAAATACCAGGATACAACATCGAAATCGAACAAACCAGAGATTACTTCAGCAAGAGAACAATCATGTATATAAGGAGCAATATTTCATATAAAAGGAGGATCACACTTGAAAAAGAAGAAGCACATATAATTCTGATCACACTAGAATGCGGAGTTGGCTTGGCGGCAATTTACAGAACATATAAACTAACACATCAACAATCACATGCTCAGGCTTTTGAAGAACAGATAGACGTGCTGCGTGCATTTCGCAATGACCACGAGGAATGCATCATAGTCGGGGACATGAACCTGGACTACAACAAACGCAATACAGCAAGCTACCACCACAGGCGCCTTTACGATGCCTGGATTGCGTTCGAAGAAGAAACACAACTTTTACAATTAGTAGACTTCAACACGTGGCACAGAACAGTAAGAGGAAACCTCCAAAGCTCGGTGCTTGACCATGTCTATACCACCAATGCGGGACTGGTGGATAGCGTTGAAGAGATGGGCACATTATCTGGAGATCACCAACCAGTACTAATAAAGTTAACTGCTGCGTCAAGACCAAGGAGGGCAAAAAGATGGATACGAGACTGGAATGGTTACAGCAAAGAGAAATTGGTGGAGGAACTGTCGAAGGAAGATTGGAACGTCAACAGGGGGGATGTCCAGGATTTCTGCGATGAACTGGATAGCAAAATTATGTCGGTGTTGCATAAACTTATACCTTTCAAATTCGTAACGTCAACAGATCGAACATTCAACGAGCCGCCGAACATCACGAGGTTGAGGAGAAAGAAGAAAAACCTGTTGACAAATGCAAAACGAAGAAACAACGCAGAACTACTTAACCGCAGCAGGAGAGTGGGACAGAGGATTCGTGAGGAACTACGGACAAAACAACGTAGCAGCATACGTAATAAAATATTGAATGGAGGGAGTGCAGGTCTCTGGCAAGGTATGAAGATGGCTATGGATAGACCCAGAGACGCTGTACCAAATAAAATGGAGAATGGAGAGACCGTAGTCATTGGGGAAGAGGCAGTGGCACACGAGTTTGCCACATTCTTCAAGAAAAAAGTTGAAGACATAGTGGAGACATGTCAGATTGAAAGCGTCATCAACAACGGACAACGTGTTGTCAACGAGGGGAACCAAAATTTCTTCACTGAGATCCTAGTCAAGACAACGATGGAGAACCTAAAGGAGAAGAACAGTTTCGGATTTGACAATGTACCTCAGCGAATACTTAGGGATGGAGTCTCGATTTTGTACAAGCCATATCACAAACTACTAAATATGATCTACAAAGAAAAACAAATTCCAGAACAATGGAAAACGTCACGTATCATACCACTTCACAAGAAAGGCAACAAAGCAGAAATATCAAATTACCGTCCAATATCAAATCTGTGTTCAGCAACAAAAATCTTTGAGAAAGCCATCCTAACAAGGATCCTAGGACTGGCGGACTCAGACCAGCTGTTTTCACGAAATCAGCACGGTTTTAGAAAAAAAAGGAGCACCATAACGGCAGCAAAACAACTTCAAGCCACCATAACGAGAGCACTCGAAAGAGATGAATACACGGCGGTGGCAAGCCTGGATCTGAGCGCAGCGTTTGATGTCATAAACGTGGAGCTCTTGATGAAGCGGTTGAAGATAGCCGGCTTTCCACAAGACATAATTGATATGCTAAAAGCATGGCTAAATGACAGATGGGCTTACGTCGAGGTGGGAGAAAGCTGTTCGGAGTATTTTCGTGTCAGGAACGGAACAGTTCAGGGCTCATGCTTGGGTCCTGTGCTTTTCAATCTATTCATCAGTCCGTTATTAAGAACAGGAAGTGACCCAGCTTATGCAGACGACAGCTACTATGTTACAACGGGAGTAACAAAGGACGTCGCGTTGGCAGAAATGCAAGAAAAGATCAGGATTGCAGAGAAGTGGATGTCAGGATCGGGACTCAAGGTTAACCTGAAGAAAACGGAAATGGTAATCTTCCATAGGATGGACACAAGCAAAGGATCAATCACTGTCGGGGGCAACGTAATATCCTCAACAAGCGAAATGAACGTACTTGGAATCGTCTTCGACAATCGACTACTATGGGACAGGCAAATCGACAAAACAATCCGTGATACTAGAAGAGCAGCTCAAGCGCTGAGAACAGTTCGAAGATATTTTTCAGAAGATGAACTCTTAAGACTGTGCACGTCCCTTTGTTTTTCAAAATTGTATTATGCTAGTGAGGTGTGGCTCATTCCAAATCTGAAAGAAAGTCTTTTCAAAAAATTGTATTCACAGTCCGGAAAATGTTTAAAAATTATAGATTTAACGAAATCGTACCAAGAGTTACATGTATTTTACCAAAGAGCAACTCCAAAGCTATTTGCATTATATCAGACTTCATTGTATTACTACGACGTAGTTAATGAGATGCACAACGACGCAGAAGAAACGATTGCAGTACAGTCAAACACAGTGAATGATAGAAGAAATAAATATTTAACATTTGTACGCAGTAACAAATACAGACAAGGATTAAACAGTATTTCAAACAGATTGAGATCAATTTCAAACATGATAGAAAAGTCATGGCCAACTTTGGCCCGTGAGACATTCAAATTAAAATGTAAAATCAATATAATCCAGGCCGGTCTGTTACTGCTTTAATATTGCATGTAAACCAATTATTTTATTAGTGTCATATAATTGTCTTGGTCTATTTTAAGAGGAATT
>JAIXOW010000173.1 GCA_027486615.1 Oxalobacteraceae bacterium | reverse complement strand
GCACTTTGAATAAATTCTTTTATTTTATCCAATCTGCGCATAGATTTAGAAGATTGTTTATCTTCCATCTCATCTTTGACGTGACAATATTGCCTAAGCAATTCTTTGTCTTCCTCTGACATCTCAAGACTATCAATAAATCTCTCAATTTCAGGGTCGCGAGCGGGGGCCCCTTTTTCATGGGGGTCAACCTCGTCGTTCGCTGGCGGATCTCGCATTGGCGGATCTGGATCATCATACCTAGGTCTCCTAGGTCGATGGTCATTATTATCGTCATTACCACCTGGTGGGGGTGGTGTATGACCTCTGCTACCGACATCTGCACCTGGAGGTGGTGTGTGAGCAGAACTGGCTTCGCTGCCAGGGGGCCTCGGGGGCCCAGAATCACCAGAATCAGTACTTATTGTAGTCGTACTGTCGGTGTCTATTTCTGATAAGATTTCGGCATCATTGTTAATACCCAAATCATCGAGAAATCTTGAAAGCATTATAGGATCTATTATTTCCTCAGCTTTGATATCACCCTTGAAAGGTTTACAATGTTTTACTGCAACCTGTCTAGTGTGAAAAGGTCTAATGTCACCTCGATGCATTAATCGAAAGACATTTGGATCTCGATAATACTCTTCTAATCGAGCATTTTGAGTCCATGGTACGACAATAAGGCTTGAAAGGTATACCTTAATGACGCGAAATGGTCCAATATATTTAGATCTTAATTTCATTTTTCCTGGACCGGAAGCTGGATTAACGTTTTTAATTAAAACATAATCACCGATAGAGTAGGGAGGTTTTCTGGCATGTACATCCCATACATCTTTTTTAGCTAAAAGCCTTCTTTCATTTCGGCCTCTCACTATTTGAAATGCTAATTCTTGGAATCTTCGCATTTTTTGATAGTACTCATTAACATTCGCGGATTCACAATCGAATGGAATTAATGGTACCGCTTCTCTGTCTTTAAATCGACCGAGAAAGAGTGAGTTAGGCGTATAACCAGTAGCTGTATGTACTGTACTGTTTAACGCATTAAGGATAAATGGTAAGCCAAGAGACCAATATCTCTTATCTGACTCATTTAACCCTTTTCTCAACAATTGAGCCACCGCACCACACATTGTTTCTGTGGGATTGGCGTTAGGCGTATGTGGGGGTGTAGATGTTTTAACTACTCCCAACATTAATGCCAGGTGTCTAATTAAGGCTCCATCTACATTTCGACCATTGTCAGAATGTAGGGCCCATGGCACGCCAAAAGCGGCCACAAAATGTGACATTAGCTTTTTGACTATATAGTCAGCCTTTTCACTTGTCAGGGCTATCCCGAAAGTAAATCGACTAAAACCGTCATAGAGTAATAGTATGGCAGTGCTGCCATCTAGAGCTCTTGGTAAACCCACCATTAAGTCACAGTGAATAATATGCATAGGCCATAAAGGTCTAATCACGTGACCAGAGGTGTACTTGATTGGATACTTATCATTGTATTGACACGGTATACAATCATTATGAAATTCCATTATCTGGTCTTTCATTTTAGGCCAATAATATTTTCTGCTTAGATTTAGATAATATCGTTGGCTCCCAAAATGACCACTAAGAAGCGATCTATGGGTGGCACCTAGTAAAGGTCTTACTAGGACAAATGGTACGCATAAGACATTATTTACTTGTCCGTCAGCGGTTTCCATTCTACGCATAAGTATTTTCTTTTTAATAAAATACCCAGCTTCTGCAGCCTTAGACCGTTTTTTCTTTAATTGGTCTAGCTTTTCAGAACAAAATAAATCATTTAGTTGTAACTCTCGAAATGCTTCAAGAGAAAAACTAGATTCATTTATAGCTACAAGTCTTATATTGTAGCAAGCGGCTTTAAAACTACTATCAGTAGTTCCTTCAACCTCTTCGTCAGATTCTGATCCAGAATCTGAGAAATCCGATTCTTCCGTTATTTGTATGGAATCCTCGATTTCTTGATCATTAATTTGAAACGGGTAGTAATTCCGCATCCTATTAATGTCAGCTTTACTTTTGTCCAAATGAACAAGAGAAGCTTCGTAAATAACTTGGTCAAGATAATTAATCTCATCAAGAATTACGTTATTGATATCAAGCTTGGTGGAGCTATTATCAATTTTATTGAGACTAAGTTGATTTAACTCTTTCTCTTTAATCCTTTCAGGTAAATTGTCTAACCCTTTGGGATTATTAACCTCGTATTCATCGAGTAATTTAGGCCAATGAGTTTCTAGGAATTTATCACATTGGACTAAATAATCACCTAGTGTTTTGATTTCACCAGGTGGTAACGCTGGAGCTTCCAACTTATCTAAAGCTGGATGTCTCGCAGTAATAAGGTCGTCATATTTGACTAAACCGTCATCATAAGCTCGGCTGAGGCCATCAGCCGCCTTATTCTGAGTTCCTTTGACATATGAGATTGAAATGTCAAATTCGGAAATAAGTAGTGCTAATCTGGATATTCGGCCAGATGCTCCACTTTGTTTAGTCAGAAATGTCCATGCTCGACAGTCTGAAAAAACTTGTATGGGATTTCCACATATGTAGAAAGACCATAAGTTTAGCCCATATACTATGGCTAAAAGTTCTTTACAAGGAATGCTTAATTTTAATTCACATTCATTGAATTTACGAGACCCGTATGCACATGGGTGGCTTTTCCCATCTACTGGATCTATTTGACACAGTACTACCCCTATCGCCCCAGCGGACGCATCAGAGTACATCTGGAATGGTTCGCCTTGTCTCGGTAAACGCAAGACTAGGTCAGAACACATAATATCTTTGAGTTCCTCAAAAGATTTCTGAGCTCCATCGTTCCATACAAATGGTTCGATATTAGCTACATTATACATCGGCTGTGCAATTTTAGCGAAGCTTTTGATGAACCTTCGATAAAAAGATGCCGTTGCAACAAAAGATATAACCTGTTTTGCTGTGGTAGGTACAGGGTATTCTTTAATAGCTTTAACCTTAGACTCCTGTGGTTTTAATAAATTATTTTCCATAGTAAAACCAAGCCAGTCCATAGGTTTGCTAGCGTCGTAGGCCCACATACATTTGTGTGCCACCAACTTTAAACCTGCTTCGATTATTCGAGCAAGCATGCCTTCTATATGTTCGAGGTGTAAATCAAACATATAATCTAGGCTTTTTGTGTGATCTGCTTTTGTTGTTATCATGAGATCATCACAATAATAAGAGCTGGGTGGGTACCCAACACACAGTAACGCCATTAGACAGCAAAATGCGTTCATAGCACATACATGTCCAAAGGGTACTCGTACATATTCAAATAGTACGTTATTGAAGTAGAAAGCTGTTATTGGTATACTTTCTTCTGTCAATACTAGCATATGGAAAGCATCTTTGAAATCGAGTGCAGTCCTATATACAGCGCCTTGGATTTTACCCATAGCGTCTTCAATCCAAAAATTTGGGAATCGATTTGGAATTGAATTTTCATTCACTTGTCGCAAGTCGCAACAAACTCTATAGCTAACAACATTGTTCATAGTCTTTTTCTTGACACAAACAATATTAGTCGCATGGGGTGATTTACTTGGTCTAATCACTCCTTTTGCCAACAATTCAGAAATAGTTTCAGCTGCTATTTCACGATGTTTAAATGGCAAGGGTCTTGGTTTATTATATAAATAACCAGTCCCTGGTTTAAGTGGTAAATCTACTTTGAAATAGTTACAGCATCCTATTTCAGTTTTGGATTTAGAAAAAGCATCTTTGTGTTTCATCAAGACGTTTTTCAGCTTTAACCACTGTTCGTCTGACAAATGAGAGTGTAATACATTCTCAAGCCAGGTTTCCGACCCTTGGTCCGGTAATTCCGGTTCGTCCGGGCTTGCGGCTGGAGGGGTGGGAAAACCATCTCCAGTACCGTCAAGTAACCCTTTCTTTTCCTCTTTGTCATGAATGTAATTCACTTCAAAAAGTTGTGAAAGGTCAACGACTTCTTGTTTTGCATTGAAGTCATTTATAGCTTCGGCCATATGATCAATATCGTCTTCTTTATGACAATTAGACCATTGGACTACTACATTAGCGGGAATTTTATCTTTCAAAACTCCTTTTAATGCAGAAACAGGCCATTTTTCAATAGCATCAGTTCCTTCTGAT
>JAIXOW010000415.1 GCA_027486615.1 Oxalobacteraceae bacterium | reverse complement strand
TTTTAGGGTCACATTACCCTATTTTCCAAAAAAGGTACTTTTTCTTACTTTTTTCGGAGTCGCACCCGATTTTGGGAGTCAACCCGATTTTAAGATCAAATTCGAATTTTCACGAAAATTCTCATGTAAAAAGGTATTTTATTAACAAAAAATGATTAAAAAATGGCAAAACAGGGGGAGGAAGCAGTCCTAGCTACCTACGTAACACCCTTACAACCGGGCAAGATCTCTCCAATTGGATCTCACTCGGACTCCTTGACACGGATCCGGCAGTTCCTATTGTTTGACCCGCCCGGGATTCGAACCCACGCCCCTTAGTGCCAAGTCTGAGTTGGCGGCGACGCTACCACTGAGCTATTGCTCCCCCTGTGCATTAGAGAATGGAAAAAACTTCTATTTATTGTTCCTACACAATTTAGGATAAAATATTATGGTATTTATTGTATTTTTACGGTTTTCTATTTAAAAAAGTAATATTTCCGCGGAATTTACAATATTTCGTTCTCGAAACCTTTCCATTTTGTCACGTTTTTTTCGTTGTGAATCATAAAAATCTATGTTTAAATTGAGTTGCACATGATGGAATTACCTTAGTTTTGTCTAGGTTATCTTGGTCAAAGGTATTAAAAATGCCTGTATGTGAAAAGTGTTCTGAAATGTTCGATACTGAATTGATGCATGATACCCAGAAATTGAGGTTAAAGTTAATTTCTGAGGAAACAAAGATTGTTCAGTATATGGACAGAATTATGGCGTGGCTAAAAGAAGAGATTAATTCTAATTATCAAACCCATGATTGTAATCACACCCAATTACGTGTGTTGGGTCCTGCCAAAGCAAAAAAATTCAATATTACAAAGCCTAAAGCCAATTCAAAAGCAAAAAAGGCTAGCGCACATAAAGTGAAAAGATTGAAATCAAACTCTAGAACACCAAAGAAGACACCACAAATCCTGGTAAATGAGTCAAGCCAGTCAATTTCAACCAATCAACATGAGAGCATGGGTACTTTGTAACTCAGGCAATGGTAATTCACTTCAAGATATCGACGATCTAATTGAAAAAAATAATAAAATTACACAAGTGAATTTTGAGTACTTTTCAGTTTTACGTGAATGGTTGAGGAACCTTGATATCAAAACATATCATCTTCAAGACAAAAACGAACATCCAAGCAATAAAGTTCTTTTTCTTGTGCATGAAAATGACATCAAATAATGAAGTATTGGACATTGTAAAATTAAATTATGAATATTTTTGTGTGTTATATCAATGGTTAAAAAACATTCGCAGAAAAGTTCTTCTTCAAGATAAAGCGGAACATCCAAATAAGAAAGTTGAATTCTATTTTGACAATATAGAAGATTTTCCAAGCAGAAAGGTTTCTTTTGGTTTTCTTATGCAAGAAATTGAGTGATGTCAAGTACAATGTGTAACCATTTAATGTATTATTGCGAAAAATGTGGATATTTTATTGATAGTTATATAAATATCTATTGTGAAGATTATAACAACAAAAAAAGATGTTCTGATTTGACTGTTGATAATTCTTTCAATTGGTTGTGTCTACCTTGCCTTAAAATTTATTTTGCATCTTGGCCTACTGTGAAATACAGTGATGTCAAGTCATAGAAGTCTTTTATAACTACAATGTCAAACTTAACGTTGAAAAAACTAAATAATCGATTGAATGCTCTGGAAACTTGTCTCTTAACAATGACTCATTTGCGTTTATATCTCTGTAAAGCTGAAAGTGACTTTGGTCTTTTTAGGTATCATAGGAGTGATTTTAATGAATTTAAGGAAGAGCGAAGACACATTGACACTTTTCTTAATTATTTATTCGCCCAGGAAGAAGAATACAGGAATTTAAGAGATGAGGAATTAAAAAAACAGAAAAAAGATGAAAAAAATGAACGCAAAAGGAGATGCTTAACTTGTTTATTCTAAATAATCTTTGTATGTTTGAGAACAATAAATTATAACCACACCATACTGTTTTTGTTACACCTAATTAACTTTTATGGGATGAGGGATGAAGTGAGAATATTTCTGTTATTATTTTTTATTGTTGTTTGAAACACATGTTCACATGTTGGATTACATAGACATATTTCACAAAACCAAGTCAAAACACGTTAATTTTAATTGCTTTTACGTGGTATTTAAGTTTGTGAAGTTGTTATGTTTAGTTATCAGTTTTCTTACGATTTCTCATCTGTAAACTCCACAATTCTTGAAAGTAAGTTTTTTTAATTAAACTAAACAAAACCAACTTTTAATCGAAATTACTTTTCCTAAGGTTCACGATTGATAGGTTGTGAGTTCAAATCCCGCTTATTCCTTGACAGGTTTTTGTCAAAAATTCACGTTTTTGATAATTAAAATCTTTTTCTAGTGGCCGCTATTCAAGTTCAAAGGGAGCAAGTCCTAACCCTGATTCAATTTAAACATCGTGTGGATTTTTTGATTCGTTGGCAAGTTGACAACAATCCTTGGTTCTACAACCATCCTGATTTATATGCAAAAAGGGTCCGAATTCAAACGCTCAAGATACACTACGTGGAAGCGTTCGCCCAACATCCTGCTTTCCGTCATTGGACGGTGGATGACTTTAGTTTGTGTGCATTTCGATTAATTGAGATATTACACGAGGTTATAATGTACCAAATGAATGTGTGCAAGTTATTTGCAAATAACTACTAACATGAGAATGTTTGAAAGTTATTTGCAAATAACTTGAAAAGGTATTTAAAGATGCTTATCGAAATAAAACAAAGCAATTAAAATAAAATCATATCTTTTTATTTATAAAAATGGGTGATGCACAAAGAATAAGTAGGATATCAAATCAAATTAGAGGTATTAACGCCACAATTGAGGCTTTAAAAGAACAAAAGTATAATATTCAATTTGAAATGAGGGACACAGAAGGTGAAGAATTTTTTGAGCTTTTTCAAGAAATAGCTGAAATAGATCAAGCAATATGGGATTTAAAAGTTGAAAAAAATAGATTATCAAACATTTTGCAACTTCCTAACATTTGATCTCATACGTTGCTCATGCTCCAAATATTTTCTTATCTTTTTTGGTATCAAAAACAAGAAACGATATTTCACCCTTCCTCTCTCAATCTTGAACGTAACTTTGCGTTCTGTTTATGAGGGACGGCCAAAAAGTCGAATTTTTCGATCTTATATAGTTTAAAAAAGTATTGAAATTTTCTTCATCTATCTTCTCAAATATGGTCATAAAAAGTTGAGTCAAAGTGATAATTGTTAACATAAATATAATCACACATTTAAACTTTTTTCTCATACATCTTTCACAAATGTTACTTGATGCTTGACCTCGAGTCCCATATTCTAGAAATGATTCCATTTTTTCTATTTCTTTGTCGGACATTTTCTGCATTTTTTGTCTATCAATTTTGATCTCTCTCTCTCAATTTCTCTCTTCCTTAAATCGTGTTTAATCGAGTCGCAATGCAAATTCTTCTTTCGGGTCAAAAAATAGTTCAATCGCAACTTGGTCGTTAAAGGGTAACAATCTTTAAACTTAAATTGGAATCAATAATCAATATTAATAATTTTTGTAAGTTGTTTATTACAGTAAAATCAAAACTTAATAACACTTAGATTAATATGATTCTATTAAGTTTAAATTTAGCTAGTAAAGAAGAAAGGAAGAACAAGTTTTTGTGAGAATAACTTTTGTTTTTTTCTTGCCTTAAATTTTCCATTTGTTTCCATTTGTTAAAGTTAATTTGGTCATTTAGAAACATGTTTTCACGTAATGACGAAAAACGGTGTGAAGCGGCAAAGAAATTGAAGGAACAATTAAAAGAACAATTGGAAAAGAAAGAGGCAATTAAAAAACAAGAGAAAGAGGATAAAAAGAAAAAATGAATTATGTTTAAAAAAGGTGGTTATAAAAAATTAAAGGAGGAGAAAGACAGTGACGACGAGAAGGAGTCCAAAAAAGTAGAGGAGGAGGTTAAGAAGCGGAAAGAGGAAGAAAAAAAACTTGAAGAAAAAGTTAGGAAAGAAAACGCAAAAAAATCTAAAAATTTGATGAGTTTTTAGACTTTTGAAGTGAAAATGAAACTTGTCGTAATTTTCTCTCTTCTTGTTGTTGTTCACACATTCGATTTCGACTACAACTACAACAATGATCAACCCGAACCCATTGAGGTGTTATTTTAATCAAACATTCGCTGTCATTTTTTGTTATATAACTATCATGGGTTCGAATCCCATACCTTTAATTTTACTCTTAAACTTTTGACAAAAAATGTTATTTATGTTGATTAAATTGACCATAGAGTGTTCCGTCGGCTTATTCGACGGAACCTCCATCGACTACCCAGACGAATTCGTCGACAAATTCGTCTGTGGTTGTAGAAGAAACAACATCAACAACAGCACCAACAACAGCAGTGACAACAACTCTAGGTGTTAAATTCATCAACAAAAGTCTTTTTATACAAATTACAATAATTTTTTTAGTTTCTTGTACTTTAAATTTAAAAATGCCTTTTTGATGAATCAAATAATTAAAAACAGTGCTGTCAATAACAACTGCAGCTCCTACAACGACAACAGCTCTCCCAACAACAGCAACAACAACAACGGTAGCTTCAACATTGGTTTCTCAGCCCCCTATCTTGACACCACAACTCTCATCCGTTGTGTTGTCAAGAATCTTCAAACAATACTTGACTTCTTTCGAACACCGCATCGCTCATCTGCTCGACCAAAAGGAGACCATGAAGGGCGAAATCGAGGAGTTTGAGCCGATCTTTGATTCATATCTGTTCGACAGTGGATTTGAGGAACAATATTGGTAATTTTTGTTTGTATTTTTGTTTTATTATTTATTTCAAATTTATTTTTTAATAGTATGGTTTTTTTATGAATATTTTTTCAAACTTATTTTATGTATTGCTTCTTTATAAATATTTTTAAAACAAGAAATTTAATTTTTCTTCATTTTTCAGGTTGGAAAAGACCGTCTCCTTTCAAACGAGGGATGTTCTAATAACGCTCTCTGTTCTCATTGGGATGAACATCGTCACCTTTGTGACACTCATCGTTTTGATTGTCATGTCAAAACGCAGGAACACGAAGGAGATAACCACCATCGAGATGACGACCATCAACCCTACGGACGTGGGGGGTGAGGGCGTGAAAGATGATACCTTGACGGACGTTAAGGTCGGTGGAGGTGAAACCCAAACCGAAAACAATGAGGAGAAGGAGGACGTTATCTACGCGGAGATTCATAAAAAATGAGAAGAAAACTCAACAAATTGGATTTCGAATGAATGAAGCTTAAAATGATATTTTTTTAAATGAAGTACTTCAATTTTTTAATTTGTTTTAGTTTTAAGGGTTTTTAAGCTTCATTCATTAGTTTTAAGACATTCCAAAAACGTATTTTTTAACATGTATTTTCTTATGTATTTTTATATTAATTTTAAGATATATCTTTTTGAAAATAATGATGCGCATCTAAAAATAACTTTTTGACAATTTTTATTTTTAACAAAAAGGGCAGACATCATAATATTTTTTGATCACTTTTGATCCATATGGGACACTGTGTATTCCACAGTTAAATAACCATCGTTTGCAATCAAAATGTGACAAAGCTTTTTTCTTTTGAAGAATTGTTGATACATCATGTTTTTTTGATCTAATTGATACAAAAAAATGTCTATAAATTTTCCCTTCTTTAAGGCATTTTTTGTACTGTTTAAATTGCAAACGATTTTTAATTGCAGCTCGACCTAAACCTTTACAAATTTTCTTTTCTGACTTTACTTTGGTATTAACATTTACTAAATTTAACGAATAACACTTGGGTCTTAAACCGACAAAATGGGTGCATTTCTTATCTCCTCCTAATTCATTTTTGAAATAGCCTAATTGAGCTTTTTTAGAGTCATCGTAGTCTTCATGATCGGTTGGGTAGTTAGAAAAGTCCATGAACGGGTAAATGTGGTCCCAGAACTCATCAGGTTTTGTCACTCGAAAAAGAAAAGAGTCTGTGTCACTCATTCCTAATTCAAATGTAGATGGGCAATCCTTGGTCATTTTGTTGTACCAGAAATTGTACATGATTAGCTTGCTCTGAAAAATAAATAAAATAATATAGAACTTTGATTAGTTTAAATAGATAAATGGATAAAAGTTTGTTAAAAAATAAAAAAATATATACCAATTCTAAGATTGCCACTCCAATCGCAATTGGTTTGTCATGATAAATTATAGGTGTATAGTGATTTGTTTGGACCAGATTTTCTGATAAAATTGTGAATCCTTTGAATGTCGGCTGAGCTATTGCCTTCTCAACCGATTTAGCTGTGGTATGTAGTTTGACGACAAGGTAATCTCTCACATTCTGCATCGTTTTTCCATACACACAATTAGCCTGAAAAAATAAAGAAAAAGTCAGGTTGGCCGAGAGGTCTAAGGCGTCAAACTTAAGATTTGATACTTCACAGTTCATGGGTTCGAATCCCATACCTGACATATTAATTTTACTCTTAAACTTACCAATTTTTTAAATTGACTGATTTCAAATTTTGTTTGAGCATTTTGGCGGGCTTCTGTGCATTTCTGGATGTATTTAGCAATGAAGGTATCTTGTTTAAATTTCAGAATTCTCTTAATTTTTTTTAATTTTAAACCTAATTTAAGATATAATTGCAAGTTTTTTCCATGGACAACATAATTTTCTCGATCATGAAATGTAGCAGTCAATTTCACATCTTTGTATCTTTTTTGACCATCTGCTTCCAACAAAGCATTTTTAGCATAGGGAGATAAATTCTCATAGTTAATTTCAAGTACTTCAGGTGCTAAAGGTAAATTAGCATGCTTTTTGTGTAATTTTTTGGGATAATGTAAATCACATTCAATAAAGTAACCAGTGTCGCCATCTAGATCTTGTGCGTGAATGTCAAATTTCTCAATGTCGTCTTCATTCATCCATTCAAAATTTGAAATTGGTAGTTTCATCATCTGTGCGTGCCCGTATAAATTCTGAAAAATGAAAAAAATGTTTCAATTGGGATTCGAACCCAAGACCTCTGACTTATAAGATCAGTGCTCTAAACCTTCTGAGCTATTGAAACTAGATAAAAAATGATTCGCAATTCAGTGGATATATGGCTCATGGTTGACACATTTACTCCACAAATGGCCAATTAAGTGGTGTGACGCCGTGTCTAGCTTCACCTTTTAGCATCCCTTTCGTATGCCTTTTTAAATTAATATACACGACGCCTATAACCACTGAGCTATCGAATCACTTGTTAAAAAGGACTGAAATTTAAAAATATCAAAAGTGATATCATAACCGAATGAGCGTTTTAACCATTCGGCTATGGTAACACTTAAAAAAGCGTGTGAAAAGTTTGCATTTAACTCACATTGGCATCCAAGTAGACAATTTCAGATTGGTTCCCAGGTTTTGACGATGGTTTGAGCTCGCGTGTGCCGATAAATGCGACTCCACCTCTTTTTCCTGACTCAAGGAATTGCACCATATTTATGTCTAGAGGTAATTCAATTCTGCAGCGAGTGAGCTTTAACATGCTGTCATAGCTGTATGAAGGTAGAGAGATGTAGTGGGCTGGGTCTAAACCTGAGAACTTGTGCATGTCTTTACGAAATTTCTGGAAAATTTCAGCCAATAAAATAGTATCTATTTTATTATAAACTTTTGAATAATCGAGTAAATTTTTACATTTAAAAGTATCCCAAACTTTTTGTGCGAATTTGTGTTCTTTTTTTGTAATTGTCGTCTCACTTAAACAACTTTTAAAATGCTCAATTTTTGGTAAACTAGTTACTCTTTTCATTTGCTTGAGACTTGTGCAATATTCATATGGGAAAAATGATTTTTCAAGCAACATTTTAAATTTTTTTGGGTCAAATTTCCCGTCAGTTTTGACTAAGTATGTTTGCTTGAGAATATCATACTTGTGTCCACTGTCTCTTAAGTCTGAGCTAAGTTCTGATAAAGATGATTGTAAAAATGCTAATGTATCCACAAATTCAAAACAATTAAAACTAATTGTTCTAAAATTTTCACCATTAAAAGGAAGTACTCTTATGTTGGTAACATCTTGTGGGAATTTTCCTAAAGCCTTTATGATAAAATGGAAATCATATCTTGAACCATTATGAACAAAAATTCTTAAAGATGTAGGGTGTTTTCTTCTTAAATTGCATTGTACACATGAGGCCCCAAGATATTTCGAAGTAATATGATTGTGATCTCTGACTTTGTAATTTTCTTCATTAAATTTTTTGTTACAAATATAACAAACATCAGCGTTGTTAAAATCTATTTCATCAAGTTCGGTGAATACCATTTTGTTGTTGTTATTTAATATGTTTCTTATCCAAACATGTTCTTGTTCAAGCAAATGTTCCACAAAAACTTCTGCAGCATTTTTACCTATGTATGTACTTTCATGCATAATCCTCTCATTTGTATCAAGTACAACAAAACTATAACCAATCGGTTTTTGTTTTGATAAAATATCTGTGAAGGAAGCATCACATTTGCATTTCAATGTGTGACATGTTACACATCTATTTTTTTCCTTAGGCAAAACACATTCGAAGTCTAAATAAGCTATGAACTCCTGCATATGTTGTCTTTCATATTTTTTAAACATAATTGAAGTATGTTCACCGTTAGGCATTTCTTCTAGTCGTGCTTTATTCATCGAACATAGTCTGTCATGTTCGTCAACAATTTTTTGAGATGAAAAACAATTCAAACAATTTAAGCAGTAAAAAGCCCTTTGGTATGATTTTTTCCCTTTTTTATCAGTTACCTCAACTTCTTTCCTGTACGTACGACGTAAATATTTGTTCACGTCTGTAATTAGAATAAAATGGTTTACAGCATGGTCACAAGCAATCTTATTTTGGACCATTAACAAGTTGACAATTTTTTCACCATTGCCTAAACCATATTCGTAAGGGAAAATCAATTCCTTTTTTTTAACATCTTCTTTCTGCCTTATGAAAATATTGATTTTAAGATTTAAATGATTGTTTTGTCTCAAAAATTTCTTTATTCCTGTGATAGAAATAGGAAAAGAAATATTTTGGGTGTTGAAGTTGACGAAATACTTCTTAAGCTGAGATGATTGACTTTTTTTGCTACTTTTCTCAATTTTTTCACCAAACAAAAAGTATGCAATGCAATATAAGAAACATTTCATATCGCGATTTGCGGGATTAAAAAGATACCTTTTGTTTTTGAAATTTGATATGTTAAGTTCTTTTTCTGCGTCACTCACGATATTTTTTTCCGAACCGCTGACGACAGGACGGAGAGCGGCCACCTCAATGTCATGCAATAACGCACGATCGAACTGCCAGTTGCTTCCATTCATGATGAATTCGTCGAGATGAGATGCTTGCTGATTAAAACTTCGTATAATATTTTTTCTAATACTATTAGGCATGGAGGCATTAGCCAAAAAGTTGGCAGCTCTAAAAGGTATTGATGCAATTGTAATAGTTTGTCCGGCATGATCAGACATGCTCATTTGGGCAACAAGTACAAGAGATACTTTGCAAACATTTTTTTGAGCTGCTTCACACAAAATAACATTTTGAATTTTTGATAATAAAGATGATTGTGCAAGAGAAAAGTTCTTACAGCTTTCTGGATAAGTGTATCGATATCTTATCAAACTTTTTTTGAATGCTGATTGGTGGATAACAAATTTTTTTGAAGGTAAATGAACTATTTCGTAATGTTCCTTCAATTCAGAACATGTATTAAAAATTTGTTTGCAAATAAAACATTTTTCAACAACTTTATCTTCAGAATGAAAGTTTTTTTCATGCCTTTTCAAATTACTTACTCTTGTAAAAGTTTTAAGACAACCTTCACTTGAGCACTTAAAAACCATTTTTAAAAAATATAACTCAAACGGTTTTTAATCAATTTGTGACTGGTGAGAGAAGTAGGAAGATGGTCTATTTATATCAGAATTTTAGCTAAAATAACCAAACAACGCAAAAAAACGCATATTGTGTGATAATTTTTGCCGGAAAAGGCTTGTGACGTCTTAATTATATTTGAGTCACAGTTAGGTTTGGTTGTGGGAACAAAATAGAATGAGGAACTCACACAAACCAATTGCGCACAAGGTGTGTCTCATTTTTGTATAAAAGGCATGTGATTTGTTGCAAAATTTATCATTTGTTTACTGATCTTCAATTGAGGAACTAAACCAAACCAAACCCAACCAATCATCATCATGCCCCGCGCAGCCACCAAGAATCTTAAGAAAAGTAAGTATTCTAATTTATTTTTATCACTATTTAAGTATATATATGTTAATGTAATGAAATTGATTGTATCATTATTCAATTTCTTAGTCCCGACCGAACATGGCTCGGAGAAGAAAATCAAAAGCAAGGAGTTCATCGACACGGTGTCGGAAAGTGAGGATTCTTCCATGTCCGACCAGGAAGAGGAGGACGAAGACTACAACGAGGAAAGTGAGGAGGCGACGTCGGACGAGGAAGGGTCGGACGACAACATCGAAGATGACTCCGGAGATGATGAGAGTCCTCCTGTCAGGTCCAAGTCAGACACGAATCGGTCTAGCAAATCTGGGGAAGAGAAAGAGGATGCCAAGAAGGCGGGTATGAAGCGTAAAGCTGAAAAGATAAGGGAGGAGAAGGTGAAAAAAATAAGGTCTGAAAAGAAAACTGCGGCTTCATCAGCTATAAAATCAGCTGATAACAAGGGGAAGAAGATTCCTAAAAAGTCAGCATCTGAAAAGGAGGTTCAGGCTGATCCTGTCAAGGCCTTACCAAAGAAGGAGTCGAAAAAAGAATCGAAAAAGACCAACGATATTGCTACTGAATCAGGTGAGAAAAACTACCCCGTTTTCGAGGAAAAAAACATAGATTACAACTTTGTTAAAAATTCATCGTTAAATGTTGTGCAAAGAAGGTGTCAAATTGCACCAAACATCATTCTACAATGCAAAAATGTAGAATTTACCCAAAACGGGCAGCAAATAGATTTTGCATCTTTAACATTTTCTCGAAAAACAAAAAATGGTCGAGCTTTCGACTACAACATGCCTCTTTCGCTTGCCCCTGTTCTGATTGAGGCTGTCCAACAAATAATAAATGATAATGCGAAATTTTTTGCATCTATCCAGAAAGAGAGAGAGAAGAATTGAGGAAAAGCTTATTTGCCTGATTTACTACGGAATTATTTACACCCATTCAGAAAGAGAGATGAACTGCCTTGATTTAATTTATTATCTTTATTATTTTTAACTGTAAAAAGGGCATCAAGTATCCAATTTTTGATTACAGATCTACACAGCGACTTTTTGGATGAAATATTAAAACATATGAATAAAAAATTTTTTTACAACATGAATTTCGATTCATGTTTACATATAATTTGCAGAACATGCAAATTTCTTTTGATTTGCTTTAACAAAAATGGAAAATGGAATATGACACTTAAAGAACTTTTTGAGATTGAATGTATAATTTGCCATCTCCCCCTTTTGAGGGAGACTAAACAATTCATTGCTAAAATGAAAAAGTTCCCATTAAAGTAACTTTTAATTTTTTCGATTTCAGAATCGAAATGTGTGGAAAAATTGAATGCTTTTTGCCCTTTGTGTAGATCATGTCATGAATGTAATGAAGAGATTCAAATTGTGAAACAACTTGAGGATATTATACATCATATTAATTTCATTATAAAAGATATAACACCCAAAATTCTTCATGTTCATAAATAAACATTCTCAAAAAGTTATTTTTGTTTTTATTTCATTTTACAGATCAAAAAAGTCCATCTTGGTCAAATTACAAACAAACAAATCGAACAGAACACGAAGCTTATAAGGCATTAGCAGAACATAAAAATTGTGATATTTATGATGCCCTTTTTATACACAAATACATGAAAGGGGGTGTTTCTAAAGAAGACATGAAAAAATACATTCAAGTAGTTCTTGATGCTATTTTTGATTAATTTACAGAAAAGAACAAGGAAAATGATCAGGATATCAGGAACAGCCCATTATATTTGGCTATTTCTCAAGAAGCTTACAGACATAAATATGACAAGGAATATATGAAAAGATACGCATTTGCGTGTCTTAAAAAAATGTATTGTTTTTATTATTAAGTCACCCCACACCCCAACAATAAAAAATAATGTAAAGTAACATTTTTTCTAGATTTGGTCATCATTCCGTGTTTAAAATCACTCAAATGGGAAACTATTTGGACTTTACGTCAATCGAAATTATATTCTGAGCTTCAATTTCTGGCTAAAGACCAATTTATGAGACAATGTGATTTGGAGATATATATAAAAATGTGTTTAAATGATATTTATTTTGACTTGCAAGATTAAATTGAAACATTTCGAATATAAATACATTAAAAAATGTTTTCATTTTCACACTTTTTTACAGAAAACCTGCCAGAATTCGACCCATTTGACATTTGGGATGTTGAACTATTAATGTTGGGTTGGAGAGGTTTCAGTATCGAATCAATAAATGAGTTTTTGCAGAGATTTCGAAATGATGCTTTGTTTAGGAAGCAAGTACAAAAACATTATATAAAAGCGAGAAAATCTGTGACATATCAATAATTGTTATATGTGTATTTTGTTTGAAATATATTTTATGACTAAATAATCATTTTTAATTAATTCACGTCTTGAAAAGTTTTTAAAAAAATGTCTTAAAGATTCATTTTTGTGTCTAGATAGTAAGAAAGCAATACAAAAAAACCCACAAAATATACTATTACAATCTTGAATTTTCTGGAATTTTGTTCTCAATCTTCGTTTAGACTTGACTTTTTTCATGAATTGTAATATATCTGTGTTTTCACATTTATGCCCAAGCGGATCAAAATACAAAAGATTGTTTTCATCTGCAAATATCGCGATAAAATGTGATCCTTTACTATCATGTCTTGATAAGTTAAATACAAGAGAGAACATTTTTTTGTTATCTACAATCGGTTGGATATCACACGGAAATGTTCCTAAAAAATGTTTTCCTAGAATTTTTTTTCCTAATTCTTCGACATATTGATTAGTCAGACCAGACATTTTACTCAACAACTGTGATGTTTCTAGATTTATCAACCATGATGACTTCATGAAAACTTCCATAAATAATAGCTGTAACGTTTTTTGTCAAAGCTGCCTCGAATCCAACATCAAAGTCAAAAATACCGCTTTGGTGACCATGTTGGTGAAATAAGTTACATAATTCAGGTGACATATCATAGACAAAGAAGCAAGAATTAGTCTTAAACTCCTCATAAGTTACATCAAGAGGATTTTTACTTTCATAGCATCCTAAATTATCCAAAAACCATCGATACTCCCTCATATATGAATTAGCATCAAATTTAGGCTTAAATGGTTGAGGTGTGATTGGTTCACCATTTATATACCCCTGAAAACTGTTAATCCCGAAATTACCGAATTTGAATGGATTTTTGTTGATATTTCCATCATAACCACCCGAATCGACAAAGCCGATAATTATTTGTCGAGGTAATTTACCTCTAAAAATTTGAGACACCCTTTCAGTCTGTCGTCCACTCGTAATAATGTGACTTTGAATTTTTCCACTTGTAACTGGGTACACAGCTGGCGTACTCGACAATTTATTTTCGATAGCATCAGCAAGTTGCGGGTCGAATGTTATTTTCCTAACATCTAAGCTTAAGTCGTTAATTTTGATTTTAACAGCTTTTGTCGCTCCTAAAAGTGAGAAACTGTCATCACTTCTAATAAATTTTAATTTAACATCAACATGTGGAATTAGAGGTCTATGACAGTTCAGGAAATCAACATGTAAAATCATAGAAAAAGGTAGTTTGCCCTCGTTTGCCTTTAATTGAGCGTGTCTTTTTTTAAATGACTCAGAATTAGCCAAAACAAATGTCTCCTCAGCATTTAGAGTATCTTTTGAATAATATTCTAAATTTTCAAACATGGTTGTTTTTTGGTCTTTTGTAAATCCCAAATGTGTCTCAATGAATGCTTTGTAGGGATAGGTTGGTGTTGAAAGATCACACACTTGATGATCCCCAACCCGACATTCCACCTGTCTAAAAATAGATTGAGGTAATAAATTCACAAAAGCATTTAAATCTGTGTCTGTCACAGCCGTGCCATCTGCTTTTGTAATTTGTAATTCACCGTTTAATCTTGTGAAAGGTAGATCAATAAAATCTGAGTCACCGTTTATGATAAATTCGTATGGCCCTGTATCAGTTATCGGCCCTCGCGGATAACAAGTAACAGTTTTTCCGTGAATTAATTCAGTGATGACGTTAGGTGAAGAAAACAAATCAAATGGGTCAGCATTTTTTTCATGTTGGTCTTCAACAAATGTACCCACACCAATATTCGCCATTTTTTATATAAATTCAAGTATTTTCTTCTAAATAAGCACAGTTGACTATACAATGTATAAGGTTGCGAATGTTAAGGTTAGCATTAAAACCACGCCGTTATTCTTAGATACAGTTTACAAGAACTTATTAGAAAAAGAATTTAATTGTATTCAACATAACAACTTTTTAGTTCTAAAAAGTGAATTCACATATATCATTTTTAAAACAAATAAAAAAGGAGAAAACCATATAAACATAACAAAAATACCTTTAGTTGAAAAAATACCTGAAGCAATTAAACTTATTCAAAATTTAACTAATTGTTTTGTGATATCTCAAACAATTGATAACATTATTGCAACAACAAATCTAAATCGAAAATTAAATCTTGTTGACATAAGTTCAAGAAAAAAGTTCACAAATATTAAATATAATAACGAAAAATTTCCAGGACTTTTTGTGAAATTTAATATTGGAACAGCTATCATATTTCATTCCGGTAAAATCGTAATTGTTGGATCAAAATCGATAGAAGACATAGAATGTGTGCTCAACCTTATTCTTGTCAGCATATAAACGAAATAATTGATGAGAGAGAAGGAACAATTATTTGTTATGACTGTGGTTTGGTTTTGTCTAATTATTTTTTCACTCAGCCACAACCACAACATTCTTTTTTCACACCTTCAAGTATCTTGGAAGAAATTAAAGAACTTTTAGAGCGTTTAAATTTACCTCAAATATTTGCGCATGATATATATGAGAATCTCATGAAATTATCTCCTAAAACAAATTCAAAAACAAAAAAGTTAATCCCCTATTTTGTGTACAAGACGTTAAATGAAATAGGCTGCCCTGTATCTATTAAAGATATCAGTTCAGTAAGCGGTATATCTGAAAATGATTTATATGATATGCAACAGGCCGAAACTCTTGTTTTAAATCCTCACGCACTGTTAGAAAAATATTGTAAATTACTCGGTTTGAGTGATTTTAAAATATATTCAGTAATTAAAGAAAAAATGCCGATAATAGATACTGGACACAATCCTTTAACAATAATTGCATCCTTAATTTACAAATACTGTAAAGAAAATAATCTGAAATATTCTATGAAAGAAATAGCATCAACTGTTGGCATAAGTTCTGTTTCTATCCAGAGGTATATTAAAAAATGTTAACCTATCATACAGGTTTAAGATTTCAACAAGGTCGCGGACTAGGCTCCATATTTGGAGCTATATTACGTGGGCTGAAACCTATTGCAAAAATGGGTCTTAATGCTGGTAAAAGGTTTATTAAAAGCGATTTTGCAAAAAATTTAGCTTCTACTGCTTTAGATATGGGTAAAAGTGCGGCAACAAATATTGCTGTTGATTTACTAGAAGGAAAAAAATTTTCTGACAGTGCGCAAGAACAACTTGAGGAAGCTAAGTCTAAAATCGCCACAACTTTGAAGGGGGAGGGTTGTGGAAAAAAACGTTCAGCATTAAAAGGAGGAAGTTGTAACAAGAAACGCAAAAAGAGAAAAGCGTTGTTATCAGATTTGAACTCAAACAAAAAAATTAAATATAGTTTACTAGATGAATAATGTCTCAACTATTTGAAAAACAAACTTCTCAAGTATCTGAAATTGATACAAATGATCAATTTAATTATGAAGATGATTTAAGGAGTAATTATAATAAACCAGGGCATCCAATCGCATTTAGTGGCATACAAAATATTTATGATTACTATAAAGGTAATCTTTCTGTGAATCAAATTAAAGATATTTTATCTGGAATTGAGAATTATACCTTACATCGTGAATACAAAAAAGGGCAAAGAAATCCATCATATTCTCATTTTAAGCGTAATCAATTCCAAATGGATTTGGTTGATATTCAAGCACTAGCACCTTATAATGATGGAATTAGATACCTTTTATCAGTTATTGATACATTTACAAGATTTGCTTGGGTGAGATTATTAAAAGACAAACGAGGTGAAACTGTTTTAGAAGCATTTAAATCTGTATTGGATAGTGCCAAAGAAAAACCAAGAATAATTGTTTGTGACAGGGGTACTGAATTTCAAAACAAAAAGTTTAAACAATTTTGCGCTGAAAATGAGATATATTTGTACACTCCAGATAGTTCTATTCATGCGGCATATATAGAACGATTTAATCGAACTCTACAAAGTTTGATTTACAAATACATGACCGAAAATGAGACTCACAGATTTATTGATAGGGTTTCAGACGATGGCGTTTTAACCAATGTTTTTGCGCAACTTATGAATACGTATAACAACAGAAAACATAGAATGATAGGAACAACACCATGCATAGCTGAAAATGACCCCGAAGTTCATTTGAGTATGCGTGAAAAGTTGTTTAAATATTATGATAAAATTAAACCGAGAAAAAGAATTTTTAACGTCGGTGATACGGTTAGAATAGCAAAACAAAAAGGCAAATTCTCAAGAGGATATCAAGAACAATCTAACCAAGAAATATTTCGAATTTATGAAATTCGAGAAAAGTCAAAAATACCCATGTATTTGCTTGAGAGTTATGACGGGAAGGAAAAAATTAAAGGCGCTTTTTATGACTTTGAATTAACTAAAGTCAATAACACCGAATTTAGAATCGAAAAAGTTATAAAAAGTAGAAAGAGAGGTGATTTAACAGAGCATTTTGTCAAGTGGAAGGGTTTTAATGATAGTTATAATTCTTGGATTCAAGCTGGAGATATCACTAAAAATTTTTAGACAGTATATAAAGTATTTGAATTGTTTTATTTTAATAAACACGAAAAAATGACTATTTTCCTTATTTCAAATGGGTCACTGGATACATACCCTAACAACACATTAACTAATTTTAAAAATAAATTACCAACTATTTTAGAACACTCTGAAAATGAAAATTGGTGTGTTGCTATTGAAAGTATTGGATTTTCTACTAATTTTAGAAATATTGATCTACCCAAAAATCCTGAAGCACCAAGTTTTATGTTAACAAATTGTCAGTACAATGTTGCCAGATGTCCTAATATGTGTACTACTAAATTTAATGCAACACATTGTGTTGTTGATGATGAGTGTTTAATCAACGTTAATTTTAAATTTGAACCAAATGAGGATAACCAATTATGTTGGTGGAAATTTTACAGGTTTGAAGATAAATTTTACACCCCTGAAGATATGAATGCTTTTTTTAAAAAAACAAGACTCAAAGTTGATGCTTTTATAGGAATCGATGATGATTATAGATTCACTGCTACTAATACAGATAGCAATGACACAAAAGCTGATTTATGGATTTTAATTAGTGAATCAATGATGTCAACATTTAAAATACCTAAATATCATTCAAAGGAATCAACAGACTATTTTAAAAAAACAGCATCTGGTAAATATGAAATTGTTAGAAAATTCTATGACCAGTGGGAGTACGTTCACAATGAATTACCTTATATAACACATTATAAAGGTGATAAATATTATGCATTTCGATTAGAAAGTGAAAAAAAGACTAAAATACCCATTACTTTGAGTGGGGGTCTTAATAATAAGGTTTCTAACCCTAAAAAAACATTTCCCACTTTAGTTAAAGTTGAATCAAGTGATGTGAAACAACAAATTTTTAATTCAACTTATTCAAAAGACCTACTTTGCTTTTGCCCTGATTTTTCAGTAAATGACAAATATTTTTTTCATGAGTTTGAAAATAGACAATATGTTTCATTATCTAACACAAACATAACAGATCTAAATATCAAATTACTTGACCACAACAACGAACAAATAAATTTATTGAAAGGAGTGTCCACAGTTGTTAAATTAGATATCAAAAAAATGGAAGAACAATTTTTTAACGTTAGATTAACATCCTCAAATAGTAAATTAGCAAGTAATACAAAAGCATCTTTTAAGATTAAACTTCCAAATACATTAAGTCTCGATCGATCGTGGAAAGTTTGTTTAACATCAATAAGTCACCCAAACACTTTCAAAACTTTTTTGCCTGATGCCAATTCAAGAAGAATTATAATCAGACATAAAGGTTTACTAGGTATGTGGGTAACAGATCAATTTGTATTACAACACAAAAAATATACAAAAGAACAATTAGTGAAAACTTTAGATAATTTATTGAGGGAAAGTAAAATAGGTTATGTTAAATACAAAGATGGTACTAATAATATGAAAAGGCTTGAATTTATATTCTCTAAACCTGATGTTGAAGTATTAGCTTCAAATTATTTTCTTAAAATAATTGGTTTTAATGGAACTCTTGATGAAAATAGGGGTTTTACTTTTGTAAAAATGAATGACCATGAACATGTAGTTAAATTTAGTGAAACAGATGAAGTTGATCGTGTTTATAAGGAGCATTACATGTGGAGTCTTCAATTTGACATTGATGTTGATTATTTAAGACCTGATTACATTATTTGCTATACAAATATTGTCTCCCCTACTATTATAGGTAGTTTGTATAGTAAAATATTACGTATAATCCCTATAAGAAGCAACAATTCGGATTATGTGATCACAGAGTTTTTACATAAAGAATATTTAGAGATTCAAAATACGGAAGTGAGTGAAGTTGAAATTGAATTACGCGCACATGACGGTAGTCTAGTTGAGTTCGGATTTGAGCAGGATGTTATATTAAATCTCGAATTCCGCCAGAACTAAC
>JAIXOW010000346.1 GCA_027486615.1 Oxalobacteraceae bacterium | reverse complement strand
GTGTGCTTTGGTTGTTTTAAAGAGTTCGAAGATAGAAGATTTGAGTTCAGCGGGAATGCCCACGCCATTATCTTCAACTTGCAGGATGATTTTTTTACCCGTCTCTGTCGTGCGTATGAGGATGTGTTTAGGGTTGGATGCAGATTCTGCCGTCGCTTCAACGGCATTATTTAATAGATTCAGTATGACTTGTTGTAATTGAGTTTGATCACCAAGGAAGGTAGAGGTGGATTGTAAATCTGTTTGTATTTGTATTTGCTTACTATGCGCATGCGGTGCGACTAGACTCATCGTATCTTTAACGAGTTCATTCAAGTCGATGATTTGATTAGTATCCTTCTGACTACCAAACATACTGCGCAGTTTAGTGATGATATTTGCTGCTCGACGATTATCATCAATCACGGACTCAAGAAATTTTTTTGCAGCCTCAGTATTGATATTTTCTTCCAAAAGCTGACGCTCAACCATTTGTGCATTTAGACGGATAGCACATAAAGGTTGATTCAGTTCATGCGCAAGACTAGCAACCAGTGCACCCATGCCTGCTGTTTTATTCGATAAAGTGAGTTGTCGTATGATTTCTTCACGCTCAGTGAGTAAGTTTTGTAATTCATTTTTATGGCTAGAAAATAAATTCGCTCTTTCTTCTGCAACAGCGAGGTTACGTTCGATTTGAAATTTCATCTTTTCTTTACGTTCTAAGAAGATACGTAAGAATCCAATATTCGAAACCGTAATCGCAATGAATTGTCCGGCCATCATGACGTATTGATCAATGCCCGGATCATAAAGATTTTGTGCTCCTATGCCAAAGATAATGCAGATAGCTTTAAAACCTAAAGTCAATGAAAAACACAGACCAGCCACCATGATTAATTTTGAGCCTAGGGTAGGTGTGATTTGAAAAATTCTTAAGCCGACAAAGAAATAATCTAAACAAATGAGACTATAAAAACCAAAAAATATCAGCATTAAAGAAAAATCATGCATGCCTAATTCATAAGCAGCGCAAAAGGTGGTGTAATAAAGTAGGGTGGTGACTGTGTAAAAAAGAAAAGGTGGTGACAGAGATTTTTCAGTGAACATACGTAATGCAATTACTCGACCTGCATTCCCCACTAACATGAGTAACTGACCGACATATATAAACAGAAACTCACTGACCACACCACGCATAGAGAGTAGTACTACAGCCATGCCACTGATAATGCCTGATGCACACCAGAGTCGTATTTGGGTATTGTGTGATTCAGAAAGTGAAAGCCAAATGGCGCCATGCATGACCAGATAGGCCATACAAATCATGAAGATAATGGTTTGCGTATGTAATGCCATCTGATTCTACGAAAAAATCACTATGATTTTAAATAAGTGCGAGTATTCATCTAACAGCGCACTACGATACTAATCGATCTCTATGATTGCGTATAAGCATGCTCTAAGCTGCTTAAGCATTAATCTATTGTTCATCAGTGATGGCAATTAACTGACCAAACACTAAAGCACCAGGTTCTACGGTGATTGATCTGTGAGTGATGTTTCCTCGCACGTCGCATCCATCCATCAGTTCTATGCTGGCAGTGGCGAAGATGTCGCCTACAACTTTGCCTGCGATACTCACGTTTTGTGCACGGATATCGCCATGGATCTCAGCGGTTGATGCAATGATGATCCAACGTGACTCACCCGGTTCCTGATAAATGTTGCCTTTTAACTTGCCATCTATACGCAGGCTTTCATTGACATGCAGATTACCCTCTATCGTTGTCGCAACGCCAAAAATAGAATCGAAACTTTGTAGTGCTTTACGGTGCGAGGTAGATTTCATATGTGAAAATCATTGTGGTCTGCATTTCTTGAACCGCAAAGACTAGCAGGAGGCTGCTGTATCGGCAACTGCCCAGAAGGGCATATAGGTACGATATTCTGTACTTTTTTATAAAATTGAAAATAGTTTATGAGTAGATTTTTTCTATAAGTCTTGATTTGTAGGGGATTTGCAGTGTCAGGCAAGGTATTGTGCTCGTGCTAGCATGCTGTAAATTACGTTCATTTTTTTTCTATGTTTTTTTATTTTTTTCTATGCAAACCATAAAAATTGATTTTGTGTCAGATATTGCCTGTCCTTGGTGTGCAGTGGGTCTTGCGTCATTGCGAGAGGCGATAGAGAAAGTCAAAGATGAGATCGCGGTTGAATTGCATTTTCAGCCCTTTGAATTGAATCCTGCTATGCCACTCGAAGGCGAGGATGTAGTAGAGCATTTAAGTAAAAAATATCGCATGACTGCAGAACAGGTCGCGCAAAATCAAGCGCATATACGTCAACGTGGAGCAGAAGCTGGTTTTACTTTTAATATGAATGGTCGTACTCGCATATACAATACCTTTGATGCGCATCGTTTATTACATTGGGCAGAAGTAGAAGTTGGCGCAGAAGCGCAGCACAAACTGAAGTGGGCTTTATTAGAAACCTATTTCACGTTAGGTCAAAACCCATCTCATCATGCTGACTTGTTACTCGCTGTAACACGTGCTGGTTTAGATGAAAAACGTGCTGCAGTGATTTTGCAAGATGATATTTATCATGCTGAAGTGCGAGTACAAGAAAAATTTTATACCCAGCAGGGTATTTCATCCGTGCCTTCAGTGATTTTTAATGATCAGCATCTGCTACAAGGTGGACAACCTGCTGCTATGTTTGAACAAGCTATCAGAGAGATTGCTGCAAGTTCTGCATGAATTTTTTTCGATCCGCAGTAATTTTTTGTCAGGTCATCGATAACTACGGTGATGCCGGTGTGTGTTGGCGTTTAGCACGACAACTCGCGCAACAAGAAAAACTCCAAGTCACACTGTGGATAGATAATGTGCAGGCATTGCAGAGATTGCGTCCTCACTTAGACCCAACTTTGGCAATGCAGGAATGCGATGGCTTCACGCTGTGTCGCTGGGATGAACACAGTGTGCCCAATGTGGAAGTGGATATGGTGATTGAAGCCTTTGGTTGTCGTTTGCCGAGTGCGACGATTACAGCAATGGCAGCCATGCAAACGCCACCTGTGTGGATTAATTTGGAATATCTGTCTGCAGAAAAATGGGTGGAGCAATCGCATGGATTACCTTCACCGCATCCTCAGTATGCACTGACTAAGTATTTTTATTTTCCAGGTTTTAGTCAGGCTACCGGTGGTTTATTAAAAGAGTCCTTTGTTGATTCCAATCGTAGTGTCATGAATAACGATGCACATCACAGGCGAGCTTTTGCTCAGCGTCTTGGTTTCATGCTTGATCCCCAGTCCACTCTTGTTTCTTTGTTTTGTTATCCCGCTGCACCAGTGCATGCTTTACTTGATGCACTGCAGACTGGAACACCAGTGACTTGCTTGATTCCTGAAGGCGTGGCGGTGGATCAGTTGACAGCTTATTTTTCTACAACGCCAAAAGTAGGTATGCAGTTGCAGCGTGGTGTTTTAACTTGTCTCATCACGCCATTTCTTGAGCCTGATGATTTTGATCGTTTGTTAGCTCTATGTGATGTGAATTTTGTGCGTGGAGAAGACTCATTAGTACGAGCGCAGTGGGCTGCAAAGCCATTGGTCTGGCAAGCTTATCCTCAAGCAGAAGCTGTGCATTTAGATAAATTGCAGTCTTTTTTAGATTGTTATCTAAGTGATTGCGATGCACATGCTGCTCAAATCATGCAGCAGTTCGCAAGGGCTTGGAATGCTGAACAGAGTACTGAGTTAGATTGGTCATCTTTGCAAGCGCAGCTGCCACATTTGCAATTGCATGCTCTTCAATGGTGTGGTCATCTCTCATTCCAGACTGAATTAGCGCAAGGTTTAGTGCGCTTTGCCGCAGAACGTAAGCAAACCCCTTCTCAGTAGGCTAGGTCTTAATAGCAGCCAGAAGTCTTGCAATAGCGGTCTGGCAGGCAAAATCGGGTAAAATGCGGGGTCTCAAATTTAGCGCCTCTGATAAATTTTTTGTTAGAAGCATAGCGACTCCTGTCGCGCATTCAAGATTGTTATTTTTTCGAGTTGAATCCCTTATGAAAACCGCACAAGAAATCCGCGTTGGTAATGTAGTGATGGTCTCAGGCGAGCCTATGGTTATCCTGAAAACGGAATACACAAAATCTGGCCGTAATGCTTCCGTCGTAAAAATGAAAATGAAAAATCTCTTAACCGAAGCAGGTCAAGAGACAGTTTATCGTTCAGATGATAAGTTCGACGTCATCATGTTGGATCGTAAAGAAGCTACGTATTCGTATTTTGCTGATCCTTTGTATGTATTTATGGATGCTGATTACAACCAGCATGAAGTTGAAGCAGAAAACTTAGGTGATGCCGTCAATTATTTAGAAGATGGCATGGCTTGCGAATTAGTCTTTTATAGCGAAAAAGCGATTTCAGTTGAGTTGCCTACCACCGTAGTGCGTGAAGTGGTGTACACCGAACCAGCAGTTAAAGGTGATACCTCAGGTAAGGTCATGAAACCTGCGAAGATTGCAACAGGCTTTGAAATTTCGGTTCCATTGTTTGTAGGTCAGGGCGATAAGATTGAAATCGATACCCGTACCGGCGAATATAAGAGTCGTACCAAGTAATTTCAGTAACAATAAAAAACCGCGGCTATGTCCGCGGTTTTTTTTCGTCATTTGTATTTGTTCGTAGGATGTTTAACTTAGGGACTAATAGCAAAGCCTAATTGTTCGCAACCATGTTTTAATTGATCGTACGAATACGCTACGCTATTCGTACCTACGGAGTATGTGTATGGAAGAATTTGTAGGGACGATTAGCGCAGCGTAATCGTCCGCAAAAAACCATCAAAAAAATTCTTACATTTACGCTACGCTATTCGTAGCTACGGATAATACGGATAGGTCAACTGAATTTAAATCTGATTTTCGCTACTCTTCTTCATAGTCATAAAATTTTTGGAGAAAAATTTACATACAAAATTCAATCGATTTGCACCTGCAGAACCTTGTACGACTGATTGAAATTTTAATTTCTTCAATGGCCGTTCTGGTTCTGCATGCACGGGCACTCCAGTTGGTTCAGCATCTTTGAAATACGTATTGCCGGTGTAGGCAATTTTATTTTTTACACAGTCTATGTAATTAATATAAGTGGTTGACTGATAATCTGTGTTGTCTGGTCCATGTTGCGGTATGGACCAAGAGGTACGCAGAACAGCGCGCATGTAATCATCTTCACGCACGATGCTATTAATATCAACATACCAACTCGTAATTTTTTGTGGGTCCTCTGTGGTGGAGATGAGTTCCCATTTTGGGCTATTGGCTGACTGTGTAATGAGGGTGGTCAGCAAAAGCGTGGTGGCGATAGCTTGCATCTGCGTGATCTCGTTTTTAAAAGTTAATAGAGATATTACCGGAACTTGGTAATTTGCATCGCCAGTAGATAAATCTGGAGATGAGCAACTGTCTTGGATTAAAGCTTACGGGTATAGCCTAATCGTTCTGAGACTGCGATCGCGCAGGCTTCTACTTTTTGCGCGATTAATCCATTCCAATTCGCATCAAAACTACCGGCAGGTCCTATCGCTGTGATACCTAGTGCGATTGATCCAGTATGTTCAAACACGGGAGCGCAAATTGCATTAATACCGGGTATGGGTTCACCTAAGACTCTCGCTAATCCGCGTTTACGGATATCAGCGAGGATTACATCAAGCTTCTCGCCTTTTTTTACTTTCATATCAAAGCCTGCTGCCACACCACTACGTCCCTCTAATTCTATGATTCGTTCGACTTGTCTGCTTGGTAAGAAGGCTGCAAAGGTGCGGCCTGTAGCGGTATGTTGAATCGACATCACAGTGCCTGTGCGCATGTTGACGTGAATGGGATAGCTGGATTCACTGATGTAAATAATCGTCGGGCCTTGATTGCCCAACACAGATAAGCCTACGGTCTGATCTATCTCTGCAGTCAGTTGGGTGATTAAGGGAATCGCAATACGCACGGGGTCTAGCAAGTGCAAACTGATTAAACCCATTTGCAGTGCAAATGGGCCTAGTTCATAGCGACCAGTCAGGGGATTTTGTTCAATAAGGCCAAAGCTGCCAAAGCTCACTAGATAGGGATGGGCTTTAGCAGCGGGCATACCGGCTTTTTTAGCCAGTTCACCCAGACTCATAGGTACTCCCGTTTCCACGAGTGTGGTCAATAGAGTGCCGCCAATTTCAATTGACTGTATGCCGCGTCGGCTTTTTTCCATGCCCATCCTCTTGGTTTGACCGTAATACAGTTTAAATACGAATTTGCTAATTGTAAAACATTTGTTAATGACGAATCAATTGACCTAAAACTAATTTCCCTCTATTCTCGTGCCTAATCTAATTAAACGGAGTCCTAGCTATGAGTGAGAAAAAATTTGCCTCGCAGGCTGATCTGGAAGAAAAGAAAACTAGTTTTATTCAGCTCTCACCGAATGCCTATGCCTACACCGCAGAAGGCGATCCGAATTCCGGGGTGATTATTGGTGATGACTCGGTGATGGTGATTGATGCCACTGCCACACCAGTGATGGCGCAAGCGTTGATTAAACATATTCGTGCCATTACGGATTTGCCGATTAAATATGTGACGCTCACGCACTATCACGCTGTGCGTGTGTTGGGCGCTTCTGCTTATTTCAAAGAAGGTGGCGAGCAGATTATTGCTTCGCGTGGCACGTATGAATTAATTGTCGAGCGCGGTGCGCAAGATATGCAATCTGAGATTGATCGTTTTCCACGTTTGTTTGCAGGTGTGGAATCTGTGCCTGGACTGACATGGCCAACTTTAGTGTTTGAAAAAGCATTAACGGTGTTCATGGGTTCACTTGAAGTCAACATCATGCATGTGGGCATGGGACATACCAAGGGTGACACCATAGTCTGGATTCCATCACAAAAAGTTTTATTTTCTGGTGATTTAGTTGAATATGATGCAGCAGCTTATACAGGTGATGCACAGTTAGAAGAATGGCCTGCAACCTTAGAAATTTTACGTGCGATGCAAGCGGATAAATTAGTACCAGGACGTGGCCCTGCATTAATTAATCCTACCGAAGTCAATAAAGGTTTGGATTACACCAAAGACTTTGTCACGACCTTGTTATCAAGTGCGCGTGAAGCAGTCGCAGCAGGCAAAGATTTAAAAGGTGCGATGGCACATGTGCGTAGCAAAATGGATAGTAAATTTGGTCATGTCTTTATTTATGAGCATTGTTTGCCGTTTGATGTGACACGCGCAGTCGATGAAGCAAAAGGAATCAAGCATCCACGGATATGGACTGCTGAGCGCGATAAAGAGATGTGGTTTGCACTACAAGATTGAGCCCGCAATGACTCTCTCGACTGCATCTGCAGCACATTATCAGAACCTAAAGTTTGATTACGTCAAGCCTGTAGAAATTACGCAGAGCACAGCGTCTACGCATCCTGTGATTATTGTAGGTGCAGGACCGGTAGGTTTGTCCTGCGCGATAGATTTAGCACGGCAGGGTATACAAGTCGTTTTACTAGACGATGATAATTGTTTATCCGTAGGTTCACGTGCTTTATGTTTTGCGAAACGCACATTGGAAATTTTTGATCGACTGGGATGTGGTGAACAAGTCGTCAACAAAGGTATTGCGTGGAATGTAGGTAAAGTCTTTTTTAAAGATGATCCTGTTTACACCTTTAATTTATTACCTGAGCAAGGACATCAGCGACCTGCATTCGTGAATTTGCAGCAGTATTATGTAGAAGGCTATTTATATGAATGCGCTACGCAATATCCACAGTTAGATTTGCGTTGGAAAAGCAAGGTCATCGTACTTGAACAAAATGAATCATGTGCCAAGCTCACAGTAGAAACGCCTGACGGCTCTTATACGATATCAGCACAGTATGTTATTGCAGCAGATGGTTCGCGTAGTAGTGTGCGCAATCTTATGGGATTAGAAAGCAAAGGTCGTGTATTTCGTGATCGCTTTCTGATTGCTGATGTAAAAATGCAAGCAGATTTTCCAACCGAGCGTTGGTTTTGGTTTGATCCACCTTTTCATCCCAATCAATCCGTGTTGTTACATCGCGAACCTGATGATGTGTGGCGTATAGATTTTCAATTAGGTTGGGATGCTGATCCTGAGATTGAAAAAACACCAGAGAAAGTGATACCTCGTGTTCAAGCTTTATTAGGTGCAGATGTAAAGTTCACATTAGAATGGGTGAGTGTGTATACCTTTGCTTGTATGCGCATGGATAAATTCCAGCATGGTCGCGTTTTATTTGCCGGTGATGCAGCACACGGTGTTTCACCATTTGGTGCGCGTGGCGCAAATAGCGGTGTGCAAGATGCTGACAATTTATGTTGGAAGCTCGCCATGGTATTGAAAGGGCTAGCACCGCAAGCATTACTTAGTACGTATGGTGATGAACGTGAATTTGCAGCGGATGAAAATATTCTTAACTCAACCCGGGCTACAGATTTTATTACGCCTAAAAGTAAAATCAGTAAGTTGTTTCGCGATGCTGTCTTAGATTTATCTAAGCATCATCCTTTTGCGCGACGCTTAGTCAATAGTGGACGTTTGTCTTTACCTTCAACGTATAGTCATTCAGTGTTAAATACACCTGATCAAGATGTATTTGCAGGAGCGATGTGCCCTGGTGCACCTTTGCTTGATGCGCCAATGCGCTTGCAGGAAAAAGACACATGGTTATTACCGCACTGTGGTGAAAAATTTTCTGCGTTGGTTTTCACCGATGAGCAATCCGTTGCTGAAGAAATTGAAAAAGATATGCAATCTTTACCTGACATCGAATGTTTAGTCATATCTAAGACTGCATTAAAACTAAATAACACTCTTTGTTTGCAAGACCATCAGAGTTTGCTTACTGCACGTTTAGATGCGCAAGTTAATACCACGTATTTCATACGTCCAGATCAGCATGTAGCGGCACGTTGGCGCTCATTTAATGTGTCATCTATTCAGCAAGCTTGGCGCACTGCGACTGCGCAATAGGAGGTGGGATGAGTAGCTTAAATAAAGAACCTAATTTTGCGAACCCTGATGATTTTTATGAAGCCTTAATCGATATGCATGCAGGTTTATCAGAAGAGCAAAGTCATAAAGCAAATGCACGATTAATTTTGTTATTAGCTAATCATATAGGTGATTTATCTATCTTACGCACTGCAATGTCAGATGCATTAGTTGATCTGTAAAAATTCATTACGAGGTAAGTCATGTCACATCATGCGGTAGTGTTGGAATATCAATCAGGATTTGGAAACGAGTTTTCTACTGAAGCTATTCAGGGTTGTTTGCCGCAAGGACAAAATTCGCCACAACAAGTAGCGCATGGTTTATATGCTGAACAAATTTCTGGTAATGCATTTACTGCGCCACGTTCAGAAAATCGACGCTCATGGACGTATCGCATACGTCCTGCTGCCATGCATGGTGAATTTAAAGAAATTCCCATGGGTGATATGGCGAGTAGTCCATTTGATACAACGCCTACATCACCAAATCAATTGCGTTGGAATCCACGACCTTTACCCACACAGCCTACGGACTTTATACAAAGCTTATTTACGGTAGCAGGGAATGGTTGTGCGGATAGTCAAAGCGGGATGGCGATTCATTTGTATGCAGCGAACACCTCTATGCAGAATCGGTTTTTTTATAATGCTGATGGTGAGATGTTGATTGTTCCGCAGAGTGGTGCATTAAGTTTACGCACTGAGTTGGGAGTCTTACATATAGCGCCGGGTGAGATAGCTGTTCTTCCTAGGGGTATACGATTTACTGTGGACTTACTCGACAGTGAAGCACGCGGCTATGTGTGTGAGAACTATGGCGCTATGTTGCGTTTACCAGAGTTAGGTCCTATAGGTGCAAATGGATTGGCGAACCCACGTGATTTTCTTGCGCCTGTTGCAGCCTTTGAAGATAAAGAAGGCAACTTTACTCTGTTAGCAAAATTTGGTGGTCGCATGTGGTCTGCTGCGATTGATCATTCACCGCTAGATGTGGTTGCTTGGCATGGTAATTACACACCGTATAAATTTGATCTTGCTCGTTTTAATGTGATGAATACAGTGAGCTTTGATCATGCTGATCCTTCAATTTTTACAGTGCTAACTTCTCCCTCTGATACTGCAGGTGTAGCAAATATAGATTTTGTGATTTTCCCTCCGCGTTGGATGGTGGCTGAACATACTTTCCGTCCACCGTGGTTTCATCGCAATATCATGAGTGAATACATGGGTTTAATTCATGGTGTTTATGATGCAAAGGCGGAAGGATTTTTGCCCGGCGGCGGCAGTTTGCATAACTGTATGAGTGGACACGGACCTGATGCGAGTACCTTTGAAGCAGCCAGTCATGCGCAACTTGCACCACATAAAATAGATAAGACACTGGCATTTATGTTTGAGAGTCGTTGGTTAATACGTCCTACGCAAGCTGCATTGAGTTCACCTGAACTGCAATCAGATTACCGTGAATGTTGGCAAGGCTTGAAGAAACATTTCAAGGCAGATAAGCATTAACAACATCTAGATTTTACTTACTTAGTTTTTAAAGAACGGCGACCAGCATGCATCCTAATGATCCTAGATTAAGTTCTTTTATTTCCGTTGATGCGGATTCAGATTTTCCGATTCAAAATCTTCCCTTTGGTATTTTTAGTACGCATGCACATCCCAACAAACGAGTGGGTGTGGCAATCGGTGAGTTTGTTTTAGATCTAGCAGTGATAGAAGCGGCGGATCTATTACGTGTGCAAGTGAATCCAGTCTTTAATCAAGCGACGTTAAATAGTTTTATCGCATTAGGAAAACCAGTCTGGCAAGAAGCACGTAAAAAAATCAGTGAGCTGTTACGTGCTGATCATCCTCGCTTGCGTGATGATACGGCTTTACGTGCTAAAGCACTCATACCTATGCATGAGGTGCAGATGCATATGCCTATGCAAGTGAGTGGCTATACAGATTTTTATTCTTCACGAGAACATGCAACCAATGTAGGCATGATGTTTCGTGATCCAGCGAATGCTTTGTTACCTAATTGGTTGCATCTACCTGTAGGTTATAACGGCCGTGCTAGTTCAGTCGTGGTGAGTGGGACTGAGATACGTAGACCTATGGGGCAAGTGAAAGCGCCAACTGATGAAGCGCCTCGTTATGCAGCATGTGCCAAACTTGATTTTGAATTAGAGATGGCATTTATTGTTGGCGCTGAAAGTGCATTGGGGCAGCCTATAAAAATAGAACATGCGCATGATTTCATGTTTGGTATGGTTTTACTCAATGACTGGAGTGCACGCGATATACAGCAATGGGAATATGTTCCATTGGGGCCTTTTAATGCAAAAACCTTTGCGACATCGATTTCACCTTGGGTCGTGACGATGGATGCTTTAGAACCTTTTTTTGTAGAAGGTCCAAAACAAGAACCACAGCCTTTGTCTTATTTGCAGCAAAGCGGTGCGCAAGGTGTGGATATTGCATTGGAAGTGAGCTTACAGCCGCAAGCAGCATCACAAGCGACCACGATTAGTCGTACAAATTTTAAGACTATGTATTGGAGTATGGCGCAGCAACTCGTGCATCACACTATCTCAGGTTGTAATGTGAATGTGGGTGATGTCATGGGTTCTGGTACGGTGAGTGGAGGTACGCCTGATTCTTATGGCAGTTTGTTAGAGCTCAGTTGGAATGGGCAACGACCTTTGCAACTGGAAGATGGAAAGTCCACCCGTAGTTTTCTAGAAGATGGTGATGAAGTCAGTATGCGCGGTTGGTGTCAGGGTAAGGGTTATCGCATAGGTTTTGGTGAAGTAAAGGGGCGAATATCGCCCGCTAAAACTTCTTAATCTGTCAGGTTGGCTTCAGGTGCTGCTCTAGGGTTATGATTGCGTGTTTTAAAAGATGGGTTTAACCCACGACTGAGGAGAAATTATGCACGAGCCAGGTATTGGTGAAGATGAAGGGGCAGCGCAGCCATTGCGCGGACCTATAGGTCAAGGCTTATATACATTGTGTAAAGCCTTTGCGATTGGTGGTGGTTTGTTATTTGTATTGTTGGTATTGATGTCGTTAATTTCGATTGTAGGTCGTAAGTTAGCGTCTATGCCGATTCCTGGTGATATAGAAATTATGCAAATGGGAACAGCCATTGCTTCTGCTGCGATGTTGGCTTATTGCGAAATGATGCGTCATCACTTACGCGTCGATTTTTTCACTGCAAAACTCTCACCGAAAAATCAAAATAGATTAGATGCACTTTCTCATTTGTTGTTAGCACTGTTCTCATTACTGATTGCTTGGCGTACCTCAGTTGCTGCTATTTCCTTACACGAAGCTGGTGAAAAATCGATGATGTTATTGTTGCCAGTTTGGCCTGCAGTGGCTTTGTTAGTGCCTAGCTTTATATTACTCGCTGCAGCGGGTTTTTATAACATGTCATATCACTGGAAATTATCAGCACAGAATGAGGTGACAGTATGAGCGGTATGCAAATTGGTTTGATTTTGTTTGCAGTATTGATGGTGTTGCTCGCTTTGCGTGTGCACATTGGTATTGCAATGTTTATGATAGGTGCGTGTGGTTTTGTTGTCATGAATGAGTATTCATGGATGCCATTGTTATATTCACTCAAGAATCTCGCATACGCGCGTTTCTCTAACTATGACTTAGCGGTCATTCCCTTGTTTATGTTGATGGGACAGTTTGCTACTAATGGTGGATTGTCGCGTTCACTCTTTACTTGTGTGAATAATTTTGTAGGTCATTTCCGTGGTGGTGTGGCAATGGCTGCCGTAGGTGCTTGTGCTGCCTTTGGTGCGATATGTGGTTCTTCACTCGCCACTGCAGCAACTATGGGTCAAGTCGCTTTACCGGAATTAAAACGCTATAACTACTCTGGTTCTTTAGCGACTGGTGCACTTGCAGCAGGTGGCACATTAGGCATCATGATTCCTCCATCTGTGCCCTTAGTGATTTATGCCGTGTTGACGCAAGAATCCATAGGTAAGTTATTTATGGCAGCCATCATCCCTGGTTTGTTAGCGATGTTGGGCTACATGTTAGTGATTCGTATCGTCGTCACCTTAAAACCTGAAGCAGGTCCTGCGGGTGCGCGCGTGCCACTAGCGACTTCATTACGATCATTGTTGGGTGTGACGCCTATCTTGCTGGTGTTTGTAGTTGTTATCGTAGGTATTTATGATGGCTGGGCCAATCCGACTGAAGCAGCATCCATAGGTGCAGCAGCGTGTGGCATATTGGCTGTGGTCACGGGTGGTATGCGTCTTGAAGGCGTAGTGAAAAGTTTAGTCAGTACGGCAGAAGCAACTGCAATGATTTTTCTGGTGTTACTCGGCGCGGATATGTTGAACTCAGGTTTAGCTGTTACGCAAATGCCTGCTGAGTTAGCGCAATGGGTGCAAACCAGTGGCTTACCTCCTTTATCCGTTATCTTTGCAATTTTATTGATTTATATTTTCTTGGGCTGTGTGATGGATTCACTGTCCATGATTTTGCTCACCATTCCTATTTTTTATCCGATTGTGATGGGTTTAGATTTCTGGGGCATGCCAGTTGAAGATAAATCAGTTTGGTTCGGTATACTCGCTTTAATGGTGGTAGAGATAGGTTTGGTGCATCCACCGGTGGGTATGAACATCTTCATCATCAACAAAATTGCTAAAGACGTGCCGGTGATGGAGACCTTTAAAGGCGTGTTGCCATTCTTAGCATCGGATTTGATACGTACGATTTTGCTGGTATTTTTCCCAATTATTTCGCTGTACTTAGTTCATACCTTTGGTGGTTAAATTTTATTTTCTACCTCACTTTGGTTAAGGAAGAATTTTATGAAAAATAGTTTTATCAATAAGCTTGTAGTAGTAGTTTTATTTTTTGTTGCATCTACTGCGAGTACTGCTCAAACCATCACGTTGAAGTTGCATCATTTTTTACCTGCTAGTTCTACCGCGCATATAAATTTCATGGTGCCTTGGTGTAAGAAAATTGAAGAGCAATCTGCAGGAAAGATGAAATGCCAAATTTATCCTTCTATGCAAATGGGTGGCACGCCGCAGCAGTTATTTGATCAAGCTAAGGATGGTGTAGCGGACATTATCTGGACTGTGCCAGGTTATCAAGCTGGTCGTTTTCCGATTACTGAAGCGTTTGAATTACCTTTCATGATTTACTCTTCTGAGAAAGCTAGTCGCGGTTTGTGGAATTACGCAATGAAAAATGCGTTAAGTGATTACAAAGGTGTAAAGCCAATTTTATTTCACGTGCATGATGGTTCTTTGATTCACAGTACAAAAATCCATGTCAAAACGATGGAAGATTTCAAAGGTTTACGAGTGCGTGCTCCGACTCGTCAAAGCACAAAAATGACGGAAGCCTTAGGTGCAACACCGGTTCCTATGCCATTACCGCAAGCTGCTGAGGGACTTTCGAAAGGTGTGATTGATGGCGCGATTATTCCTTGGGAAGTTGTACCTGCTATGAAATTTCAAGAGATCACGAAGTTTCACACTGAGATGCCAGCAGGCGCTCCTCAGATTTCAAATAACGTTTTTATATTGGCGATGAATCAAGCGCGTTATGACAGTTTGCCGCCAGAGTTGAAAAAAATTATTGATGCAAATAGTGGTGCTGAACCCTCAGCTTGGGTAGGAAAAATATTTGCTGAAGATGCAGCGCCAGGACGTAAGTCGGCAGAAGTACGTAACAATAATTTCTATACTTTGCCAGCTGCTGAATGGAAGCGTTGGGAGAAGGCGACTGCTGGCGTTGCTGAAGAGTGGGTGAAAGATATGAATGCCAAGGGATTAGATGGCAAGCGTTTGCTTGAAGAAGCAAAAGCAGCTTCACGATAATTTGTTTCTTCTATTTCATAGAGCATTCTTGCTTTGTAAAAAGAGAAATACCCTAAAGCAATATTGAAAAGTAGATAAAAAAATCAAAACACCGTAATGTTATTGTTCATTTTTTGAAGGGAATACCCGCTGAGTGCGGGTATTTTTTTGTCTCTTTGCTTTGGTGGAATTTCTTTGTATTTTTACAAGTTCTTAAGAGAAAAATAGTAATCTCTAGATTTATTGCAAATAAGAAAATAAAATAGATTTTTTTT
>JAIXOW010000306.1 GCA_027486615.1 Oxalobacteraceae bacterium | reverse complement strand
TGGTGCAACTGTTGGTGGTCCTGAGAATAGCTATACAGCAGCTTCAGCAACCGGTTCTTTCGGTGGCGTAAATGTTGCAGTTGGTATGCAAGACCGCGCAAATACCATCAAGGGTTATACAACTAGCGCTTCCTATACTATGGGTCAAGTAACTTTGGCTGGTAACTATACATCTTCAAATACTGAAGGCGCAGCTACTGCAGCAATTAACAGCTACAGTGGTAGCGTAGCTTACTCAGTAACTGAACCACTCACTGTTAGCTTGCAATATGCTCGCAACAACTTGGCTTCTGCTCAAACACTGACAAACGTTGGTGCTCAATATGCATTGTCAAAGCGTACTAGCCTGTATGCAACATACGGTCGTGGTACCAACGGCGCGCAATCAAACTACGACTACCGTGGTTCTTACACAGCGGGTACAGTAACTACAACATCAACAACCGTTGCAGCTGGTGTTGTTCACTCGTTCTAATCTCGCGTCGACTTAATGTCGATTTGATTTAGATCTGCAAGTTTAAAAAGCCACTCTTACGAGTGGCTTTTTTCTTTTGTGAATGTTCTTCATCACACTCTGCTTGTCCTTTGCTTAGTCACAAAGCTCGTCACGCTTTGCTTTGATGCGCGTTGATAATCTGTCGCAGAATCACTTCACACTCTCTCGCTTACCAGTTAACTACCGGAGAGATGTCCATGAATAAAATTCGACTTGTATCGTTACTTTCTTTTACTTTGTTAAGCGGTGCAGCTGCCGCACAAACTGGCCTTACTCTGTATGGCAATATCGATGCTTCATGGGTAAGTGCAACCGGCATTGGTCCAGGTAATGATCGACGTTCTAGTTTTGGTGAAGGCAATTGGACGCCTTCCGTATGGGGCGTGAGTGGTAAAGAAGATTTAGGCAGTGGTGTGATGGCACACATAAATTTAGAAGGTGGCTTTAATGCAGGCGATGGCAGCATTGCGAATGGCGGCACTAGCGGTGTGTTTAGTCGTCAAGCGAATCTTGGTTTTAGTGGTGACTTCGGCACCTTTAAAGCAGGTTTACAAATCTCACCATTTATCGCTGCTTATAATTCTTCGCTTGCAGTAGCCGGTCAAAATTTTTCTGTTCCCGCTTTACTGTTACATCAAAATGGCACTGCACTAAATAATCTCGGGGCGCCTGTTTCCGTCACCGCCGGTGGTACTGATGCTGATGTTGCGAACAGCACGACAAGTGGCTTCTTTATTCCTAACTCTATTTCTTATAGTCTGCCTCGTGAATTATTAAATGGCTTTACTGGTAGTGCTTTATATTCCTTTGGTGGTGTGCCAGGTGATACAGGTACAAATCGACTCGCCTCTGGCAATATCGGTTATAGCTTAGGTGACATCAATCTCTTAGCAGCTATTTCAGACCGTGCCCAGCAATATCAACAATATCTACTCGGTGGTAGCGTGCCTTTAGGTGCTGCTAAGCTAGCTGGTAGCTATGTGCATTTCAGTCCTGAGACAGGTAACTCTACCAATACTTACATCATAGGGGCGGGTCTGCAAGTAATGCCGAAAACGAATGTAGGGATAAATTTTGCTCGCAATAGTGGACCGAATCATCCTTCAATCATTAACTTGTCGGCCGTGTATTCATTTTCAAAATCAACCGAAGTTTATGCTGCGTTTAATCATGCAAAAGATGGTGCGTTTTCATCTTATTCCGGTTCTGTCGATGCAACAGCTAGCCCAGCAACACTGTCACAAACCGTTTCAATCTCTAACGCTTTTATATTAGGTTTGCGTAAAGGCTTCTAATAAGCTTTAAGAGATTTGATCGCTTACGATTTGAATAGTTAAAACACTCCCGGTGCAAGCCGGGATGTGACTTTGGTTTTACTTTCTTTGTGATGATCGCGGTGGTCTAAACACTTGCTGATCTGCGTAAAAATCAGCATCTTGTCCTTCACACCAGTTAGGCAAGCCCAGAACGGGTAAGGGTGTGAAATCTCTAGAGTCAAAGCCTTGCTGTAAACGCTGACTCACTATGTTGTCTACATAACCCCAACGCTGTTTATCAGATTGAGTAAACCAGTCTGCCTCCACCTGCACTACCCAAGCATGCGCTGTGATGGCTTTATACGGCTGAGTTAATTTTTCTAGTATGGCGTGACCAAACACCAGCACTTCACAATGCTTTCCTAAATCTTCTCGTCGTGTCTGAAAAATATCAGTCCATGCATGCTGTTGTAAGGCGAATGTCAAACTAGGATCTCTACACACCCACAGTGCTGCGTTTTCATCAAACAAGGTTGCGGCATCGCGCTGAAGGCCACGCTCACTACTACTTTGTGATAACGCTGCTCTATGTTGAATTTCCATTGCCTGAATATGATTTAAGATTTTTTTAATTTGCGGAAAGTGCAGCCACATTAATGCATTAAAAAAATCATGCAAATTATCGCGAGTAGGAATGCCGCCGGTTGCATAGATATGCGCTTCATATTGCACACCATCTGGTAAATTCTCTTGCGGCATACATTGCAGAGCCTGTCCTGCAAAATTACATAAGCCTCGCTGTTTCATGAGACGGTTAATCTCATGCTTCCAGTTTTGCTGCTGAAGTACGGCGTGAGCAATCTCACGCAGCGGTAGCAACCATGGCTGCTGCCAATTTATTTTGGAGAGAAATTGCTCAGACATGAGCGATGAATAATTAAAAACGAATTAGGTCTTGCGCTTAACTCAAGCTAATTTCCAAGCGAGCGTAGCACCTGCATCTAAGGGTACTATCGTTATACTCTGCATGACTAATTCTTCTGGCACGATCCAATCTTGTCTTTGCAAGGTGATGTGATCTTTGTTGCGAGGTAGTTTATAAAAATCAGGTCCAAAAAAACTAGCGAAACCCTCTAACTTATCTAGTGCACCGGCTTCTTCAAAAGCATGCGCATATAATTCCATCGCATGTAAAGCGGTATAGCAACCTGCACATCCACAAGAATGTTCTTTTAGACCTTTAGAATGCGGAGCTGAATCAGTCCCTAAAAAGAAACGCTGGTTACCAGAACTTGCTGCTTGCATTAAAGCTCGTCTATGTGTTTCGCGTTTCAAAATGGGCAGGCAATAATAATGGGGGCGCACGCCACCTTTAAAAATTGCGTTACGATTGTAAAGTAAATGATGTGCTGTGATAGTCGCTGCAATCGGACCTTCTGCATCGCGCACATAATGTACTGCTTCTTGTGTCGTGATGTGTTCAAACACAATTCTCAACTGCGGCAATTGCTTTCGTAGTGGTTGCAAAATACGATCGATAAAGACGGCTTCTCGATCAAAAACATCAATCTCTGAATCTGTAACTTCGCCATGTATTAGCAAGGGCAAACCTAACTCTTGCATCATTTCTAAAGCGGGCATACAGCGCTGCAAATCTGTCACACCTGCATCGGAGTTTGTTGTAGCACCAGCAGGATAAAGTTTTACGCCATGTACAAACCCGCTCTCTACGGCTTTACGTATTTCATCCGGCTGTGTATTGTCTGTGAGATAAAGCACCATTAGAGGTTCAAATGCCATGCCCTTTGGTAATGCAGCTAAAATTCTATCGCGATAAGCACTTGCCATTGCAGTAGTTGTGACTGGAGGCTTTAAATTCGGCATTACGATGGCGCGCGCAAATTGCGCTGCAGTGTGCGGCAACACATCGGCTAACACACTGCCATCACGTAAATGTAAATGCCAGTCATCAGGTCGTGTGATGGTGAGCGTATTAGGGCTTAGCTTAGCAGTCATAGGATAGAGAAGTTAACAACAGTAATAAGATTTATAGGATCAGAATAACGCGATAGTCATTCACATTAGTGCGCGTTGGTCCTGTGACGAGTAAATCATCTAAGGCTGAAAAAAAACTATAACCATCATTATTCGCCAACCGAGCAACAGCCGATAAATTTAATGCTTGTGCTCGCTCTGGCGTGTCGGGAAAAAGTAAAGCACCTGCATTATCTTCAGTGCCATCGATGCCATCCGTATCAGCAGCTAATGCATATACACCGGACATGCCATTGAGTTCTATCGCTAATGAAGTTAAAAATTCTACACAACGGCCACCACGACCATTACCTTTCACAGTGACGGTACATTCACCACCTGAGATTAATGCAACAGGAGCTTGGAAGGGTTGGTGATATTGACGTATTTCTTTCACCATGGCGGCATACACTTTCGCTACCTCACTGGCTTCACCTGTCACCGTATCACCTAGTACGACGGGTGTGATGTGTTGTTCTTTAAAGAAGCTAGCTGCTGCTTGTAAGCTTTGATGCGCAGTCGCAATGACGACTTGTTTAGCGTTAGCAAAGACGGGATCATTTGGTTTCGGTGTTTCTGAAATTTTTCCTGCCGCACCTGCTTCTAAGTGTGCTGTCACACTATCCGGTGCGTTGACATTAAATCGCTTGAGTATGGCCAAGGCTTCTTGATAGGTACTAGGATCAGCGCAAGTCGGTCCTGATGCAATCGCACTAGGTTCATCACCGGTGACATCACTAATGATTAATGTGGTGATAGGTGCTTTCGATGCTGCTGCTAAACGTCCACCTTGTATGCGAGAGAGATGTTTTCTGACGATATTCATTTCTGTAATCGGCGCACCTGATTTCAGCAAACTATTTGTCACGACTTTTAAATCAGCCATAGAAATACTCGCAACAGGCAAAGATAATAAGCTTGATCCTCCACCAGAGATCAGTGCAATCAAATGATCATCTTCTGTGAGACTGGATACTAAAGACAAAATTTCAGCCGCTGCGGCTTCACCTGCTCCATCGGGTACAGGATGTCCAGCTTCCACCACGCGTATGTGATCAGTATCCATGCCATGTGCATAACGGGTGACGACTAGACCCTCTATCGCATGGTTGGATGGCCAAGCGAGTTCAACAGCGCGCGCCATACTAGCGGCTGCCTTACCGGCACCGACAACTAGGGTGCGTCCTTTAGGTGGCTTCGGAAGATGCGCAGCGACGATTTTTAATGGGTCTGCTGCCGCAACCGCTGCATGAAAGCTATCAGTTAAAATTTTTCGTGGATTCATAGAAAATTTTATAAAAATATTTAAAAAAATGACTTAATAAATGACGTAACAAAATCACTTAGCAAAATCACTTAGGCGAGTAATTGCTTAACTTCGAGTTCTTCTGGCGAGAGGTCCGATACAACTTCTGCCTGACGCGCTTGTTGCCTCTCCCACATTTGCGCATACGCGCCTTGCAATGCCAGTAATTCATTATGCGTACCACGCTCGACTATACGACCATGGTCCATCACCAAAATTTGATGCGCATCGGCTATGGTAGATAAGCGATGGGCTATGACTAAGGTGGTGCGATCACGCGCAATATCTTTGAGTTGGGCCTGTATTGCTTGCTCAGCCCGTGAATCTAATGCTGAAGTGGCTTCATCAAAAATCAGAATAGCAGGGTTTTTTAACAAGGTACGTGCTATCGCAACCCGCTGTTTTTCGCCACCCGATAATTTTAACCCGCGCTCGCCTACAGGCGTCTCATAGCCTTCAGGCAGACTTAAAATAAATTCATGAATATAAGCTGCTTTTGCAACAGCGATTATATCTTCCTTGCTAGCATCTGGTCGACCATAACGTATGTTGTAAGCGATGCTGTCATTAAAAAGTACGGTGTCTTGTGGGACTATACCAATT
>JAIXOW010000231.1 GCA_027486615.1 Oxalobacteraceae bacterium | reverse complement strand
ATTATATTAATTTTAGATTGATTGATTGATTGATTGATTGATTGATTGATTGATATGAACGGCGTGACCAAAAGTTTTGATGTTGAAACTGTTAAAACCGCGATTATAGTTTCGGTTGCGTCTCACGCGGTAACGCTTTAGATTTAATGTATACCGCTTTAGATTTAATGTATACCGCGTTAGATGGAATAATGTAATGGATTAATAATGTACCGCGATAGATGCATTACGTCCGTAAGTTGTGTACCGTGATTGATTGGTTATTATTCTTCTTTGCAGGCAACACCATGCGGGTCCGAAAAGAACACACTTGCGCAATCCGGGAACAAGAATTCCAGATCTTGGCAGCAAAGAACACGATGAAAGCCCAAGCTTACAGCACGCCAAAAGCTCTCAACGACATCTATCATGAAGTCCTCACTGACTTTCCTGAAGACATTGGAACAAATCTGGGCTACCACAGTATCGTCAGCACTCTGAAGGACGCCAGGGTGAGGCGGTATCAGAAGGCAAATTGTTCTCCAGAAGAGTTGTGCGCATACCTCGATTCAGAAGACTGCCTGCAAGAAATCAAACCAGTTTGCCAGGGAACCGTCCGATATGTTGAGGACAATGGGACGAAGCACTTTGCCGTCATCTTGGCCAGTCCAAATGTCTTGCAAATGGTGGGACCCCACAACGTTTACCTCATGTGTGACGCCACCTTCAGGACTGCTCCTCGCCCGTTTGCGCAACTCTTCAACTTGATGGTCTCCTACTGCGGAGTTTGCATTCCGATAATGCACATCTGCATGACGTCCAAGCACAATGGCCTTTATGAAGGCGTCATGAGGAAGGTGCGTTCGATCTGTCCTAGTCTTGAGCCGCGAATCATCAAGAGTGACTACGAGCTTGCCCTCATGAAGGCGCTTCAAACGACATTTCCAAATGCAACGCTCTCAGGCTGCTACTTTCATTTCGCACAAGCTGTCTTCAGGGCCATGATGAGACCAGGTAATGTTTTGTGATTGATTGATTTATATGATGAAAAACCGCATAAGAAGTTAGTTATGTACTTAAATTCGCATACCGTGATAGATTGATTTTCATGATTTGATTTAATCACTTACAGGTCATGGCTTATCCAGTTATTACCACAATAACAATGATCACGGAGTGAAGGACATCATGCGCCGATATCTCGCGTTGTGCTTATTGCCGGCCAACGAAATCGCAGAGGAGTGCGCCCAGATCAAGAGGAAGATCCGAGGTATCATGGATCCCACAGCACGTCGCAAGCTCATGCTCTTCCACGAAAGCTACGTCGTGGGCTTCTGGGTTCGCAAAGTTCGTCCATCTCGCATATCTGTGTATATGCATCGCTTCAAGACCAACAATTACATCGAAAATTTTCACCGTCGCATCGGAGAACGCATCACGTTCCACGCCAACTTCTTCCGTTTCGTCAGTGAGCTTGATCAGATTGTCTTCACGCGAACAGGGCTGATCCTTAGGCAGATCGACCGTGGCATCCAAGTCGTCAATAACCTCACTCCGGATCACGCCAAGCACAAGCTGTAAGTTTGAAAGTTGTTAAAAAAAACATTCTTAATAATAATATACCGTGATTGACGTTATTGATTTACCGTGATTGACGTAAATCATTGCATTTTAAAATTGATTTTGATTTTGTCCTTTCAGCGCCATTGAGAAATTGGAACGCCAATACTACGACGGAAAGATTTCCTCGTCTGAATTCCTCGATCAAGCTTGCCACTTCTACGATTCCTGGACTGTCCACACTTTGGAAGACGCCTGGAATGAAGAGTATGGTCCTTACATCATGCAGATTGACGAGCCTCGTGCCGCAGAAGGATATGACGCACTCAATGAGGAAGCTGGACTGGAACTGGTCGAGATTCCAGATGATTTACCTGCTCCTGGTGTTCTGCCTCTTCCTCCACCACCCCAACAACAACAACCCGGCGAACGTAGATTTCGTGCGTGCGCTGTCTGTTACAGCGAGTTCACCGAAGACAACGTGATGATGTTGATGCCTTGCAAACATTGCTTTTGCAATACTTGCGTCAACAACGAAATCTACCCACTTCGGAGGCTAGATGAAGGCTTCGTGGACTGGGTCATGCGGTGCCAAACATGCCCAACATGTCGAGGCATAGTTGACGAGGCCTTCAAGATCTTTCCCAATGCAGTTACGCTTACGGAGTATGACTTGGTCATTCCAGTGGTTGCCGCCCAACCTGCAGCCCAGCCTGCAGCCCAGCAAGGAGTTCAGCCTGCAGCCCAGCCTCTAGCCCAACAAGGAGTTCAGCCTGTAGCCCAACAAGGAGCCCAACAAGGAGCCCAACAAGGAGCCCAACAAGGAGACGGAGCTGATCGTGATGCAGCTGAGCGTGCGGCAGCTATTGCGGCTGCAGGTATCGAGGTCGAGAGAGAGATGGCCGAGGACCGGAGACGATCGGCCGAAGCCGAAAGGAGGAGGAAAGAAAATCAACGAATTGTCCGCGAACTGATGCACACTGAAAGGTACTTAAAAAAGTGAATCCCGTGATAGATTGGTTATTGGTTATTTTTACATAACCTCTGTTACCGTGAAAGATGGATTATTTATTATTTTTATTATCTTTCAGACATCGCGGTGCTCCCCTTCCCACTTCTAATTGGGACACCCTCGAAGATGAAGTGGAGCTAGAAGATTTCGACCTCAGTCAGCCCTCAACTTCAAGTCAGCGGCCTCTGCCTGCCATTGGTCAACAACCTCCGCGCGCAAGAGCACAACCAACCGCGGAAGGTGGACGTGGACGTGGTCGAGGACGTGGTCGAGGACGTGGTCGAGGACGTGGTCGAGGAAAGCAACCGAATGACCGTGCATCTGTGGCTCTACAACTTGTCCGTCGTGCAATCAGCGTTCTGAAAGGGAAACAACCCGCACCCCACTGCAGGTTGACCCAATCACAGCCCGTCAGTAGCAGCAGGACAGAGCCGCCGGTGGACTTCGACAATCCAGTTCCTGGACCTTCCGGAACAAAGAGAAGGCGGGAACCTACCTTTTCTTTCTCTGATTCTGATTAGACGAGAAGCCGCCCAACTAAAATGACCAAACCTTTTCTTTCTTTTTTTGTCCTATATTCTGGACTTATGATCGTAACAGACCGTGTATAAATTATTAAATCATGCTTCTTGATACCGCATAAGAAGTATTGTATATGAATTAACGGTTATAATGTATGTGCTTTCTTTTTCCTTATATTTTTTTGTAATAACTAACAAGTCACAAGTCCCCGATTGCGGTTCCTCATCCTTTTTAGATGACTAAAAAAGGCTAAGATTTTTGTTCATGAAATCCATTGCCGTAATGAATGTACATATTTTTCTATTTAATTCCTCACTTACATTTGTAATAGGTTCAATCCAATATGCCTTAAAAATGCGGTAGAAACTGATTCATTATGACCTCTGTTTGTAAAAACATCTGATATTGAGTTTCAATAAATGTCTTCGAACCTATTACGTTCTCTACTTTGTGTTCGAATGGTGTTTAAGCTAAGGTATCTATTAAAAAAGTGCCGCATAAGAAGCATACAATTTGTAAACCTGTGTAAATATTAATTATACCGCATAAGACCGATAAGACGACACTGCCATGTATGGTCATATGGGCAGTTTTGGCGGAATATTAATTTAAAATTGGCGCGCACTGAAAGTAAACAAAAAATGTGGCTGTATACGCGGTTGGGCGGTTTCGGCAGAATATTAAATTTGTTCTTGCGCGCGCAAAGAAAGTAAACAACGAATCAGTTGAAAAGCGTTTGTCTGAAGGAAGGCTGCTATTTTTTTTAAGTTTTTAAATCGAAAGTACAAGCGTTAATTTTATTATATAAAAAAACTAATTAGCGTCGTTTCTACAATGCCTCCAAAGAAGGGTGGAAAAAAGCGTCAAAAAACAGATCGTCCGACCTCTGATGTCGAACAAGAGGTAAATTTTTATTGATAATTTTTAAGTTTTTTTATTGTAATTACTGTAAGATAATGACTTGTAGCGTGCCACTTCGCATTGCATCAGCCATCTGTTGTTAAGTTTGAATTATTGTCATTACTGTAAGATAACGACCTGTTGCGTGCCACTTCGCATTGCCTCAGCTACATATTTTTAAGTCTGAATTATTGTCGCTAACGACGCAAATATTTGTTTGTTAATAGCTAGGATGCCGCTAACGACGCAATATTACTTTGTTAATAGCTAGGATGCCGCTAACGACGCAATATTACTTTGTTAATAGCTAGGATGCCGCTAACGACGCTAACTAATATTGTTTTGTTAATAGCTAGGATGCCGCTAACGACGCAATATTACTTTGTTAATATTTTTTTTTGTAGGCGAAGAAGCAACGGGTTGATCAGGATGATGCTGGCTCAAAGCAAGAAAAGGACAAAGAGGGCAAAAAGGAGAAAAGCAAATTTCCCGTGCGTTACACAGAACCAGGCTTGTGGCGAGTTCGAAATGCCGTGTATAGGGTAATATGTTTTGGCCATTTGTTTTCAAGTTCACAATGTTTTTAGTTACCAAGAAAGAGTACGTATTCTCGTTATGTGTTCATTACGTATACGTATTCTTTGTTACGTATTCTCGTTTTGAAGTATTTTTAATACGTGTAGTGGCTATTAAAGTGCAGTATTTATTCCCCCTTTTTACAACGTAACGTTGATACCATCGTAAAATAATGGGCATTTTTTGTTTGCTTCAGGACATCATCATCACTCCCAGCCAGGTAGGCTTGCCTCTTTGCAAGATTTGTCGAAGGCCAATCAGGACAGATCTCCACAGGCATGAAGGTCGTTGTTGGTGGTGCGAGACCTGTGAAGATTTCATCGCGGCAGACGTCAGCAGGCATGTCTGTGTCGTTCCAGGGCCGAACCATTTTCCCTGTCCTATCTGTGGCGCAATGCAGGACAACAGCAACTACATGAGGCACATCAAGGTTGTCCACAAGGATGTTGACGCCCAGATCTACAGGAGAAAAAGTGAATCGGCAAAGCACCGTGCACAGAGACTGGAAAAAGAAGGAGAGGTATGCCATTACTTTAGTTCATTTGAATGCCGCTAACGACGCTAACTAATATTACTTTGTTAATAGCTAGGATGCCGCTAACGACGCAATTTTACTTTGTTAATAGCTAGGATGCCGCTAACGACGAAATTTTACTTTGTTAACATGTAACTACGATGTTGTGTAATAGAATAAGTCTAAAACAATTCTGAACTGTATTTTCAGAAGGATGACGACGCCCTTCCCCTGCTTAAGCCGGTCAATGTCAAAGCCGCCAAGACAATGACAAAAAAATGGAAGCAACAGGAGGATCCAACTCCCAAGAAGAGGGTCAGAAAGAAGACTTCTGATTCCGGAGTTCCCAGCTCACCAGTCGCAACTTCATCTTCACCAATTGCTATGCCAGTTCCTTCGCCCGTTGGTACCTCATCTCAAGTGCAATTGCTTCAAGATGACGATGAAAATGACGATGATGACGTTGTTGAGGTCGTTCCCGATTTCGAGGAGGATGAGGAGCACCAGGTACGTTTGGCATCCAATGTTAGGATTGTAAAGATCTAAAATGTACATAAAAGAAATATTGCAATATCTTTGTATTTGCATACCATTTTTTCAATTTCTTTTAACATTTTCAGAGTGCCAAGACAGAGGACTCATCTGCTAAAGTACAGACCGAAACGCCAAAGTCGTCCAAAAAGACTTCAAAGAAGAAAAAGAAGTCAAGTTCGAAAGATCGCTCTTCTTCTAAAGTCCAGGCCGAAACGCCAAAGTCGTCCAAGAAGACGTCAAAGAAGAAGAAGAGGTCGAGGTCGAAGTCCAGGTCGAGGTCGAGATCGAAAGTTGATGAAGTCCAGGTGATTGTTTGTTATGATTTTCACTCTAAAGTTGAAGTTGTATGTATGTAGATATTTCAATAGCTAAAGATATAAAAAAATTTCAGGCCCATCAAACTCCTGAAGTCCAGGCCATTGTTCCCGAAGACCAGGCCGCCGTTGATGAACAGGCCATTGTTCAGAAGTCCAG
>JAIXOW010000397.1 GCA_027486615.1 Oxalobacteraceae bacterium | reverse complement strand
GAATGATGCGGTAAAAAAAGAATCTCAGCCTGCAGGCTTTACTGCTGCTCCACCGCCACCGCAAGTGGACGGTGCGAATGCGGTCGACGTATCACCCGCCCCTGCAGCTGCTGCTGCAGCGACACCGCACGCGCTTGGTGAAGGCCCTAATATCGCTGTACCACAAGATACTGCTGTTAAAGCATTACAAGCAGTACAAGTCTTAGTCGAAAATAATCGCTCCGCATCGCAACAGTTAGAATCGCTGATGGCGATCGTGTTAGACGCTGCTGAAGTAGCGAATCGTTGTGCCTCCACTGTTGCAGCAACCGGCAATCAGTTATTTAAAGCCGCAGATACGCTCGCGAAAAATAATCGTAGTGCCAATATTCAAGCTAAATTAGTACTCGCCCTAACAGGCACAGTATTAGTTGGCGCTGCAGTTGCCTTTAGTTTCATGACTATGCAACTCAATGAAAAAGTAGAACAAGTGGATGCGATGTTACTCGCTGTAGGTAAACGTGCAGTTGATCTCAAAGCACGTCTTGAAGCGATGGATGATATCAATGCGACCTTAGCTGAATTAAGTCTAAAACAAGACAACACACAATCGGTGCAAATGGCGATTGAAGATAAACTCGCTAGAGTTGCAGATCAAACACGTTCATTTGATCCTTCAAAAAATAATAAAGCAGCACCTGCTCCGGCGACTCCTGCGCCTGCACAACCTGGCGCAAAAAAAACTGAACCGAGTGGTGCCAAAGCTGACACTAAAACTGACAGCAAAGGTGATGAAAAAAACGACACTAAAGCGAATTCAAAAGCTGAGGCAAAACCAGTTGCAAAACCAGAATCTAAAACAACGGCAAGCCCAAAAGCTGATAAAGAAAATAAAGTAGTAGAGTCCACTAAACCTGCAGCCAATGATCAGCTCAATCAACAACTCTCTGGCTTAGATGCACTACTGACACAACAATCCAAAGCAGTGCTTGAACTTTCACAACAACTCAATAGTGTTAAATCGGCAGTGAGTAATGTTGATAGCTTGAAAAAAGATATAGAAAATCTCTCCAATCTACAAAAGCAGCGCAATCAAGAAGCCGCACTCGCCGCTGTTGCTGCTGCTGATGCACGTCGTGATCGTGAATTGAAAGAGCGTGAATTAAAGGAACGCGAACTGAAAGAACGTGAATTATTAAAAGCACGTGATGCATTACGTGAAAGAGAAATTCAACGTGAGCGTGAAGCCATGCGTGAACGAGAAATTCAACGTGAACGTGAAGCAGCACAAGCACGTGCTGCTACTCCTGTTGAAGCTGCACCAGTAGCCAAAGAAAAACCTAAGAGCGCTACTTTTGTGAAATATTCGCGTGAACAAGCAAATACAAAAACTGAATCACAGGATAATATTCCTACTTACTCTAAGCCTAGCGAAACTAAGCAACAATAGTTGAGTGAGTTAACGGCACTGCTAAATTTTTTGTGCTGATTCGTGCTTATATGAGCAGTGAGAAAAATATTTTTTTGATTGATGCTCCTAATTTATAAAATAAGCGAGTAGGTAAGCTTAATGTTAAGGACCATAAGCATCAATTAGCACTTCGATCCGTCGATTTTTTGCTCTACCCTCGCGCGTATCATTCGGTGCTAATGGCTTAATGTCTGCCATACCCCGCACCACCATACGTTCACGTGGCACACCACCGCGTTCAATCAGAAAGTCTGCTACTGATGCAGCACGCGCACCCGACAAATCCCAATTCGATCGATAGCGATCGTTGCCTGAAACAGGAATACTATCCGTGTGACCTTCAATCGTAATCCGACCACCACCTTTGGCAATCGTATTACCGATTTTTGTTAACAAGGGAAAGTAATCCGGCGATAACACGGCACTACCTGAATAAAAACTACCTTGCACTAACATACGCACAACAACACGCTCACCATCGCGTTCAACTTGTGCATCACCATTCGCAATTTCTTTTGATAATGCTGCTTTCAACTGATCTAAACGCTGTACCGCATCATTAATTTTGGCAGCGGAATCGGATCCTTCACGTACTTCAACAGTACTTTCAACTTGCGATTGAATTTCTGCAATTTTTGCATACAGATCTAACATTTCTTGAGAGAGCACACCGTTACCACTATGCTTAGGCAAATCAACAATTAAGTTTCCATTGTCTACACGCACATTGAGTTTTTGCCCAACTAAATCCGCGGATAAAGATTTTTGTAACGTACCGAGATCTTTGGCCAGTTGCTCGGGCAAAGGCACAGCAACTACTTCTGGCACTCCAGCTAACTGGGTTTCTGCTGCTGGTGCTTCCACGATAGGCAATGCTTGTTGTTTACCTAATGATTCTTGCAATGAACCACTGACATCTTTAAAGCGAGTGGCATTCATGTCCGAAAAACTCAGCATCAGCACAAAGAACGCTAGTAAAAGCGTGATCATGTCGGCGAAAGTAATAATCCACGGTGGCGAACCACGACGATGAACCACATCGTCTTCCGCAATTTGCATACTCAAATCACCAAACAAGGAAGCAGGCGCATGATCCTGCATGTCGATTTTTTTTAGGTGATCTGACATAGCAATCAACGCTCTGGGGGCGAGCTTGGCGGAGTAGTTGTAGTAGACTTCATCTCCATTGCAGCTAAGGTCGGTTCAAGCAAATCCTCTGAAGTCAATTTAGTCGCTGCTGGTGCTGGTTCTGATGTGACTGGATCAACCAGCTCTATTTCTTCAGCGACAGTAAATCCACCTAGGAGTAAGTCTGGCAAACGACGGGGATCGCCACCTTTATGGAGAAACAACATACCGGCAACAACTAACTCGTAGTTGTAACGCACTTTTTTACCGTGCCCTACGATACGCTGCACCATAGGACTAAAAATCACATTCGCTAAAACTGCACCGTAGAGCGTTGTAAGTAATGCGACTGCCATACCAGGACCAATCGCACGCGGATCACTCATATTGCCCATCATGAGTACCAAACCTAACAGCGTACCTATCATGCCCATGGATGGAGCGAGATCTTGTGCAAAGCTATAAAAATCACGCGCTTGATCAAAACGTAATTTTTCTTCCATCACTTCGCGCGTAAGCGCATCTTTCAACACAGAGTATTCAAGACCGTCCACCCACATACGTACTGCCTTTTGGATAAAGGTGTTGTTATATTCACGATCTTCTAACACCACCATCCATCTATCGTTGTAACGTGCTACACGCCCTACTTCAACTAATTCATCAATCAAATCTTCCACTTTGTCGGAATGCCCTGCCAGAGATCTTTTTGTGATTGCCATCACACTACGAAACTCTTCCATCGTTGTTTTAGCCAGCACACAAAAAAATGTGCCACCAAACACGATCAACACAGCAGGCAGATCAATGAACTGCGAAAATTTACCACCAGTTGCAAGAGCAATCAGAGTTAAGGCGCCAATGACACCAATTAAGCTAGCGATGTTCATAGAGTTTGTTAGTGATAGAGTTCATCGCTCAAGCGGAGCGGAGACGGTATTTATCAATTTTTTCAATCAGTGTAGTGCGCTGCAAATTCAACATACGCGCAGTTTTTGAAACATTACCATCTGCACGTTCTAATGCTTGCTCAATAAAACCGCGCTCAATTTCTGCCATACGCTCTTTGAGAGAAATACCTTCTGGTGGTAAGGCTTCCATGCCTTGCGCAAGCATGATGATTTCTTCTACATGATTATCTTCATCTTGCTGCAATGGTGTATCTGCTAACGCTACCGTGGGTGCTTCTTCCTCAGCAGGGAACATTTGCAAAATATCGGCTTCAGGCTCTGCATCGCGTCGTTCTTCTTGTAATACTTTTAAACCCTTAGGCAACATCGGCGCAGGTACTGCATTGAGTGCTAACCGTTGTCCTGCGAAGAGGGCTGAAAAACGATGGATTAAATTTGATAGCTCACGCACGTTACCCGGCCAGTCATAGGTCTTTAAGGCTTCCAGAAAATCTGAAGTAAAGGTAACTGGCTTACCCTTACCAGCAAAACGTTCTGCATAAAACTTTGCGAGTAAAGGTACGTCATCGCGTCGATCACGTAATGGTGGTGTGACGAGTGGTAAGACATTCAAACGGTAATACAAGTCTTCTCTAAAACGTCCGGCTGCAATTTCCACTTCCAAATCACGGTGCGTCGCTGCCACTACACGGACATCCACTGTCACTGGTCGTGTAGAACCGACCGGATCGACTACGCGTTCTTGTAACACGCGCAGAAGTTTGACTTGCATGTCTAACGAGAGATCACCAATCTCGTCTAAAAATAAAGTACCACCATGGGCTAATTCAAAGCGCCCTACTCGATCAGCCAGTGCACCAGTAAAAGCACCCTTGCGATGACCAAATAGTTCACTTTCCATCAAGTCTTTTGGAATAGCAGCGCAATTAAGGGGAACAAAATTCGCATCTGCGCGGCGCGATTGATAATGCAAGGCTTGGGCAACGAGTTCTTTACCTGTCCCTGATTCTCCATTAATCAGAACGGTCGCATCAGAATCAGCAATTTTGCTGATCAATTCACGGATCGCACTCATTGGTTGGCTGGTGCCAATAATTGGACTGGTTTGTCGCATAAGCTTTTTTGTTGGGACCTGCCAGAGCGCTAAAAATATCCGTTATAGAAAAAGCAACGGGAAGGGTTATTAATGTTTCCAGATTGGAACATAATGGTTTCTGGCTGTCAACGCGATAAGCCCTGTTTTCACTCTGCTTTTCGCTCTGAAGAGAGGTATTTCGAGAATGTGATTTTTTGGCATGCAGTACCCCTTTTAAAGAGAAAAATCTAATTAGGGCTGCTGAGGCTAAAATAAGTCTCGAAAGCAACAATACGCAAGCCCAGATTTTCTATAAGGACTCAGCTATGCACTTGCTTCTACCACTGGTATTTACCGCTACTCCAAGCATCGGCTTATTACTAGATTGGCCTTGGCTCTCGCTATCAATAGGTATAGCGCTGATTCCGCTTCTAGAATTACTGATCAAAGGACAGCTAAAACCCTCTTCATCTTTTGCATGGGGCAGCTGGTTTCCTCGTGCAGTGATGGTGGGTGTGATTTTACAAATACTCACTCTCGCATGCTTAGCGCAAGAACTGAGTTGGCTCACCCTTATTTTGCTGGCTGGTTCCACAGGCTATGTAGCAGGTGCAGTGGGCATCGTGTTAGCACATGAATTAGGACATCGCCGCGCCTTCATCGATAAAGCTCTTGCACGAGTCTTGTTATTGTCTGTAGCTTATGGTCACTATGCACTTGAACATAATCGTGGCCATCATCGCGCAGCTGCTACCTACCCTGATCCTGCTACTGCAAGACGTGAAGAAGGCTTGTGGAGATTTCTGCCACGTTATTACAGCGGCGTTTTCACTGAATCACTCAAGTTATCGCAATCACTACCTGGAAAGCTAAATGAAACATGGGCACTCATGAGCGTCACTGTTTTCTTATTCACTTTTATGACACTGATAGCTGGATGGAAGGGATTAGTCTTTTGTTTAGTACAAGCAGCGGTAGCACAACTCTTAGTCGGTGCAGTTGATTATGCTGAGCATTGGGGCTTAGTGCGACAAACTGAAAACGGTAAACCTGAACGCATGGGTCCACAACATATTTGGGACTGCAATAACACCATTGCAGATGCTTTGTTGTTTAACTTACCGCGTCACGCTAATCATCATCTACAACCTTCTCTCAATTGTGATCAGTTAACGCATACCCCTGCTTCACCACAAATGCCAACTGGCTATGCAGGTATGGTGCTGTTAACCTTCATCCCTCCTTTGTATAAAAAAATCATGACGCCGCGTTTACCTGCTAATTCCGTTTTTATGAAAGATCAGCATGGATCCTAAACAACTCAAAGCGCTGCAATGGAAAGTGTTTGAAAATGTAGCTGCAGCTTCATTAGTGCCACTCATGCGCATCGGTGATGAACTTAAATTATTCACCACCTTAAGTGCATGCGGACCTGCAGATAGTGCAAGCTTTGCAAAAGCAGCCGGCATTCATGCACGCTATGCATTAGAGTGGCTTTCTGCACTTTCTGCTGCAGGCTATGTTTCATATGACGCAGAGAAGAATCAGTTTTATATGACTGAAGAACAAACTGCTGTCTTTGCTGATGAAAATAGTAACGCTCTAATGATAGGTGCTTACGATAGTTTGGCAGCTGGTGTATTAGATGAACCAAAAATTCGTGCTGCTTTTAAAACAGGCGAAGGTGTAGCTTGGGGTGAACATCACAATTGCTACTTCCGTGGTACTGCACGTTTTTTCAAACCTACTTACAAAGGTAATCTCATACAACGATGGTTACCTAAAATTCCGCAACTTGTATCCATCTTAGAAAGTGGTGGTAGCTTTGCAGACGTGGGCTGCGGTCATGGTATATCCACTATGCTGATTGCTGAGAATTATCCTAAAGCACAAGTCTTTGGTTTTGATTTTCATGGCCCTTCAATCGAAGAAGCACAAAAACTTGCGCAACAAGCAGGCTTAGGTAATCGCATCACCTACAGCACCAAGAATGCGAAAGAATATCAAGGCCCCTTTGATAGCATTGCCTTCTTCGATTGTTTACATGACATGGGTGATCCAGTAGGTGCTGCTGCACATGCTTATACACAGTTGAAAGACGACGGCATATTAGTGTTAATTGAACCCTTTGCTAGTGAAAATCTGAAAGATAATCTGACTGTAGTGGGACAAATGTTTTATTGTGCATCGACCACAGGCTGTGTACCTGCATCACTCGCACAAGAAGTAGGATTAGCATTAGGTGCACAAGCAGGTCCAGCACGCTTAACGCATGTCTTACAAGAAGCTGGTTTTAAGAGCGTTGAAATCGTCACAACCACAGCGACCAACATGGTACTGTGTGCAAAAAAATAATTTCATACTAGGCTAACCGTATGAGCACTATCGCCCAACTCCGCCACATTTTAAAAAATAGCCACACGATTGCTATCGTAGGACTCTCTGCCGATTGGTGGCGCCCTTCTTATTTCGCTGCGAAGTATCTGCAAGAACATGGTTATCGCATTATTCCGGTTAACCCTAAATATACCGAAGTCTTAGGTGAAAAATGTTATCCCACTCTTGAAGCGATTCCTGAACCGGTTGATATCGTCGATGTGTTTCGCAAAAGTGAAGATTGCGCACCCATTGCACAACAAGCTGTCGCAATCGGCGCAAAAACTTTGTGGTTACAACTCGGTGTTGAAAATACAGAAGCACAGCAGATTGCTGAAGCTGCAGGACTCGCCGTTGTGATGAATCGCTGTGTGAAAATTGAATATGCACGTTTATTTGGCGGCTTAAGCTGGTTTGGTGTCAACACTGGCGTCATTTCATCCCGTCGCCCACTCTAATTCATTAACATATGTCTAAAGATCATATTTATAATTTCGACACCCTATGTCTCCATGCAGGACAAATTCCTGATGCTGCTACCGGCTCGCGTGCCGTGCCTATCTATCAAACCACGTCATATGTCTTTGACAGTGCTGAGCATGCTGCTAGTTTGTTTAATCTACAAACCTTTGGCAATGTGTATTCACGTTTATCGAATCCCACTGTGGCGGTCTTAGAAGAACGTATAGCCGCATTAGAAAATGGTCGCGCAGCAGTTGCCACCTCAAGTGGTATGGCAGCGCAAATGATCGCTATGCTCAACATTTGCGAAGCGGGCGATGAAATCGTCGCAGCAAGAACGCTCTACGGTGGTACGCATACACAGCTAGATGTAAATTTTCGTAAGCTAGGCATTAATACGATTTTTGTTGATCCTGATGAGCCAGAAAATTTTGCACGTGCCATCACACCAAAAACAAAATTGCTTTATGCAGAAACCTTAGGTAATCCATCACTGAATGTGCTTGATATAGAAAAAATAGCAGCGATTGCGACACAAGCTGAACTGCCACTCTTTATCGACAACACCTTTGCTAGTCCCTATCTGTGCAATCCATTCACATGGGGCGCTGCTATCTCCATACATTCTGCGACTAAATTTATAGGTGGGCATGGAACAACCATGGGCGGTGTAATTGTAGAGTCAGGTAAGTTCAATTGGGGTAATGGTAAGTTTGCGAGCATGACTGAATCATCAGCTGGTTATCATGGTGTACGTTTTTATGAAACCTTTGGTGACTTTGGCTTCACGATGAAATGTCGCATGGAAGGATTGCGCACCTTCGGTCCTGCACTCTCACCCTTCAATGCTTTCATGTTGTTACAAGGTGTAGAAACACTGCATTTGCGTATGGAGCGTCATTGCAGCAATACACTCACTATTGCAGAGCATTTATCGAAACATCCTAAAGTCGCTTGGGTGAATTACCCTGGACTAAAAAATAATCGCTACCACGAGCTCGCGAAAAAATATCTCCCTAAAGGATCAGGCGCCGTACTTTCATTTGGGATTAAAGGTGGTGCAGCAGCTGGTCAAAAATTTATAGAGAACGTAGAGTTTTTATCGCATCTCGCTAACATCGGTGATGCAAAAACATTAGTCATTCATCCTGCCTCCACCACACATAGACAACTCTCAGAAGAACAACAAATGGCAGCGGGCGTACCACCGGATTTAATTCGACTAGCAGTAGGAATTGAATCAGTGGACGACATACTGTGGGATATAGAACAAGCGCTTGCGAAAACGTGACGCTCCATTAAGCATTTAAGAACCGTAGGTACGATTAGCGCAGCGTAATCGTACAAAAATTTTCACATGTAATGTCGTACGAATACGCTTCGCTATTCGTACCTACAACGCCCACGCACCACAAACATCTAATAATCGTAGGGACGATTAGCATAGCGTAATCGTCCGTAAAAATTTTCATGTGATGCCGTACGAATACGCTTCGCTATTCGTACCTACAAAATCCTTAAATCGTAAATATTTACGCCATCAATCTCTGCACTAACCACACAGTCGATATCGCCAACACACCTATTGATCCCCATGTCATCAAACGATGCTTGGCAGTTTCACTGCGTATAAATAACAGCATAGGTATAGAGACCAACAAAACGATGGCGAGTTGCGCGAGCTCTACACCAACATTAAATGCGAGTAAGGTTTCTAGAAAATAGGAAGAAGATAAACCCAACTCTTTCAGTCCATTGGCAAAACCCATGCCGTGTATTAATCCAAAGATAAACGCTAGCTGCCAATGATTGATGCGATATTTTTTTTGTAAATTAATTGCTGCTGAAGCCATGATAGAAAATGCAATCAAGCTTTCAATTAATTTTTCAGGCAGACTCACTAACCCAAATGTAGCTAAGCCTAATGTGATTGAATGTGCGATCGTAAATGCAGTTACAACTTTCAAAGCAAAAATTTCTGCTTCTTTAGTGCCACGCATGGGCCTAGGATTGTCTATTGTGGGTGTAGCGACTTCGTGTCTCCACAACAGCAAACCAGGTAATAGCAAAGTCAGCAAGAACAGCAAGTGATCTATACCTTCCCAAATATGCTTAGCGCCCTCTTTTGCGAATAAGAATATGGTTGCAGAACGTTTTGTGTCACCGAGTGCAAAACGTTGTATGGCATTCGGTTGATCAAAGACAGAAGAGATTTCATCACCATCTAACATTAGACGCATAAATGCACGTCCAAGTTTATCGTTCTGTGTAAAAAATTCATAACGTATGACGATGAATTTAGCTTTTATATCTACGACTGGACCAACAAACTGTTGACGCACATATAATCCATCGTTATGCAATGTGACTGATTGCGCCTTGAATGTGAGTGGCGCATTCAGCTCATCAATTTCTAGCTTAAAGGAGCGCTGTATAACATCCGTGATACGGGGTTGTAGTGCTTGTAGTTGATCTGATGATGGCAGTGATGGCGCTGATGGTGCGGTCTCACTAGGCTTAGCACCTTCTTGCAAAAGATTATCTAAATCACGTACATAAAAATCAAGATCAATCGTTAACTGATCATCAACCTGTCGAATGTTGATATAACTATTTCCAGTTTGATGTGCCGAGGCCGTCAGCGTCATCAGCACGAGGCAAAGCGACAACCACAGGCGCCACCATGATCGCAAGTTGCTCATGGCGCAGACAATGCTTCGAGGGTGGCAAACTTCAGACTGGTCGGCCACTGACTACGAAATTTTTTCTGTATCTCTGCCACGCGCGACTGGCATTTCGATTGAGGCAAAGCACCCGACTCAAGCGCCTGCAAGTAATGAATACCGAGAATGAAATGTACTTCTTCGCTGTCGATGGCCGGATCCTTCACCATCATTAAACTTTCACCGAATCCGATCATCTCCAACAGCGTCTCTTTGCTTTGCTGCAGTGGCTTCAAAGGATGATCGATAAAGCTGTCGTAGAAATGATGTTTGAATAAAAGGAAGCGAGCCAACGCTGCCTGTTTCCCACGCGGGTCGAGCGCGAGTGCTTCGCGGTACGGTCGCGGATTGGATAAGTAAAGCCGTGTTTGCGTCGACAACTGGAGTTTATGGACCGATGCATTGAGCATATTCACCAGCACGGAGGTCTCCAGTCCTTGTGTCTTGCCGTGACTGATGATGTCTTCGTTGAGCAGTCCGCGTATGTCGTCCAAGGTCTTGCCCATCTCAAGCCAAGCATTGGCCCTGACCGAAGGCGCTGCAGCGCTCTGGGCGGTGCGTGCCAGTTCATCGAGACGGGACAGGTAGGCCTTACGAGCCTCAGCACTGATGGCGTCATGCGCATGAACGCTGACACACGACGTCAGTACTGCAAGCCCAAAGCAGCCGCAACGTATGACCTGTTTCACTCGCATAAGCATGGTGAAAGGCGTGACGCTAATCGAATGCATTGCCAACATCAATGACATCAGACAGTTTCCGCAGGCGGCATCTCAATTTTTTCACCCAAGGCTGCGGCGCGCGCACCCGGATGAACTTGCATACCGAATTTGCCTTTGAGGGGCACCGTCAGGTGCATCGGGCCAGCCTGTTCTAGCAAGGTGACGGCAATCAGAAATCCATGATGCAAAGGCAGATCCTTACGCGCGACTAGCACATGGGTGCCATTATCGAACATGACCTGCAGCGGCATATCTTTGTAATCTTCAAATGGCGCAGCGGAAGTCATCATCGCTTCGGCGTGCTGATAAGACAGCACAGCCAATTTCGATTGATCGGTCTTGAGCAAACTCGCAACCCGAAGCACGTCTCTTGCGCGACTGACCATGGCGCGCGACAAGGGTAATTTTTTACGCAGAAAATCGACCCATTCATCACCGATGGTGTCACCGGGAAGGTCGCTGTGCGAGGTGAGTATTTGCAAATTTCGTTTACGGAAAAGATCCCATTGCGCATAGGGCGTATGGGCGAGTGCCTGTGTAACGGGCCAGAGTACTGCGGTGATGAGCGCTGTCGCGCTGATGATAAATCGTCTTCTTTGCATGGCTTACCTCAAAAAAAGAGCGAGGATAATCCTCGCTCTTTGTACTTCATACAGCAGCGATTACTTCTTGCCGAAGATTTCCATCGGGCAGATCGTGGTCACAGCATAGTTTGGCACGTCAACCACATTGCTGATACGCAGATCGCAAGCGACGCTGGTAACAACAAACGCTTGGTCTTTAGTCAAACCCTTGGTGGCTTGGAGCCAGTCAAGCATCTGAATCAGCGAATTACGTGCTGCGAGTGTGACATCGTTGGACAGGTTGGTCAGCGGCTTGATCTTTTCGCTGTCCAGATAGGTCCACTGTGGTGGCACTTCGCCAGCGTTTTTCAGAGGATAGCCCACGGTT
>JAIXOW010000297.1 GCA_027486615.1 Oxalobacteraceae bacterium | reverse complement strand
CGCTTAACTACGGTTGCGTTACCTCGTGTACGTGACTTCCGTGGTGTATCAGGGCGTTCGTTTGATGGTCGTGGCAATTACAACATCGGTGTGAAAGAGCAAATCATTTTCCCCGAAATTGAATACGACAAAATTGATGCGCTGCGTGGTATGAACATTAGCATTACCACGACGGCTCAGACCGACGAAGAAGCTAAAGCGCTTCTCGCCGCATTTAAATTTCCGTTTAGAAATTGAGGTTGCCATGGCAAAACTGGCATTGATCAATCGTGAACATAAGCGCGCAGCTCTAGTAAAGAAATTTGCTGGTAAGCGTGCCGAGTTAAAAGCCATCATCGACAACCAGTCGAAGTCGGAAGAAGAGCGTTACGAAGCGCGTCTGAAATTACAGGCGCTACCACGTAATTCTGCACCGACGCGTCAGCGTAATCGCTGCGCACTGACAGGTCGTCCGCGCGGCACTTTCCGTAAATTCGGTCTCGGTCGTACCAAGCTCCGTGAAATCGCTATGCGTGGCGAGATCCCGGGTATGACTAAAGCCAGCTGGTAATAGGAGAAAACACAATGAGTATGAGTGATCCTATCGCCGATATGCTGACACGCATTCGGAATGCGCAAGTAGTGAACAAAACTTCAGTAAGCATGCCTTCATCAAAAATCAAAGTCGCGATTGCGCGTGTTTTGAAAGAAGAAGGCTACATCGATGACTTCGTAGTTATCGATCATAGCGGTAAGCCTGAATTGAAAATCGGTTTGAAATATTACGCTGGTCGTCCAGTTATTGAGCGTCTTGAGCGTGCATCACGCCCAGGTCTGCGCAAATACTGCGGCAAGGGTGAGATTCCAACTGTGATGAATGGATTGGGCGTCACCATCATTTCTACGCCTAAAGGCGTAATGACGGATCGTAAAGCACGTGCTACCGGAACCGGTGGTGAAGTGCTTTGCTACGTGGCCTAAGAGAGGGAAAGTACTATGTCTCGTGTAGGTAAAATGCCGATCGAACTGCCAGCTGGTGTTGAAATCACAATTTCAGCAGACAAAGTTGCAGTCAAAGGATCGCAAGGCACATTGAGCTTGCCGCTCACCGGTCAGGTCATCATTAAGAATGAAAGCAATACGCTGACATTTGCACCTGCAGATGAAACGCGCGAAGCAAATGCAATGTCAGGTACTGTTCGTGCGCTTGTTAACAACATGGTGAATGGTGTTAGCAAAGGCTTCGAAAAGAAATTGTCGTTAGTTGGTGTGGGATACAAAGCGCAAGCTCAAGGTGACAAACTTAATTTGTCTCTTGGTTTCTCGCATCCGGTTGTTCACCAAATGCCAGCTGGCGTGAAATGTGAAACACCGACACCGACAGAAATCCTTATTAAAGGTATCGACCGTCAAAAAGTCGGTCAGGTCGCCGCAGAAGTGCGCGCTTATCGCAGCCCAGAGCCCTACAAAGGCAAAGGCGTCCGCTATGTGGACGAGGTTGTGATAATCAAAGAAACCAAGAAGAAGTAACAGGGGTTGATAATGGACAAGAAGCAATCTCGCTTGCGTCGTTCGCGTCAAACACGCGCGAAAATCGCAGAGCTCAAAGTCAATCGGTTGGCGGTTCACCGTACCAACTTGCATATTTACGCCACCATCATTGCGCCAGACGCAACGATCTTAGCCAGTGCATCAACTGCTGAAGCTGAAGTTCGTAAAGAGTTAGCTGGCAAATCTGGTAAAGGCGGCAACACAGCAGCTGCAACATTAGTTGGTAAGCGTGTTGCAGAAAAAGCGTTGAAGGCAGGTATCGCTGAAGTTGCTTTCGATCGTTCTGGTTTCCGTTATCACGGTCGTGTGAAGGCAGTTGCCGAAGCCGCTCGTGAAGCTGGTCTGAAGTTCTAAGGAAAATCTTTATGGCAAAAATGAGCCCGAAAGCGCAAAGCGACAAGCCTGATGATGGCATGCGCGAAAAAATGATTGCGGTAAATCGCGTTACCAAAGTGGTAAAGGGCGGTCGCATTATGGGTTTTGCAGCCCTGGCAGTTGTTGGTGATGGCGATGGTCGTATTGGTATGGGTAAAGGCAAATCGAAAGAGGTGCCAGTGGCTGTACAAAAAGCGATGGAAGAAGCACGTCGCAAAATGGTCAAAGTCACATTGAAAAACGGCACTCTTCAGCATACCGTTAGCGGTAAGCATGGCGCGTCATCCGTGATGATGATTCCAGCTAAAGAAGGTACTGGTGTAATTGCTGGTGGTCCTATGCGCGCAATTTTTGAAGTCATGGGCGTAACCAACGTTGTGGCGAAATCAAATGGATCAACCAATCCTTACAACATGGTGCGTGCGACGATCAACGGTCTATCAAAAATGAATACGCCTTCCGAGATTGCTGCAAAACGCGGCAAGACTGTTGAAGAAATTCTGGGTTGAGGTGAGCGAAATGGCAAACACAGTCAAAGTTAAATTAGTAAAAGGCCTTATTGGTACACGTGAATCACATCGTGCGACTGTGCGTGGCTTAGGTCTGCGTGGCATTAACTCGGTCTCTGAGTTGGAAGACACTCCATCTGTAAGAGGCATGATCAATAAAGTTTCTTACCTCGTGAAAGTAGTGTCGTAAGCATCGCTTACGGCAGGAGAACATCATGGAATTGAATACAATTCAACCCGCAGAAGGTGCTAAGCACGCCAAACGTCGCGTAGGTCGTGGCATTGGTTCTGGACTGGGTAAGACTGCAGGTCGCGGTCATAAAGGTCAAAAGTCACGTTCAGGCGGCTTTCATAAAGTTGGCTTCGAAGGCGGTCAGATGCCTTTGCAACGTCGTTTGCCTAAGCGTGGTTTTAAGTCAATGGCGACGCCTTATAAAGCAGAAGTTCGTTTATCTGATTTGAACAACTTGCCTGTTGACGAAATTGATGTGCTGGCATTGAAGCAAGCTGGTCTCATTTCAGAATTAGCGCGCGTAGTTCGTGTGATTAAAGCTGGCGAAATAAGCAAGAAAGTGACTCTGCGCGGTTTGATCGCGACTAAGGGCGCAAAAGCAGCGATTGAAGCTGCCGGTGGTTCGATAGCTTAAGGGTATTAGTGGCAACTTCTCCAAAATCAGCTAAGAGTGCAGCTAGCGGCTTCCCTTGGGGACGCTTATGGTTTTTGCTCGGCGCATTAGTTGTTTTTAGAATTGGCGCACATATTCCAGTACCGGGAATTGATCCAGTTCAGCTTGCTGCACTGTTTAATCAAAACCGTGACGGCATACTGGGTATGTTCAATATGTTTTCTGGTGGTGCTTTATCGCGCTTTACCATCTTTGCTTTAGGCATCATGCCTTATATCTCTGCATCCATCATTATGCAGTTGATGTCGGTAGTATCGCCGCAGTTAGAAGCATTGAAAAAAGAAGGTGAATCTGGCCGTCGCAAAATTACGCAATATACGCGCTATGGCACATTAGTTTTAGCAACCTTTCAAGCGTTAGGCATTGCAGTAGCGTTAGAAGCGCAAGCAGGTTTAGTGATTGATCCAGGTTTAGCATTTCGTTTTACAACAGTCGTAACATTAGTGACTGGCACGATGTTTTTGATGTGGTTGGGTGAGCAAATTACTGAGCGTGGTTTAGGAAATGGTATCTCCATCATCATCTTCGCAGGTATTGCAGCTGGATTGCCAAATGCGATTGGTGGATTGTTTGAGTTAGTTCGTACAGGATCAATGAACGCTTTATCAGCGATATTGATTTGTGTCGTAGTTGGACTGGTTACATTTTTAGTAGTCTTTATTGAACGTGGTCAAAGAAAGATTTTGGTTAACTACGCAAAAAGACAAGTGGGTAATAAAGTATATGGTGGGCAAAGCAGTCATTTGCCACTGAAGCTGAATATGGCAGGTGTGATTCCGCCAATTTTTGCTTCTTCCATCATTCTTTTTCCTGCGACGATAACAAGCTGGTTTACCAGTGGTGATACAACGAATGGCGTAGTACGTTTTCTGAAAGATCTCGCTGCATCATTAGCTCCTGGTGAGCCAATACACGCATTGTTGTATGCAGTAGCAATTGTTTTCTTTTGCTTCTTTTACACAGCACTCGTATTTAACAGTAAAGAAACAGCAGATAACTTGAAGAAAAGCGGTGCGTTCGTTCCAGGTATTCGTCCGGGCGAACAAACAGCAAGATACATCGATAAGATTTTGACGAGATTGACTTTGGCAGGTGCTGTGTACATCACCTTAGTTTGTTTGTTGCCAGAATTTTTAATCGCAAGATGGAATGTGCCGTTTTATTTTGGTGGCACATCATTGTTGATTATCGTAGTAGTGACCATGGACTTTATGGCACAGGTACAAAATTATGTAATGTCGCAGCAGTATGAATCGCTGCTTAAGAAAGCAAATTTTAAAGGCGGGCTTATCCCTCGCTAGTAAAGCAAGTGGCAGTGTTGAGCCGACCAATTAAAGCAAGGCGGGAGAATATTTCTCATGCTAAGCAAGTGATTAAAAAATGAAAGAAAGAGGGCCAAGATGAAAGTGCTCGCATCAGTTAAGCGCATATGTCGCAACTGTAAAATTATTAAGCGCAAAGGCGTTGTTCGGGTTATTTGCACCGAGCCGCGTCATAAGCAGCGCCAAGGTTAATTAACGTTATTGATTGAGGAATAACGAATGGCACGTATTGCAGGGGTAAATATCCCAAACCATCAACATACCGTGATTGGCTTAACCGCCATCTTTGGTATTGGCATACCGACAGCACAAAAGATCTGTGCGCAAACGGGTGTACCAACAGCGAAAAAAGTCAAAGATCTTGACGACAGCGAATTAGAAAAGCTGCGTGATGAGATTGGTAGACTAATCGTTGAAGGCGATTTGCGTAGAGAACTTTCCATGAACATTAAACGTCTCATGGATTTGGGTTGTTATCGTGGTTTGCGTCATCGCAAAGGCTTGCCTGTGCGCGGACAGCGTACACGCACCAATGCGCGTACGCGTAAGGGTCCACGTAAAGCAGCACAATCGCTGAAGAAGTAATCCTCCTACGGATTCAAGGAAATTATTATGGCTAAATCACCGAATAACGCAGCATCAGCGCGTGTACGTAAAAAAGTTAAAAAGAATGTTGCTGAAGGTATTGCACATGTGCATGCATCATTCAATAACACCATCATCACGATCACAGATCGCCAAGGCAATGCATTGTCATGGGCAACGTCTGGTGGTGCTGGCTTTAAAGGTTCACGTAAATCGACACCATTCGCTGCTCAGGTAGCGGCTGAAGCTGCTGGTAAGGTAGCGATCGAATGCGGTATCAAGAACCTTGAAATTCGCATCAAAGGACCAGGTCCTGGCCGTGAGTCAGCAGTACGTGCTTTGAATAATCTCGGTATCAAAATCACCGTGATTCAGGACGTAACGCCAGTACCGCATAACGGTTGCCGTCCACCTAAGCGTCGTCGTATTTAATTTTTTGCTGTACCTGAAGTGGCCCGCTGTAGCATGGCGGGTTTTGTTATTAAGACCACTGTTTGATCACTTCCGATCAAACTAGCGCCTGTAGTGAATTCTTCATACGGGGCGTCATTCAATAAGGAAAAATCGTGGCACGTTATATTGGACCAAAAGCAAAGCTATCACGCCGCGAAGGCACAGACCTCTTTTTAAAGAGTGCACGTCGTTCGTTAGAATCAAAATGTAAGCTCGACTCCAAGCCAGGTCAACATGGTCGCACTTCCGGTGCTCGTACCTCTGATTACGGTAACCAATTACGCGAAAAACAAAAAGTAAAGCGTATGTATGGTGTACTCGAGCGTCAATTCCGTCGTTATTTCGCAGAAGCAGATCGTCGTAAAGGTAATACTGGTGAGACACTGCTGCAATTATTGGAATCACGTTTAGACAACGTAGTTTATCGTTTAGGTTTTGCATCAACCCGTGCTGAAGCACGTCAGTTGGTGTCTCACAAAGCGATCGTGGTTAATGGTGGTGTTGTTAACATTCCATCCTACCAAGTCAAAGTAGGCGATGTTGTTTCAGTTCGCGAAAAAGCGAAAAAACAAGTCCGTATCGCTGAAGCGCTTTCTTTAGCAGAACAGTCTGGTTTCCCTATGTGGATTTCAGTTGATGCTAAGAAAATGGAAGGCTCACTCAAGACCTTGCCTGATCGTTCAGACTTCAATCAAGAAGTCAACGAATCACTCATCGTCGAATTGTATTCACGTTAATTTTCCCGGCGCTGGCTATTTATTAGTCAGCTCTTTCGATTTGCCATCAGCCTTATCGGTGTAATGAGCCGAGGGTATTGAAAGGACATTTCATGCAAAACAGTCTGTTAAAACCACGTATTATTGAAGTTGAACCACTCGGTCTCGGTCACGCAAAAGTCGTGATGGAGCCTTTCGAGCGTGGCTATGGCCACACCTTAGGTAACGCATTACGTCGCGTCTTGTTGTCCTCTATGGTTGGTTATGCTCCAACTGAAGTGACCATCGCTGGCGTAGTACATGAATATTCATCTTTAGATGGCGTGCAAGAAGACGTTGTAGATATTCTCTTGAACCTCAAAGGTGTTGTGTTCAAATTGCACAACCGTGATGAAGTCACACTCACATTGAAAAAAGAGGGTGAAGGCCCTGTCTTGGCATCCGATATCGATTTGCCGCACGATGTAGAGTTAGTCAATCCTGATCACGTCATTGCTAATCTAACCCCAGGTGGTAAGTTAGATATGCAAGTCAAGATTGAAAAAGGTCGTGGCTATGTGCCAGGTAATGTACGTCGTTTAGCTGAAGACGCAAACAAAACCATAGGTCGCATTATTCTCGATGCTTCATTTTCACCTGTACGTCGTGTTTCTTATACCGTTGAATCTGCTCGTGTAGAACAACGTACTGACCTCGACAAACTCATCATCAATATTGAAACCAACGGCGTCATCACACCTGAAGAAGCAATACGCCAATCAGCGCGTGTATTGGTTGATCAGTTGAATGTATTTGCAGCACTAGAAGGCACAGAAGCAGCAGCAGAAGCACCATCACGTGCACCTAGCGTTGATCCTATCCTGTTGCGTCCTGTTGATGATTTAGAACTCACAGTGCGTTCTGCAAACTGCTTGAAAGCAGAAAATATTTACTACATTGGCGATCTGATCCAACGTAGTGAAAATGAATTACTCAAAACACCTAACTTAGGCCGTAAGTCATTAAACGAGATCAAAGAAGTATTGGCATCACGTGGATTGACATTGGGTATGAAGTTGGAAAACTGGCCACCAGCTGGTTTGGAAAAATAATTTATTGAACTAACATTTACCGGCCCGCGCCTGTTTTAACAGAGCGATAGAAGAGCTGGATTTAAACTAAAAAGGAAATACCATGCGTCATCGTCACGGACTACGTAAACTAAATCGTACTTCTTCTCATCGTTTAGCCATGTTGCGCAACATGACAGTTTCTTTGTTGCGTCATGAAGCGATTAAAACAACACTGCCTAAAGCAAAAGAATTGCGTCGCGTTATAGAACCAATTCTTACCTTAGGTAAGGTAGATACACTCGCAAATAAACGTCTCGCATTCAACCGTTTGCGTGATCGCGAAATGGTAGTCAAGTTATTTGCAGAATTAGGCCCACGTTATGCAAACCGTAATGGCGGTTATTTGCGTATCTTGAAAATGGGTTTCCGCGTAGGCGACAATGCACCTATGGCTTATGTGGAATTACTAGATCGTCCAGCTGACAGCCAAGGCGCTGAAGATCATAGCGGCGAGTAATAAATAGTCGTGCCTGAGTTTAAGGCCGAAACAAAAAAACCAGGCCTAGTGCCTGGTTTTTTCATTGGTGTGCCTGAAATCACATTTGGAATGATAATGGCGAAATCAAACAGATATGCATAAAAATATCCTCACAAAGCAGTAAGAAATAATGCATAGAAAACGCGAATAGACCCAGAGAAAAAAGCATGTCAGCTAAGCAGATACTCAATGTAGAAAATCTCCAAAAAACCTATGGTGATGTAGACAAACCATTCAAAGTTGTTGATCAACTTTCTTTTAGTTTGAAAGCTGGTGAATGCTATGGATTGTTAGGACCAAATGGAGCAGGCAAAACTACCACCATTAAAATCTGTTTAGGATTAACAGCGCCTGATAGTGGCAACATCACCCTAGCGGGCTACCATGTCCCTCAACAAGCTCGTCTAGCACGGATGCGAGTCGGCGTAGTACCTCAAGGTGACAATCTAGATCCTGATTTCACCGTAGAAGAAAATCTTATCGTCTACAGCCGATACTTCGGCATGACACGTGAGCAAATCAATGCAAGGCTAGTGTGGTTATTAGAGTTTTCACGATTAGAAAGTAAGCGAACAGCACGCATAAGCGAATTGTCAGGCGGGATGAAACGACGGTTAACGCTAGCACGAGCATTGGTGAATGATCCCGACATCATCTTCATGGATGAGCCAACAACAGGCTTAGATCCGCAAGCAAGACATTTAATCTGGGAAGGATTAAAAGCATTGCTAGCTCAAGGTAAAACTATTTTTCTCACCACACATTTCATGGATGAAGCTGAGCGCTTGTGTGACCGACTTGCAGTCATTGATCACGGCAAACTGATAGCAGAAGGATCACCACGTGATTTAATTGCAGAACATATTGAATCGCAAGTCATCGAAGTCTATGGCGATCAAGCAAAAGCTTGGGGTGACAAAAATGGAAAATTAGCACAACGCGTAGAAACGAGCGGAGAGACATTATTTTGTTATACAGAAAAAGTAGAAACACTATTACAAAGTCTGGCTCATGAAGAGGGACTACGTTATTTACACAGACCAGCTAATCTAGAAGATGTATTTCTAAAGCTCACAGGAAGGGAAATGCGGGATTAATATGAGCGCGACTTCTTATACATTACCAACATTAAGCATGCGTTTTGCGCCTGTATGGCAGCGCAATTTCTTAGTATGGAAAAAACTTGCTATTGCTAGTGTGATAGGCAACATCGCAGAACCCCTGATCACATTAATTGCCTTTGGCTATGGATTAGGTAGCCTTATCAAAGAAATCAATGGCATACCTTATATCGAGTTTCTAGCCAGTGGATCGATCTGTATGTCAGTCATGATGGCGGCATCTTTTGAAGCTTTGTATTCAGCATTTTCACGTATGCATGTACAAAAAACATGGGAGACGTTGATGTATACGCCTCTAACATTAGATGACATCGTATTGGCAGAAATGCTGTGGGCGGCGAGTAAATCACTCATATCAGGTGTAGCAATATTGATCGTATTGTTTATGTTGGGCATAGGACTGCACCCAACAACTCTACTAGTACCACCCTTACTATTTTTGATCGGAATGACATTCGCTTCAATCGCATTAATATGTAATGCATTAGCAAAAGCCTATGACTTCTTCACGTATTACTTTACGTTGTTTTTAACGCCTATGATTTTTTTATCAGGTGTCTATTATCCAAATCAACAATTGCCGCTATGGTTAAGTCAGGTTACTTCCTTCTTACCATTAAGCACAGCGGTCGATTTAGTTCGTCCCCTGTTACTAGGTCAAACACCTGAAAATGCTATTGAGAAGCTAGTTATTTTAATGGCGTACTGCGCTGTGGGATTTTATGTTGCCACACTACTGACGCGAAAGCGGTTTTCAAAATAAAGAGAACAGACTAGAGGCTAGTAAAAATTAACATGCGAAACTTAATGAACAAAAAAAACTTACTGCACATTCTCAGCTTCATCATCACATTGGTTGTGGGTGCAACACATGTAAAAGCAGAAGAAGAATTTTTAGCCCCAGAACAAGCATTTAAATTTAGTGCAAATCTAATAGCGCCTGACAAAATAGAAGTGCATTACAAAATAGCAGATGGCTACTATCTATATCGTGAACGTTTTGCATTTAGTGCAGAAAAAGCAAAATTAGGTGATCCAAATATCCCAAAAGGGAAAATTAAATTTGATCCTAACTTCGAGAAAGAAGTAGAAATTTATCGCAACAACATTAGTATCATCATTCCAGTCGAAGCAAAAATAGCTTTCACACTTAAGGCAATAAGCCAAGGTTGTGCAGATAAGGGATTGTGTTATCCACCTATGGAATCAGTGGGTAAAATTTCACTCGATATAAAACAAGCTACAAACGATATAGAAACAACTGAAAGTAATGAAACTAGTGTAAGTAGAACACAGCCAGCAACGACAGAGATGGGGCAAATCGAAGCTTCCCTTGCAAGTCATGATTTATTAATCATATTGCCTCTATTTTTTTTATTAGGACTAGGCCTTTCGTTCACACCCTGCGTATTACCTATGGTGCCTATCTTATCTGTGATTATTGTGGGTGAAGGTGAGCAAGTGAGCAGACGGCGTGGACTATTGCTATCACTTGCCTACTCATTAGGCATGGCTTTGGTCTATACCTTACTGGGAACCGCTGCAGGTTTAATCGGAGAAGGCTTATCTGCCATCTTACAAAATCCAGTTGTACTAATAAGTTTTGCAATCTTAATGACGGTCATGTCTTTGTCGATGTTTGATGTCTTTCAATTACAAATGCCATCATCAATTCAACTTACCTTAACGCGCTTATCTGATCAGCAAAAAAGCGGCAAATTATTTAGCGTATTTTTAATGGGATCACTCTCAGCATTAATAGTCGGTCCATGTGTAGCAGCGCCGCTTGCAGGTGTGTTGGTCTATCTCAGTCAAACACGAGATGTTGTCATCGCTAGTAGCGCCTTATTTTTTATGGCAATGGGAATGAGCGTGCCTTTATTACTGTTAGGTGTATCAGCAGGATCATTATTACCCCGAGCAGGCGCATGGATGGGTGCAGTTAAACCTTTTTTTGGTGTGCTCATGCTCGCTATGGCAGCATGGATGGTAGCGTCAATCATCTCTCCAGTTGTGCTCATGCTGATCTGGGGAATACTCAGTTTTGCTTACGGCGTTTTCTTGTTATGGCCAAAAAAATGGACAATCTCCATAAAATTAATAGGTGTGATTTTCGTAGGACTAGGACTTGTT
>JAIXOW010000450.1 GCA_027486615.1 Oxalobacteraceae bacterium | reverse complement strand
ACGCAAAGCGGCAAAAAATCTTCTCTATTGTTAGTTTTTAAAACTAGTCTGACGAGGTTGCGTGTTGTTAGGGCGCAGAATGATGATTATAGGTAAGTGACCTTTTTCTTGGAGGCTGGTCTTGTCGTTGTCATCAAGGTAGGACCTGATTTTCTTTTGAGTGAGGTAGACAAACAATGTTCGAAAATGTGTAAAAATCAACTTTTGAATATTAACTAAATGATGATTAGACCCAAATGCATTGGACCTTTCAAAAAAATCTCCATCATCAAGAATGGAAGTCTCAAAGGATTGTAAGCAATCATTTTTAGATTTGCGACACATGCATCTACAAATTTTTTAGGGTATTGATACATGTTCGACTATGTCAATAAGGGTACATGTTTCTAGTAATAATACTTTTAATCTACTTTTGATATATTTTAATTATTAGAATTCATTATTAAAACTAAATATTTTCAAAAAATGTCTTACTCTTTGCCTTCAATAACAATGCAAAGTATGAAACTGATGTGTCTGCCATCTAACAGACGTTACTCTTTGAGGGTGCAATTATGTAAATGCCTCTTTTGTTAGATTTTAAAACTAGTCTGACTTCTTACGAGGTTGCGTGTAATGAAAAACTCCTCTTACTTTTGACAATGAACTAAATAGGGCCAAGTGCATTGGGCCGTTTAAAAATACATCACAGTATGTAATGATTGAGTCTCACTGAAAATTTTTGTTCGTAAGCATTAGTTTTAAAACTGCAAGAGGTTCAACTTTATATTTTTATGATATTAATAATTTTCTCCTGATGAAACAAAATAATTATAAAACTAGGTTGCATCTATTTTCTTAAATATCAATAAAAATATCCTTCTGCCATCTAACTTCAACATATTTAATTGTTTAATGTTGCAAAAGTTTTTAAAAACTTGTCTAACGACAAATCATGTGACGAGGTTGCGTGACGGCGCTTATTTTTTATGAGAGGTGGCGCTCAACACACTTTACGTTCGAAACTGTTAAATGACAAGCGTGCAAGATTTGCACAAACAAAAAGACTATATTAAAGTAGTAAAGTACTGATTGAAAAAGTCAATGTATTTTTCGTTCAGGTTGACGATAGCTGCAACAGTCTTTTTTTGCAAATTCAGCTGCGTTTTCAACGGACAGAGAATTCATAACTTATTTAAAAATCAAATGATAAAGAATCAGTTCAATTCAAGGTGATTTTGACGACAAGCTATAATAGTTATGCAGTCTGACATTCTAATCCTTGTGGATCAGACAGTCAAGCGACCTTTCAATGACATTGCAATGCTCCCTTGGGACCTGTCTGCTTTCACTTTTACAATGCTCCCTTGGGACCTGGCTTTCACCCGTTCCCTTGGGACTTGAAGGGCTTTCACCCGTTCCCTTTGAACTTGAAGAGCTTTCACCCTTCCCTCTGCAGGGGTACCCGTGACGGCGAGGGCCTCGGGTATCTCTTCCAGAGGACACTGGCCGGGTAGTCGGCGAGGGCACTCTTGTTTATGTGTCAAACGTGGGATTGAATAAAAACAGAAATAAAACACAAAAAATGAAACGACATGATTTTTATTTTGTTTTTTATTAAAGACACATTCCTCTTTTTTAACAACTGCGAATGACAACGGGTTGATTTTGTTTCTTCATTGTTGGTCTTTGATCTCTCGCACATTAAAAGATAATGTTAATTTCAGGCCAATTAAGCAAACTAGACACTGACGCAAACATGAACGAAAGTGCCTCAATCTGCCGACGTATTTTCATCCTCCTCTCCCCGACAGCCGGTTGTTGCTCAAGAGCCCTTCGAATGACCTCAAACTGGAGATCTATCCTCAAGATCAATTGTTCAGAAAGAAGAGGATTCTTACGCCATTCGTTATGCCAATGATGTAGGTTGAAGTAAAAGTCACGAAGCACAGCACTCCAAACTTCTTCTTGATCTGGAATTGCAGGACCCGCGCGTTCTTTTTCTACTCTGTTTAAAAGAGACTGCTGAGATCGTCGGCTCATTGTGCCAGTGATTATTTGCCGTTGTTCTTCAATATTTTTGGGTGGCTCGACGGAAACACTCGTTCACCTCAAGAAGACTGGCGCAATCTCTTTTCTAGCAAGCAGGCGGTGAGGGTCCTCTTCTTTTCTTCGCTCGTTCTCGATGCGCTAACCGTCTCGCTTCCAAAGTGCCTCGATGGTCGAGTACAGGACAAAAACTTTGCGCTCCTCCGTTGAAACGTGCGTGAAAAATGTAAACCTTGCGCACACGTCGATGATGTGTGTACTTTTCTCTGCTTCAGTGTGTCAAGCTGCGACTACGTTGTGTGTTGCTCTGCTTTTTTAAATCATTTTTGCAACATCTTTTTTCGTACCGAGACAAAAACCGAGTCACTTTAAAAGTGCTAGCCACACATTTCGAAACTCTGTAACGTGACACTTTGCTGACTCATCTTGGAGACAAAACAAAATCAAAAATAGATTGAAACTAAAAACGAGCTTATCATTTCGGTTCGGTTGAAACTTTTTCATTGAAACGGCCAAAGAGATTAATCATCTAGACATTAAAAATAATAAATTGCATGATTCTTTTTGCACATTAAACTCATTGTATTTCGATTGTAAGTGTAAAAAATCTTCTGGTTATTTTAATGACGTTCATTGCCCCAAGACAAGAAAAAGCAGAGAAACAAACGTTCAATTTGAAAACTTTATTTTCTGGTTTTTTAAAAGACGTCACTTGACTTCAAAACAACAATTTGATCCATTCCGCAAAGTTTTGCGGCTTCCATAAGATCCACGAATAATTGGTTCAATTCAGCTTTGATCATGAGAAAGGACGACTCAGTCCTCCGTTGAATCACCAAGTGCGTTTTTATGCGCTCGATCTGTCTCCTGATCTCCTCGAGCATTTCCGGCGTCAATTTATTTTTCGGAACAAGTTTTTCTGTAAACTCCCTCTCGTGAAAGGACAGAATCTTTCCCAGGTTTTCCCATTGAACTTCCACTGCAAATCAAAAATAAAATAGTAAAGCAATATTGTGTCGACAATATTTCGACAGAAAATATCAATTTCTTCATTTTCTGCCCTTTGCGTATGAAAATAAAATAAATTCAATCTTACTTGTTTCGGAGATATCCAAAGCGGTTGTCCGCAACGACTGACCGAAAATCTCAGTGCAACTCTTTCTTACTCATTTACCTAACTACTTTTCATTCCTCAAGACCAGTCTTTTCAAGTAAGTAGTAATTAGCAATGCACACTTGTAAGGGCATCTAAATTACACAGTCTTTTACGTTTCATTTCAAAGAGCCTGGTTGATCAAGAGTTACGTAAAAAATTAAAAAATAAATGCAAGTCCCAAACAAAGTGAACATTTATTATTCCAATGCATTCATACATTCAGCGTTCAATTTTGTCTTGATAAAAAGCACTCGAAGCGTGTTCGTACGCAACAATTTTATCCAGCACGATCAAAAGATCCCTTCGGTAATCACTTAAAAAATTGTGGTCTTTGGTTTTCAGAGTAAATTCAAAGAGATCATCATAAACGTCATCCAGATGTGTGTACAAACGAACAATGTCATCTTTCCTCATTTTTAACTCCTCATTGTCGTACACGTTCGAGTGCTTCACAAAGTGCCTGTACATCCTGTCAGCTGTGCGCTTGTTTCTCAATACGATCCCAAAGATATGCAAATAGTCTTCCGCAGAACGGCTCACTACAATAAAATGTTTAATAACGTGTCACTCAATTTTATCTTGCAAATTAACTCTAGTCTTTTAAAATACTGTTTCACATGCTCGCTCCAATAAAATCTCTTTCAAATGAACAAGGGTTTGAATAAAAGAAGTTTTGATTTATTTTTACAAAAAGTTCTTACTTTTTAATTGTTCGTGATATCCAATGCAGTTCGTAAAGGACTGACTTCAAATGTTAAGGCAAAATTATTACAAACTAGTTCCTTTCCTAAGTGCACAACACATATATGTAAACTACTTATCTACTTTAAACCCACAATTAAAGCAGAACAAAGGTCTTTTTGCCCATTGCAAAAAATGTGAATGGATACTAAACATGCTTAAAAGAAATGTAACAACTTTGGTTCTTCTCACTGTTTATTATTGCAGTTTATATATAAATTGAGCGTTTCTTTTTATTTTGAAAAAAAGTCAGCAATGCTACTTGATATTCAATCATTTTATCCATCAAAACCACCAGGTCCCTGTTGTAGGCTTCCAGGAAATTTGGCATTTTGCTTTTTATAGTGAAGTCGGAAACATCAAGAAATTGTGCGTGTTGTATAGAAAAGAACTGGACAATCTGTTCTTTTTTTTCTTTCAACTCCCACTCTTCGTCAAAAGCGTTCGAGAGATCAATAAATTGTTGAAACATCCTGTCAGCAGTGTGTTTGTTATTCAAGATAAAGTCAAAGGAATAACAATAGTCTTCCTCTCTACGACTCACTTAAATAAAATGAAAAATTAAATACACAATCAATTTTTTAAATAATAAAACAAGTCGTTCTTACTTCTCTTTTTGTTGTTTGCCAACGTCCGACAGATTTTCGACTGTCGAGTGAGGTTAAACTTTGAGGCAACACTATTAAAAACTTGTTTGCTTAAGGTTTGTTTTTGCAAAAAAGGTTATTAACGTTTTTTTCAATGTTCAAAATTTAATTAAACAATTTAATTAATAAACTTTTATTTTAAAATTCGAAAGGATCATCCGTTTTTCTGTTTTACTGAAACAAAATGATGACCAAGTAAAAGTTTCTTCTTCGTCTTCATATTTTTGCAGGCACAGCAATTTCATACAATTCATGCATAATGAATCAATATAATTAAAATTATTATAAATTAAAACATTTTCTTAAAAATGATCTTTTTATGCCGTGTCGGCGTTTTTAGCACCCTGCTGACTATGTCGGCCGCAATAGATTTTAGCGCATTGTTCACGGTGATTATAATTTGCAAGAGCTCTTTGCGCGATAGGGCGAGCAACCTGCACGACGCATTCTTAGAAGAAGCAAAAATAAATGTACTCCCGATTCCGATAACGAAGTAGACTTCCTGCGCACCCTAATAATGTCCTCACAATTTAAGTTCAGTTTAATTTGGCCAAAAGAAAAATGTTTTTGGCCTTCTAAAGAAAATTAAAATTAAAATAAATATAAATATATAAAAATAAAAAAAAAAAAAGGTCTCAATGTTGCCGCTACTCATTTGCTAAGACGTCTTACATTTCCTTGATTGTTTAATGATAATGGACTTTCTTCATATCAAAAGGTCTAGGGCAATACGTAACAATCAATTTTTGT
>JAIXOW010000043.1 GCA_027486615.1 Oxalobacteraceae bacterium | reverse complement strand
CTCGAAGGCATCATTTTCGCCAAATAGGTCGCTGTCCCCCGGATGTAAGTCAATCAAAGATGGTACTAAAAGAATTGTAAATTAAAGCATTAAGATTTGTTGGAATCTGTTTGTCGTTTAATGATCATAGTGAGATAAAGGATGATTACGTAAACTACTGCAAATAATGGAAGTTGTTTGCATGATAGTCATTGCTCTCGTCCAGTGTTAAACGACACTCTTTTGCCCGCATTTGCACACGGGGGTTCTGCTTTGTAAACAATTCTAGTATGTTTGAGAGTCGGGGTCATTGGCGGTGGTGGCGGCGGCAGTGATCCGCATGAGTCCAACAGATCGTGTTGAACTTCCGGATCTTTATCCTTCTTGTACAAGTTCGACATAGATCGGGCTTTCTGAATGTTGCCGAAAATGCTGCTTGTCGAGCTTTTCCATTTTTGTGCGCCGATCTTCACATTGTCTCTGATGACATTGAGCTCATCTGTGAGAGCTTGAAGTTTTCTTGCATTCTCTTCTCTTCGACGTTCTTCTTGTTCTTGCGAAGTTGGTCCAAAGCAACAACAGTACCAGGTTTTGCCCAGCCAAGCTCTTAGGTTAGGCCAGAAGCATCGGCATGCGAATACCATGACTATTGCAGCCAACATAATGCAAGCCAATCTGATGAGGAAAGGAATGGATTTCATTGGATGAAATGCTTCATAGGTAAGCTCTGCTTGAGTTGGTACTTCAACATCTCTGAGTGAGATTTCTTCGAAGGAATGATTTGCTGCCGTTGAATGATGCTTGATTGTCACTCCAGTTGGAATAGGGTAAACTTTTAAAAGTTCGAATATTTTCAAGTCCGACGTGCTTTCGGTAGATTTGCTCGCCGGAGTTGTAAAAGTAGACCCGTCAGGAAGTGTAACCGTGCAAGAATGTTTGAAGACGGCTTCTCCTGTTCCTTTAATGGTGACAGATTCGTCTCTGTATCTGGCAGACAAGTTGTTCTCTGAGCATTTGACATACAACTTTGTCTCTTTGGGAACTGAGTAGATGGTGTGGTTGCCATCAATATGGAAGAATGGTGGCAACATGTTCTCCATTTCTTCAAGTTGGCATGTTGTCTGTCGTGTGACGTAGCTAGATGCGACACAATGTGACTGCTGTGACATTGGAATGATCGGTGTGGAGACCTTACATTGCCAAGGTCGATTGGTACAAGTTTCGAATTCGTCGTTGTTGACAATGACATATGCTGAGCCGGATTTCGAAATGGCGATGGCGTTGGCGTCGATGTCCGGTAGATATGAAATGTTGTTGTTGAAGACTGGAGCTGGCTTGACCTGATAGAAGTTGAAAAGGTTGTTTTCGTTGATGATTGGTATCTCAATTTGAAGATACAATTCTCCTTCTATAATGGAGCCAGTCATTCGTGTAGCGCTTAAATCTCTGGCCAGAATAATTCCTTTCCGGGCCTTGAGATCATCGGCTACCTTGTCCAATTCCTTTTGAGCCAGTGCGAATGGTGAAGTCTGATGAACTGATGCGGCGAGTAGTACATGAGCGTACTTTTGTATGGCATGTTGTTGTACCATATTAAGATGTCTGATGTACATTTTGAGATCTTGTTCAATCAAAATGGTGCCTGTTGACTTCGTGTATCCGTCGACTGCATTGGCTATTGTGTTCATCTGCTTGTTGATGTTGTTGACTGTGTTGGCTATCTGGTTTTGATTGATGGTAACGTCTTCCATAGCCTGGCCAACTGATCTTAAAGCTCTGAGATCTTCTGGTCCGTCAGTCTTTAGGCCAAAGATGGTGCCTAAAGCTTGTCCACCCCATGAGAGTGGGGCGTCTCCGGTGATCGAAGATGATACTGCGTTTGCAGCTGCTGTAAGTCCTGCTCCAATTCCGATTGCTGCCAATGGGCCCAGCGGAGTTCTTCTGGTCCGGGTATGAGAATCCCGGATTGCTGGGGTAGGTGGAATTGGTGGGTACGTGATTCCTACAGTCCTAGCAGTAGTAGTTGTTGTTACTGTTGTCGTACTTCTACCCGTAGTCGTAGTTCTCTTCGTGGTAGTTCTTGTAGTGGTAGAAGTTGTAACTGTAGTTATTCTTGTAGTTCCAACGACATATTGCTCTTTCTCGATGGCTTGTGTGATAGCTGCATAAAAGGTCCATCTGCTGATTCCGTCTCTGATGTCAGTGAGCAAATATTGCCGGACCATATTCGAGATGGATTCGTCAGTTCGTCGGCGATAGGAACCGTCTTTCAAATATTGTTCAGCATGCTGAATCAAAATTTGTCTGGACATTAACTTCTTCGCAGCTTTCTCAATTTGAGCATTGTTGTGGCTCAAGATGGGATAATAGGTGCACAGTTGTCCGATTCGTGCTCTATTATCATTGAGAAATTTGAGATTGGAGTTGTGAGAGTAGTAGACTGCCAAAGCTCGTCGTTGAACCCAGTTTTGGAAATCTGGATCAACAACTCCGGCATATTTGCGCATTACGTAGATGTTGAGCAGCTGCGCAATGTTAAGATGAACTGGATCTTCTTCTTCTCTCTTGACCCTAGTTACTGATCGGAGGTTTGCAGTAACTAAGTCATAGTTTTGCCATCTTGTTTGTAAGCCGATTTGATCTGTTGTTAGATATTTAAACAGATGAATCCGGACTTGTTCTTCGATTACGCGACGAAACCATTGATGTCTTCTGTATTGATATGCGTAATTCTTGATGTCATATTTCTGCATGACTTGCCTTGAGGCCTTTTCGATATCTTTGAGGTTCGATTCGAAAATAGGCGCAATTGCTGGATGATGAAAGATCTTCTCTTCATTATCTCGCCAAAAGTTCTCCATTCGTTTCTCGTGGTAGAACAGCTTGAGGGCCGCTCTTTGTAACCAGAGTTTAAATGGATAACTAAGGCGATGTGCTTTGGTCTCGATTTGATACAAAGTATGCAACTGTATGACATCCATATTGGGTAAGATGTCTTTCCAGTTGTTTTCTTCAGTCTTCTTATCGAGGTCGGTCAAGGCCGTCATCTTGTCGTCGTCGGATTCCAAAGAGGTCGTAAAAATCGGCTGACCTTCTGGAAAACAGCGTTGAGATCTCTTGGCAGCTCGTCGTCTTCTCCGGCGTGAGTAATCTTCGAATTCATAGCTTTGGTCTACAGTTGGTAAAAAGTAGTCCATAGCATTGAGGTCTTCCGGAAGAGTGATGTTAAGATTGGTAATAGCCTCAATCTCGTTCATGTTGATTCGGATTGATGCCATTAGTCCGGCTTCATCACGGCGGCAGGCGTGGTTGGTGAGCTGCAGCATCAAGTTGTTCTCGGCCTTGATGCTCTTTTCTTCATTCTCAACTTGTTTTGGGAGTTCGCACATAATGTAGTCTCGGAATCCTTTGTCGTGGATGTCACCGAGCCTGATGGTGAACTCTTTGCTCGGCTGATTGTAAATTATAGGATATTTACTTGCGTAGGTCGAGACTGAGTATTCGTCCTCCCAGTTTGGAGCTTGGTAGGTGCCATGTTCGTAATAGCCACCGTACTCGAGGAACTTAAAGGGTGACTTGTACCTCACGTTGACGTCGTCGGAAGCGAATCGGAAGATATTATTGGCGGAATCGTAGATTATTCCGGCCGATATCTTTTCGACTCCCTTCGAGATGGCAGCGAATCGGATTGCTTCCATCGAGTTCTTGTCTCTGATTTCAGGTCTCCTACCCCCCATTTCTTTGCAGACTTGAGGGGCGTCCAAGATTTGGTACTTGAACGGGGAGAAGACAAGATCGAACGGGTGTACGTAGGTGTCGTTCTTCAACTCCGGGTTCTTGTTGTTGTTGCGCCCGCGTTTCGGCGGGTCGAAAAACGTTACTTTGTTAGCAACGTCGCGGCAAACTTTTTGATAGAGGTTGGCAATGCTTCTAGAGGTTTGCATTGACTCAACCAAGATGGATGGGTCGGTCTTCCTGAATAAGGTGATGCTCTCCACGTTCACATACACCGGGCCCTGAGTGATCTTCTCCTGATATACCAACCCTCCTCTCAACATACTCGGACTTTTAGCAAGATTGGTTTGGCAATAGACGAGTATCAAAATTAGTAAAAGTAAAGTGCGGTTATGATTACCTTCATTCGACATGTTGAGGTCGTCAAAGATTTGCTTCCTTCTTTTCTTATCGAACTTTGGATGTGAACTGAGCTTTCCAATGAGTGGCATTTTGTAAGAATTTGTCACAAGCCACTCTTTTTAGTGGCGTCGCACTTTTTCCTTAATGAGATTGCTTCCTCGCCCGCTCGGCTTGCTGCTGGGAGGGGTCGCGTCTTTTACTATACCCAAATTGGATACTCCTTGAATTTGCGTGTCATTTGCCATCTTACTGTCCCCATTTACCTGTACACTCCCGTGTACTCTGCTTAACCTGCGCGCGTACACACTACGCGGGCTTGTTCGACACAGGGCCGCTGCGCAGGTTGTGCAGGCCGAATATTTAGTCGAGTGGATTTGGCCGCTATTTCTTTGCCTTATACGAAATAGTCACAAATGCAATAAATTCGACCGGGTGTCTCTTGGTCAAATTTCTTCTTATTGCAAAAGGTAAGCCAATATTTTATGGTTTTCCACGTTTCTTAACCAATAACTTCTTGTACGTTCGTTATTGACCCTCCCTCGTTTGGGAATGCTCCAGGATAACCAAAGGTTTAATGAAGCCAATTAAGTGCCGCAACCTGGAGAACGGAGTAAGGTTGTCGCATTTGCGAGCCTCGTTAATAGCGTGTGATCAGGTGGTTGAAGAGCCTCGATGGGATCGAAGTCGTCGGTGGTGCAGAAGTTTAACACGTTGGACGTGTCATTGGCTTTGTGCCCGATGACGGCTCTCAGTTAAGGTAGGTGTAACTCGGGATAAGTTCTTTCTTCAGTATAAGATCGAAGTTGCTTTTTGTGTTCAAAATGAAGATAAGAATATTTCAAATTAAAGCCATTTTGAAATACCCTGTAATTTTGTATTCAAATTGTAAGGGAAGATTTTTGTGAAACGGAAAATTCTTCTGTCTTTGTTTTTGTTTTCTTGAGGCGGTCCTTGTCAGCTCGTTTATGACCCTCCTCCTCTTTTTCAATTTGAGATTTTTGCTAAAAATTCCCAAATTTTACGTTTTCAATGCACAAGCAATTTGTTATTGTCATGTGGAAAATGGTTCATGAGGGGGTCTTTGAATATTTGGTACCCTCATTAAATCATTTTGAAACGTTAAAGAAGTTCTTCAAAGAGGGGTTGGCAGGTGCTATAAACGATTTTTGACAAGAGATGTAATCTACTTTTGTAAAACGTTCGCGCGTTTTTCGTAGTTGACATCTTCTGGTCTTTTTCGGTTGCAAAAGTTGTTGTAGTTGTAAAGGTGACTTTCTTTAATCAACTACTACCATTGGCGGGGCTAGTTCGTAGTCCATGTCCATTGGAATGTCATCAGGTAGTTCTAGGTCGTTGGCCATTTCTCTCTGATCTTCAAGATGTTGCAAAATCAGAGGTACAAGTGTTGCTAATGAAGCAACTATTTGCAATTGTTTATTGCGATTGAACTCACGCTCTTTTTCATCTTCATCATCACTTTCGTCAGATTGTTCTGGTGAAGGTTGATCAGGTGGAGGTTGGTCTGTCCGGTTTTGTGACAAAACGGCCTCAGAAGGGTCAGTTGGTAGATCTTCACCTTCTGAATCGACAAAACGAGCTTGAGTTTCGTTTTGACCATCATTAGTCCAATCGGCATCTCCTAAAGCTCTGGTGGTCCTGGTTAGGAGTGTATTTCTTTGTGACAACATTTGCGTAAGTTCATCATCCTCACTGTCAACTTGGGTGTCCTTTTCTAATGTTTCTTGGAGATCATTATCGAAGTTGGCATGGACACGATTACCTGCTGGATGGTAATTAATGACTTTGAGGTTGCTAAAATGAGCCTTCATTATGTGACCGGTATGCAGATGTTCAATTATAGCTGAACTACCGTCAGGCAAAAGTTCTTCAATTGTATATGGTCCATTGAAGCGTGGTTTCATACTCATGGCGGAGCCTGTTGCCACTTGCAGTTGTCGGTGTGCGACAATTTGACCCAATTGAAAAGTTTTCTTAACGCGATCGACGTTTTTGTATGTGCGATTTTTCATGCGTTTCTCATCAGCTCTTTTGGCAGCTTTTTCGCGATTTGCTTCTGCCAAAGGAAAGATCTTTTGAGCATAGTCGTCATGAGAATCTGTGTTTGGCCAAAATTGCAGTAAATCATTTGCGTTGGGATTTTTGGTGCCAAACATTAATTCTTCTGGTGAGTAACCATAAACAGAGATCGATTTGTTGTGCGCAGAAGTGAAATAGTCAATATACTTTTCCCATTCTGTATCAACTTTTTCTTGCAACAAGAAATTTCGTGCTGCATCTTTTATGGTTCTCACGCTTCTCTCTGCAGTTGAATTTGCCCAAGGTGAACCTACGGCGGTGGGTAGGTATTTGATCCCTAAAGGTTGTAAATAGTCATAAAAGTCTTTGCTGTTAAACAATCCAGGTTCTTCATCAGATCGCAAAAATTTGGGGACACCAAACGGTCTAATGATTGTTTTGTCGATAGCAGCAATTATCTCATGAGTGGATCGGTCCTTCATGGGGCAAATTTGAATGTAGCCGGTGAATAGGTCGACTGCGAGAAGTGCGACTTTTCTGTTGTCTTTTGAAAGTGGCATGTTGGGTATCAGATCTACCCCCCAGGTGACTCGCGGGGCGTGAATATAATCTGATTTTCGCAAATGATGGTCTTCTTTTTGCGAAGAATTGAACTGGCAAACGAGACAGTTGTTTTGTAATCTCTTAAGCCTTTTGTTCAAAACTGATTCTTGCACATGATATCGATCGGAGATATCTCGTCTAATTCGCGTTCTCGAAAAGTGCAAACCGAACACAGAAAAATGTTTTGAGTTAATGACTATGTCTAAGAGTGAAATTGGTAAACACAGTCTAAGACGACCTCCTCTTTTAGAGTAGAGTAAATCATCAATTAACACAAAATTTTTCTTTTTCTGTGGTGAGTTCAAAATTGAACTGCAGAATTCATCATCTCGTTGAGCTTCTCGGAAATCCTTTTTCGATAGAATTCCACGCAAGATAGCTTTTGATGATGTTTTGAAGTCACTGTAAGACATTGTATCTACGGAATGCGCAGCAATTCTATCAGAGACTTGTTTTGTCATCTTTTGCCGTTTGGGGTTAGCTGGCAAAATTACTCCAGGTCTCTTCATACTTTCTTTGGGCAGACGTATTTTTCGAGACGGAAGAGTTTGAGGAACGTTTTTGACTTGACGTTCTCCCAATTTGGCTGAAGATTGCTTTTTCTTTTTATCTACGGGGTTAGGTAGACTATCAAGTTCAAGCATTGTTGCAACTTCTTCTTTTGTGAAAACATAACCCTCTGGAATGCAAAGGCGTTTCAAGAATTGCACAGTTTGTTCTTCAGTCATTGGTCGGAGTGTTTTGGCCTCTTCAAGTATCTTATCAATGCCAACGTGGTGTCGACTAAGTACATCAGAGATCTCATTATTGACTCCAGGCACATGGTGAATTTCAGCATCATATTTTGATAGCTCTAGGGAGAATCTTAGTAAGATGCCTTGCGAATCTTTGCATAAGCGTAAAAAGACAATTGCTTGTGCATCGACCAATATGACCAATTTTGGTGCATATCGCAAGAAGAAATCCATAGTGCGCAGTGTATACAGTAAAGCTAAAACTTCTTTCTTAACTGTACTATACACTCGTTCAGATTTTGTGAATGTGCGACTGACGCAGGCAAGCAAAAGTTCATTGCCCTCGTCATCTTTTTGGAAAACGCGTCCAGCTCCACAGTTCTGTGACGCATCAGTTTGAACGAAGAACTCCTTGGTTGGGTCAGGGAGGTGCAACGACGAATTTGCGATGATTGCATCAATTAATTGTCGGTATCTTCGTTCATGGTCATCTGTCCATTTGAATTGCTTAGGATGCAGGGTTGCCAAATCCATCAGTGGTTGTGAAATTTCAGCAAACTTAGGAATGAACTTGCGATAATAAGCTAATGCACAAATGACCGATTTTGTTCGTTTAGGAGTATTTGGTGAAGGAAGGTTCTTAAAGGCTAAAACCTTTGCTTCTGGTATGGATATTTTTCCTTTTGTCCATACTACTCCTAAAAAGTCCACCGTGTCTCTGGCAATGTTTATCTTGGCAGGTCGAATCTTTAATCCATGCATTTTCAATCGTATTAGAACTTGTTCTAATTTCATCAAATGTTCATGCAAAGTAGTATTCGTGGCCAACATAATGTCATCTGCGTAATGAATGACTTCTTTTGCCATGTTGCCAAAACATTTGTCCATTAAGAGCTTCAAATGTAAAGGCGAATTTTTGAGACCTTGTGGGCATCTTTGAAAACAATATCTTTTACCATGGGCCTCAGAGTAAAAGACAGTGTATTTTTGCGACTCTTCATCCAATGGGATTTGGAAGAAAGCGTCACTCAAGTCAATCGTTGTGACGTGTTTGGCATTTGAAAGGTGCGCATACAATTCCAAATGTGTCACAAGATTTGTTGGTAATCTTCTCGTTTGATTATTGAGAAGCCTACCATCCAGAAGAATGCGAATGTCTTTGCCATTTTTCTTCTTCACCACTAACAGATTGCTGCAGAAAGGTGAAGGTTCATCACATTCTCTGATGATGCCATATTCAAGCATTTGGTCCAAGATTGCTCGGACTTGATCTCGTACTGGATATGGCAACGGTGTGTACTTTTGGACATGTGGATCCTGACTCACCGGGTCGATTTTCATCGAAATGTCTGAAGCGCATCCTATGTCAGCAGAATGCTTTGAAAATGCATCTTTTTGTCTCCTGAACATTTGATATGCCCATCTTCTGTTTTTCATGGGAAGATGTGCCAAGTCAAATTGAGATTCGAAATCTTCATCATCAAGAGGAACGTCTTTGTGAAATTTCAGTTCAGTAAGAGCAGCATTTTCTTCGACTTCTTTGGTCATTGAAGGATGATGATAACCAAATTTCATGTAATGAAGGAATGCTTCATCTTTTTCTTCATCATTCATCCCTTCATCATCTTGAATGAATTTTGGCTTGACGAAATTGATTTCGATGACGTCAGGGTCGTAAAAAGCAGGTCGTGCTAAGTTACATTCGATGACGTCAGGAGACAACTCATTCATTGACATTGAATGAATTTCATATTCGTCTTCATCCTTGATGATTTCAATGTCTGCGATCAAGGTGTTGCGCTCGATTATCATGTCATATGGAGTATTGTTGTAGACTGGAATGCAGACTTCATTTGGTCGAATATAATCCATAAGCCATGGTAAATTGGTAAGGCCTGGTTGTGTGCAGTTTTTAACCACATAAGGTGTGAGTTTATTAACTGACAAAGGAAGAAGATATTTCTTCGTAGGATCCTTAACAATGGTACCAATGATGTTGTGATTGGTGAAAGGAGCGATGATCGCGACATTATTTGATGCCACATGCATTGGAGACGGAGATGAGCCTATGATTGGTACTTGGCAAAGATCTCCTCTTTTCAATGCCAGATGAACCGATTGAATGTAAGTATCGGGTTCATCAGTAAGAAAGATAAAGTTGTTGGTTTCAAAAGCTCTGGCATCTGAGCCTGTGAAGTCTCTTCCTAACAGGAAGTCTTGTGTGGTGCCTGAGTGTACCAAGACATTT
>JAIXOW010000290.1 GCA_027486615.1 Oxalobacteraceae bacterium | reverse complement strand
GGAAAACGCACCTTTACGTAGAAATGTGACGCTAGAACATGTCGGCAATGCCTCAGCATTCTTATTGTCTGACCTAGCCGGCGGTATTACCGGTGAGATCACTTATGTCGATGGTGGATTCTCACAAGTTGTGGCAGGCATGGGTGGTGAAGAAGCCTAACTGATTAGGCAGATCTCGCAGCTGAGCGTGGACTTTGTTATGTTCTTTGTTAAGTTTCTTCTACGCTCAGCAAGCTTTTCCTGTACAATCCGCCCCGCGGTGCGATTAATGGCGCCGCACAAGTTGCATCGCAGACCCTAAGCATCAACCTGAAGCCCTCCCGCCCCCAGTGCTGTAGTTAAGAGCACTACCCCGGCGCAAAGCTTTTGTGCCGAAACCTTTTCATTAAGTTTTCGTCTGTTTCGTTGGTTAGCGTTGCTTTTTTACGCTGTCGCGCGGCATTTTTATGCCTGGCGCGGTGTTCATTTATCGCGAAAGAAAACCATGAGTTTCGAATCACTAGGCCTACATCCTTCAATTATTAAAGCACTGACTGAAGCTGGCTATACCAAGCCAACACCAGTGCAGGAGCAGGCTATACCAGCGGCGATTGCAGGCAGAGATCTGCTTGTTTCATCCCAAACTGGATCAGGAAAAACCGCAGCTTTCATGCTGCCTTCTTTAAATCGTTTTGCAGCGGGCGCGCAAGAAGCACCACAAGGCAAAACTCCCAATCAACAAATGCAGGCTGCACGTTCCAAAGGCGAGCGTCCACGTTTTTCACCTGCTAAACCAAAGATGTTGGTGTTAACACCAACCCGTGAATTAGCGTTGCAAGTCACTACGGCAACCGACAAATACGGCAGTGGTATGCGTCGTGTGAAGGCTGTATCAATTTTGGGTGGCATGCCTTATCCAAAACAAATGCAATTGTTATCACGTAATCCAGAAATTTTAGTCGCTACACCAGGTCGTTTAATCGACCACATGGAGTCCGGCAAAATTAATTTTTCTGATTTAGAAGTATTAGTTCTCGATGAAGCTGATCGTATGTTGGATATGGGTTTTATTGATGACATAGAACGCATCATTGCTAAGACACCTGCTACTCGTCAAACCATGTTGTTCTCTGCCACCTTAGATGGCATGGTCGGCAATATGGCACGTCGTATCACGAGTGATCCAATGGTGATTCAGATTGCAGGCTCAGCCAGCAAACATGAAAACATTCAACAACGTGTGCATTTCGTGGATGACCTGTCACATAAAAATCGTTTACTCGATCATTTACTGCGTGATGCTTCGATTGATCAAGCTGTTATCTTCACCGCTACTAAACGTGATGCAGACACGATTGCAGATCGTTTGAATATTGCTGGCTTTGCAGCTGCTGCTTTACATGGTGATATGCATCAGGGTGCACGCAATCGTACGCTAGATAGTTTGCGTCGCGGTCAAGTCAAGGTATTGGTTGCAACTGATGTTGCAGCACGTGGTATTGATGTTCCTGCTATTACCCATGTGTTTAATTACGATTTACCTAAATTCCCAGAAGATTATGTACACCGCATTGGTCGTACTGGTCGCGCTGGTCGTAATGGTATTGCAGTATCGTTAGTGAATCACAGTGAGAGCATGAATGTGAAACGTATAGAGCGTTTTACTAAACAATTAATCCCTGTTGATATCATCGAAGGTTACGAGCCTAAGAAAACAGCTTCTGCAGCAAAACGCCCTTCTCGTCCAAATGGATGGCGTCCTGGCGATGGCCGTAGTCGTCCACCAGCAAAACCAGGTCAGCGTACTTTTAGCAAACCTGGTGCACCACGTAAAGAAGGTGCAACTGGTGGTGGTTATAAAGGTAACCGCGCTAGTGATGCACGTCGCGGCTAAATAGCGTTATTAGTTTGCGAGATTAGTTAGTAAAACTAATTAGCAAATGTAATCAATAGCACGATCACACTGGCCTCCGGCATCATGCGGAGGCCAGTGTTGTTTTAAGTACGGTTTTTCTTTATTTCATCGTAATAAGCAGGAGATCAGCATGCCAACAAATACCGATCAAGCACTCCGACTGACTTCGTTTTCACATGGAGGTGGATGCGGCTGCAAAATCGCACCCGGTGTATTAGCTGACATACTCAAACAATCACAAGGCTTTCCAGTACCACCACAATTATTAGTCGGCATAGAAACAGCCGATGATGCTGCAGTCTATCTACTGAATGATGAACAAGCACTGATTGCTACTACTGATTTCTTTATGCCCATCGTCGATGATCCTACTGACTTTGGACGTATAGCAGCAACCAATGCAATCTCTGATGTGTATGCCATGGGAGGAACACCTATCATGGCACTGGCATTAGTTGGTATGCCGATTGATAAATTACCCGTAGATACGATAGGTAAAATTTTGGCAGGCGGCGAAGCTATCTGCGCTGAGGCAGGTATTCCTATCGCAGGTGGACATACTATCGATTCTGTAGAGCCTATCTATGGCTTAGTCGTCATGGGCTTAGTGCATCCATCCCACATAAAACGCAATGCAAACGCTAAAGCAGGCGATCAACTCATACTCGGGAAACCCTTAGGAGTAGGTGTGCTCTCTGCCGCATTGAAAAAAAATGCGCTGGATGCAGATGGATATAAAGCGATGATACAAAGCACAACCAAACTCAATACTGCTGGCAAAGATTTGGCAAAACTCAAAGGAGTGCATGCTATGACAGATGTCACTGGATTTGGATTACTAGGCCACGCAAGAGAAATGGCTCGTGGTGCAAATGTGCAAGTCAATATTCAACTCTCATCTGTTCCATTTCTTAGCCAAGTATTAGCATTAGCAGAACAAGGTTTTATTACAGGCGCTTCTGCTCGTAACTGGAATGGCTATCATCAAGATATAACACTTGATAGCAGCATTAGTGATGTTCAAAAAGCATTGCTCTGCGATCCACAAACTTCAGGTGGTTTACTCGTTACCTGTGCGTCAGATGAAGTAGATGCAGTGATGGCTTGTTTCCATGCGCATGGATTTGCAGAAGCTGCTGTCATTGGCAATATTCAAGATGGCACAACGGGTGTGCAAGTAAATAAATAACGCATCAAGCTCGTAGCCTTAAGCAGGAACTCGACTTACTAGGTTGCCACCTAGTAGCTCGGATTTTCATTCCTCCTTAAGCTGCTATGACACCACGTTCAGAAAAAAACAATCAACCCTCATCCTCAAATCAAGCTTTAATAAACAATCGCATCACTAGTCTGAATAAAGATGCATCAAAATCAATACTCAATAGTCCAAGAATACAATCGCAACAAGAAAAAAATCAGCTAGAACCATGTAATAGCCAAACGATACTAAAGGAATTGCATTTCGCAATTTCAAATTTACAAAAAAAAAGAACACCCGAATTCAATGAAATAGAAATCGTATGTCAGAAGCTGAAAAATGCTGAAAGCATTTTACTTCTAGAAGGCAGTCAGACTGAACTAAGCAAACAATGTGATCAACTACGGTCACAACTACCTCAGTTCTTCAATAAAATTCAACAACACCTCGATTACCAAGAAGCGCTAGGCAACAAAATAGATATTGAGACTATTCATACTCTATGCATAGGACTGTCAGCACTAGCCAATCCACTGAATGATAGTTTTTTGTCGCCAGAGCAATGCATAAAGTATCAAGAAAAATTAACGCATATCAGTGCAAATTTTTGCTTAGTGCTAATCAAACCAATACAGCATGGATCACTTCATAGCGGCAAACTACTGAATATTCTCAACTGGTATAGCCGAGGCATGAAAAAAGACCTGCTTAATCGCCATGACAAAGCCATAAAACAAATCTTTCAGCTCACACTAACACGCCTACAAAATTGGGCTAATGGCTCGGCTGATGCCGACTGGCTCACAAGTAAGCAGCTCAGCAAGTGCATGGTTCAGCTCAATACCATGATTCATTTAAAAATAAATAACATTGAAAATAATGCAGAAGGAAAATCTAATCGCCTAGCATGGAGTGAAACAGTCAATGGCTTATGTCAATATTTTCTATCTAACGATGTATGGCTAAATAAATGCAATATCATTGAATTAATTAATGTAACAAACACATTAAAAGATGGAATAGAACAGAAGATATTAAATGTAGAGGATGAGTCGCTACGCGAGACAGTCAATTACATTTGCGATCGGATTAATCAACAAAGCTTTACGCTTAATAATTATGGTGAATTAAATTCACTTACAAATTGCTGTAATTTTATGCGCTGCCTATACGAACATAAATTAGTCGGCAATTGCACTAGCCTGAGTGGGCTAGCAATGCAGAAATTAGTTAGCACCTTTGTTATCTATAAATCAGATGAAAAATACAATGCCAATCCTCAAGCAGTCATAAATATTGCTAGCTTCATAAAATCAGTCTCTCGCTGGATACAAGCACGAGAAAACTCCACAACAATATTAAGCAAGTCAACATTATCAGAAGCAGTCATTGCAATTTTAAAAATCTGCAAACAGCTTTGTCAAAAAGAAAAATTAACATGGCTAGAATCATCTGTTAATAGTAGTGGACTGCTATCAGCATTAGATTATTTCAACCAAAATAAACTAATCCCATCTCAACAACAATCTAGCTTGATTTTTATATTACGATCAGTACTCGATAATATTAAAAATTGGCATCAGGATGACATTAGTAGCGTTTCGATATTATTAGCACTTCGCACTCTAGCCTCCTTAGAAAGCAAATCAGTCATATTTCAATCACTACAAAAATCTGGGTCACTGAATAAATCTCTTCCCACATTACTCAATTACTTAAAGAGAAATAATAAAAACAAGACTATTATTTTTAACAATGAAGAAAAGTTGGCTACGTTAGAAACGATACATATGGGCATACAAATCGACATAATTTTTATCGATGAGTATCAAAATTTACTACAGCACCTACTTAAAACCAATCATCCAGTCATCATTCAACAAATTGAATCAGCTATTCTTGAATTCAATGGCACATTAAAACAGACTAACATTGTAGAGATTGAAGAAAATAGTGAGCTCCAAGATGAAGATAAACATCACGCAGAACTACCCTCATCACTAGCTGTAGCAAAACGTGGTCCGACCTACCGCGGAACGACTACTGAAAAACAAACTGAACAAAAAACTTTAATTCATAAAAATTCGCATTTAAAAGAGCAGGACTGGACTTCAGTTCCATTTAAATTTTCACAAAATACCTATGCAAACAACATATCAACAATAAATATAAATCAACTACCCTTAGAAACAGCTGCAACAATTCCAACCATCACAGTTAGAAAAGAGAAAATTAATTTAAAAAATCAGCCAATTACTAATGATAATAATAAAAATGATGAAGCTAAAAAATATAAGGTAAAAGAATATCAACACAACTCAAAAAATAAATCTATTAGTCGACAACAAGCAAAAAGTGAATGGTTTAATTTATTAAAAAAAGAAAAATCTAGTTCATTAAAAGAATTACAAAAACTAGCTGCAATTTACCCAGAACTAATATCGCTACAAGAAGAGAATAAAAAGAAAAAACTAGGAGCAAATGCAATGTATTACGCAATTATTCTTGGGAAGTTTGAACTTGCTTCATGGCTAACAAAACAAAATAATCCTATTGCGGGACAATCATTCGGTGATTTCATGGAGAGTGTCATGCATGAATTAACCGTGATAGAAGATAAGCATGTACAAGCTATTAATTACTTTGTTTCATCGCAAGTAAAAATGGCAGAAAGTGAAGGAAAAATTATTTTAATGAGCCCTATGCAACTAGACTATGCAAAAGAAATTCCAGAAGTTAAAAATATTCTAGAAAAATATGACTTACTTACAAGTTTCAAATATTTTCTATCTTATGGGCTAATATCAAATCACAGAAATAGATATTTAAATAAAAAAAATGATATGGGTTCCCCTTATATTTCTACTGGAATGTCCATAGAAAATTTTAATATGAGAGAATTTTTGAATGCAAATTATGAAAAAGGCGCAACAAACCTTATAACTTTATTGACGTATTCGCCAATTCAAGAAATTGAATTTTGCTTAAACTTCATTGATGATAAGAATGATTTTATCCATTCAAATATTCCAGATAATAATGCAATTTTTTATGCAATACGTAATGAAAGCAAGGGACGATTCGATATCATTTCACTTTTATTAAATTCCGTCAGCGATAAAGATAAGCTTATATATGCATCAAATATGAATGGGATGAATACACTGAGCTACGCAATAGAATTTAATTTACATGAGATGGTGACGATTTTACTAGAGCATGTTAGCAATCCCGATCACCTAGCCCAAACATCACACTATGCAGGATTAAGCAGCCTTATGCATGCTGCTGAAACGGGGAACGCAAAAATCATCAAAACTCTGTTGGACAAGGTAAAAAATAAAAATTCTTTAGCACAGTTAGCAGATGCAAATGGAAATACAGCGCTCATGTTTGCGGTAGCACGAAAAAGAACAGAAGCAATCAAAGTATTACTCAATGAAACACTCGATTCAGATCTGCTGCTCTCACAAATGACTCTGCGTGGTGAAACTGCTTATGACATTGCCGTTAAAAATAATTACCACACTATGCTAGATGTTTTACGACCAGTTCATCAGAGAGAAAAATCAAGCCCATCGTCATCTGTTAATAAGCTAGAAGAAATTAATAAAAATTTAATTCCAGAGTAACTTGAGGAAAATTTTCATGTTTTATTTGGCGCTATCAATGATGACAATATAGCACTAGCTAAATTAATTGTTCGATCAAATATAGATATTGAAAAAATAATTCATAAGAAAAACGTGAATGGAACGTCGCTTCTCATGGTGGCAGTGAAAAACAATAATATAGAAATGATAGATTTGCTTTTACAAACAACGAGTGATAAAGATTCACTGATTCTTGATAGTAGTCGTGAAGGAATTAATGCTTTCATGATCGCTATTAAGGAGGGTTATATTGAAGCTACTGAAAAATTGTTTCGCTCAGTCAGTGATAAAGAAAAACTGATTTATGCTGAGGTGAAGGATGGATCTAACGCATTAATGATCGCCATAAAATATAACAGACTAGGAATTGCTAAACTTATTCTTCAGAATGTTAGAAATCCTTCTTTTTTAGCTGAAACAAAAATGCATTCTGGTCTGACGAGTCTTATGATTGCAGCAGGCTTAGGTAATATACTAGGTCTCAGGTTATTGCTTGTCTTTGTGAAAGATCCATCCGTGCTTATTAAAATTATTGATACATCGAACAACTCAGCACTCTTTTATGCCGTGGAAGGTGGATATCTGAATGCTGTTAAAGAATTACTTAATTGGATGACAGATAAAAAATCATTACTTACTCAAATTAATCAGGATGGTGAAACTGCGTATACGACGGCTTTGAAATATAACCAAAGACATTTACTTTCTTTGTTAGATCCTAATTCATAAAACTGAAGCGATAAAACTCAACAAAATTATTTTCTCATTATTGAATTTTCAATAGAAAAAATAGGATTTACTTTATTTCTTCTTAATCCATTCCCCAGCTTTTTGTAGGTCTGTTCCCGCACCCGATACAAGTCCTCCAACTGTTCCGCAGCTTGCTAAGAAAAATACTATTGATAAGATGGCTAGTTTTTTCATAATTCCTCCGGTCTGAAAAAATTGATGTATTTATTTTAACCATTTTAATTATTCTTTGGAAAAAAGGGAGTTCGCAGCAGCAAATGTGCAGACTTGCTACACTCTGCGCACTCCTACATACCCTCTGTGCCATGTCTGAATCCCCTTTTTCCTTGCAATGCAATTCACTCAATAAAGCCTATGGCCAGCGCCATGTTCTTAAGAATGTAGAGTTATCCATCGCGTCCGGTGAATATGTCGCCATTATGGGCGACTCTGGGGTCGGTAAATCCAGTTTATTGAATCTAATCGCAGGCTTAGATAAACCCAATAGCGGAAAAATCTATATAGATGGCGTAGATATTAGTGCTTTAAATGACGAGGCTGCTACTTTATTAAGACGTGAAAAATGTGGATTTATTTTTCAAGCATTCCATTTATTGCCGCATCTGACTTTATTACAAAATATTGCTCTTCCCTTAGTGTTAAATCATCTTCCTCTGGATAGAGCACAGCAACTGTTATCTGCAGTAGGTTTACAAGATAGAGGTGATGATTTCCCGCGCCAATTATCAGGCGGAGAAATGCAAAGGGTTGCTATAGCCCGTGCTTTAGTGCACCAACCTAGATTACTACTGGCAGATGAACCGACCGGTAATTTAGATCCTGATACTGCACAAGATATTTTGCAATTATTAAAACGGGAAATACGGGCAACAAATGCGTCTGCTATTTTAGTAACACATTCCGCATTAGCTGCTGCGACTGCTGATCGTGTACTTTTATTATCACGTGATGGCTTAACCGACATTACAGGTAATAAAGAATTTGCATCATGCAAATAACTCTTATTCGCTGGTTGTTATGGAGTGAGTGGCGTGCTCATCCAGTGCGCTTATTACT
>JAIXOW010000340.1 GCA_027486615.1 Oxalobacteraceae bacterium | reverse complement strand
GTAATGTGGGACGCGAAGGTGTAGGTGTTAATCCATTACGCGGCCAAAATAATGTGCAAGGTTCGTGTGACATGGGTTCCTTCCCACATGAATTGCCTGGCTATCGTCATATTTCTGATAGCACAGCACGCGCTGAATTTGAAGCAAGATGGGGTGTGACACTAGATCCAGAACCAGGCCTGCGTATTCCGAATATGTTTGATGCTGCAATGGATGGCACCTTCATGGGCTTGTATTGTCAGGGTGAAGATATTGTTCAATCCGATCCAAATACGCTACATGTCACCAATGCATTGAGCTCTATGGAATGCATCGTCGTTCAAGATTTATTTTTGAATGAAACTGCAAAGTACGCGCATGTATTCTTACCTGGTTCATCATTCTTAGAAAAAGATGGTACGTTTACTAATGCTGAACGTCGTATCTCACGTGTAAGCAAAGTCATGCCAGCTAAAGCAGGTTATTCAGATTGGGAAGTCACTCAACTGTTAGCCAATGCGCTAGGTTACAACATGAACTATAACCATCCATCAGAGATCATGGATGAAATCGCTTCACTCACTCCGACCTTCACCGGTGTGAGCTTTAAAAAGATAGAACAACTTGGTAGCGTGCAGTGGCCTTGTAATGATCAAGCGCCAAACGGCACACCTATCATGCACATCGATAAATTCGTACGTGGCAAAGGTAAATTCTTTGTTACTAAATACGTGCCTACCGATGAAAAAGTCACACGTAAATTCCCATTGATCCTGACCACAGGTCGTATTCTTTCTCAATACAACGTAGGTGCACAAACACGTCGTACTGAGAATGTGAAATGGCATTCCGAAGACAGGTTGGAAATTCACCCACATGACGCAGAAGAACGCGGCATTCAACAAGATGCATGGGTAGGCATTAGCTCACGTGCTGGTGAAACAGTACTACGTGCCACCGTCACTGAGAATGTACAACCAGGTGTGGTGTATACAACCTTCCATTTCCCTGAGTCGGGTGCGAATGTAATCACAACCGATAACTCGGATTGGGCGACTAACTGTCCGGAATATAAAGTCACAGCAGTACAAGTCATGCCAGTGACCCAACCTTCAGAATGGCAGAAAGAATATAGTCGCTTCAATAAAGAGCAACTGGAATTAGCCAAAGCTGAAACAAGTAATGCATAAGCTGTTGCGTGTTTAACTGAGTGATGTCTTTATAAAATGGGTAAAGCTAGCAACCCCGTAGCGCTTGCTACCGGTTCTGAAGTATTAGAACCGGTACAAGTGCAGCGTTGGAAAGCCGGGCATTTAAGTGCTGCAGATGACATCGTTGCAGTTGAAACACCGGTTTCACTGGTTTATAACGGCATCTCTCATGCAGTCATGCTTGCCTCACCAGCTGACTTAGCAGATTTTGCATTAGGTTTTTCACTGACAGAAGGCATATTGCGGGACGCTTCTGAGTTATATGAGTGTGAAGTTGTAGAGCAAGAACAAGGCATACAAGTTGAGATGCGCATAGCAGCTGAACGCTTCATGCTTTTAAAAGATAAACGTCGTAATCTAACAGGCCGTACTGGATGTGGTTTATGTGGCGCTGAATCACTCGAGCATGCTATTCGTCATCCAGCGCCTGTCAATCATCAACATAGCATGCACGCTAGCTTGTTATTTGCAGGTATGCACGCTATGCAGCAACTACAGCCACTACAACAACGCAGTGGTGCAACTCATGCAGCTGCATGGATGCAAGCTGATGGCATGATTAGTTGTGTACGTGAAGATGTAGGTCGCCATAATGCATTGGATAAGTTAATCGGTGCTCTAGTTAAAGTTAAGACAGATTTTTCGCAAGGCGCAGTGTTAATAACCAGTCGTGCCAGTTATGAAATGGTACAAAAAGCAGCCAGTATGAACATAGGAATCATCGCTGCACTCTCTGCACCGACCAGCCTTGCTATTCAATTGGCAGAGCAAGCGAATGTCACACTAGCTGGTTTTGTAAAAAGCGACTCGCATGTAATTTATGCGCATCATGAACGCATACTCGTGAATTAAAAAACAAACTGGAATCAAACTATGGACGCGAACAATCTCATCAACATGGCAAATAAAATTGGTACTTTCTTTGAAAGCATGCCTGATCAAAAACAAGCCTTAGAAGATATTGCTGGTCATATAAAACGCTTCTGGGCACCGCCAATGCGCAAAGCGATTATTGCTAGCATCGATAATAAACAAGATGCGGAAATGCTAGCGATTGTTCGTGAAGCACTCATCACCCATCGCGCTAAGATTCTCTAAGTTTTTTGACATCTCAAGTGAACTCTATTGATTCACTATCACCACTACTGCAACGCTATTCATTAGGCGGTAAAGATCTGGCCGAACCCGGCCCTAGTAAAGAAGAGTTACAACTCATTGCGCAAGCTGCCTTGCGCGCACCTGACCATAACGAACTCATCCCTTTTCGATTTGTTATCGTAGAAGGATCAGCGCGTGAACGTTTAGCTGATCTGTTTGAAGCTTATGCAAAACGCGAAGGCAAGTCCGAAGAATCCTGTCGCATAGAACGTTCACGTGCATTACAAGTACCTGTCACGATTGCAGTCGTTGCACGTATCGATCTTGCTCATCCACTGGTACCGGCGCATGAACAATGGGCATGTATAGGCGGAGCCATCACAAATGCATTGAATGCCTTACACGCTATGGGCTACGCCGGAAAAATGCTTAGTGGCGGAAAAGTGCGTGATCAAATTTTAAATCAAGCTTTTTGTCATACCGGAGAAACACTGGTGGGATGGATAGTAGCAGGCACACCCATTAAACCACCCCGCGCAAAAACACAAAAATCAACAGATAAAATTTTGTCTTGGTTTTAGTTGAAATTGATATTAGGTGCGTACGATTACGCTGCGCTAATCGCACCTACAAAATCAGGCATGCCGTCGTAGGGACGATTAGCGTAGCGTAATCGTCCGCAAAAATTTACCTATAAAAAAACCCCAGCACTAAGGCCGGGGTTTTTAATGTGTCACTTAAAAAATTATTTAAACAATACCGCTGATTTTTGTAGTGTGACCCAAATACCATAAGCAAGTGGTAATCCAACTGCTAACCAAGCAAATATAGCTATCGCTTTACTGCTCTCACCTGCTTCACTACTCGTGCTGCTATTCAACGCGGCTAGTGACACTTCATGTGCACGTTTTTTCTCTTCAGCTAATTCTTCAGGTGACATGAAATGATGTTCAGCTACTGGACGGACAAGTAAGTTCGCAATTAAACCCACTACCAACATACCTGCCAACACGTAAAAGATAGGACTATAGATTTGATCAAAAGGCACTTTTGCTTCTTGACGCATGTCATGCATGTAGTTCACCACTACCGGTCCTAGAATACCTGCGGTTGACCATGCAGTTAATAGACGACCATGAATCGCACCCACAAATTGTGTACCAAACATATCGGCTAAATAAGCAGGGATGGTGGCAAAGCCTC
>JAIXOW010000084.1 GCA_027486615.1 Oxalobacteraceae bacterium | reverse complement strand
TGCATAGAAATAAACATTTTATTACTTTTAGGTTTTGAAATTTTTCACTTTTACTTTTAGGTCTGAATCTGAATCTGAATCCGTAAGATGAAGGATGGGAAATAATTTTCAAAATCTGAAAATGATTGAAAGTAAAAAAATTTCAACGAAATCGAAATTATCCGAAAGTGAAAAAATTCTTCACTAAGTTTTCGTATTCAGATTCGGATTCAGACCTAAAAGTGAAAATGAAAAATTTCAAAACCTAAAAGTAATAAAATGTTTCTTTCTATGCATGTATAAGTTTAGTTTGACTCAAACTCAAAGATGTTAAATAAAAAAATTACAAGTTTAAATACCGGTTATTTTTATAATTTTAGAAATAGAGTCATATAAAAACATTCGATTATTACAAAAAATTCAAACATTAATTTAAAATTGAAAAAGCAAAACGCTTGCGATTAGCGCAACCGCAACCTACTAAAAAAATTCAAGAGATGATTCACAAAATGAGAGCACTCTCAAGAGAAGCTTAAGACAATGAAATTTTCTTTCTGAAATTTCTCAACATCGGTATCAGTTGTTTCCACCAATGACTGGGACCGGTCAAAATGTTTTTTTTTTTTTTTTTTCAGTATTGTTATCACTATCCCCCTATCGCTGTGTCATTATCAGTCATAATTTCAATTGCTTTATATTTATATTTCCCTCGGCAGATATTGTTGTGGATAACGTCAAAAACATGTGATGCGAATTTCATAATCTCTGCTATTTCACAAATTGATAGACCTTTCTCAGTCATGAGATAAATAATTCTTAACCTGACATCTTCAAATGTCATCTCAGCTAAGTACGGATTAAACTTAAAGATAAAAGATTTAGAAGGTATTGTCATGGGAATATTGAATTCAAAGCAATTCACATGGTCATTGTCATGCTTAATATTACGGATAAAGACAATTCCCGGATAAGAAAAATGCTTCATTCCGAGTTCATCTTCATCAACAATGATTGAGATTGAGTGAGTCTCAATCAGAAAACTTGAAGCGAGTTCGATTCTTTGAGTCTGAGATTTTAGACTTTCATCGCGCATGCCAGCAATAACATCTGATTCATCAAACACCACGGACTCGGATTTTTTCTTGATCTTGTTCTTATTCTTTTTAGATGATGAAGATGAAGATTTAGTTTTAGTGTCAGTGTTATAGATAGTTTTACTATCTTTAGCTTTAACATCTTTATCTTTATCTCTCATCTTTTCAAACTTTTTCTCCCCTGGTAATGCTGCAGCTGCAAAAGATACTTTCGTTTTCACATTTTTTGGTTCTGTTTTCACCTTCTCTTTTTTCGAGCTCGATGTTTTCAGGTTGAAGTTCTCTTCATCTTTATTCATTCTCAGAAGATGTTTCATACTTGATATTTTCATAATCGGAAAAGCTCTTGGACTCAGATGTGATAGAAGTCGTAGTCATTGTCATTGTCATTTTTATCTTTCAGTTTCAGTTTCAGAAACTGAGATTATCACCAGAAAAAGATTTTAAATAACTATCAATAGCAATATATCCTTTGTCAAAATCTTTTTGAGAATATTTCAGAAAGACTTTTGAACGACAAATGCGAATAAAGAGAAGATAAAGAGCGAAGATAAATTTTCGCACGCGAACGTAAACGTAGTAGTAGTATACCTTAAGCTTTCTTTTTCTTGATTATACACACCCTCCTTGAGCTTGAGAATGAGAATAGACTACAACCGGGACAGGTGCGTGGTCACGGTCGTCAAATACTCATTACTATTACTCATCTGAAGGGTTAAAATTTCCAACTAACTACAGTCACTGTGGCTGTGAAATAGTAGCGTGTGTGAAAAAACAATTACAGTCTATCATATTCTCACTAGAATGAAAATCGAAATCGAAAAAATTTTAAAACTAAAAAATGGTATAGCTAGAGCTAGATATTCAATGATACTAACATGAACATGATTCAAGCTCAAATCAAACTATAGCTATCATTATCATTTTGTACAGAAATTCTTAAGTTTATATCCTTGAGGTTGATATTGATATAGTGTCTGTCAAGAATTTTTTCTCTTTATAACTATAACTATACTATTTATGCTAACACCAACAGAAGCTAAGCTAAAAAATGATAATGATAGATAATGGCAGAAATAAAATTAAAATGCTGCAAAATTTTGCATAGTCTTCATTGCCGAAATGGTAATCTAACAACTACACTACACTCGTTCATACATTGAGGTCATTTTCTTTGATAACCTTATCATCCAGTCTACAGCTAGATAGAAGTTTAACTTTAACTTTAACTCCCAATCTAGATTCATCTTCATCTTTCTTTTTATATTCCTATTCTCACTAGAACTAGAATGAAAATCGAAATCGAAAAATTTTTAAATGAAATATCTTATCTTATCCTCATCTTATCTCAATAAAATGAAAAATGTTCTAAAATTTTGCATAGATGCATCTATATAAACATAATTTGCACTTATAGATACCTGATTATTTTTTCTCAACTTTACTTCTACTTTTGAGGTAAAAAGTCCTGACCCAAAAAATATTCCGACATTTTTAAAAGTAAAAAATAATTATTGCTTTTAGAGAAAATTTATTGTTGTTTATTCGCATTAATGGTTAATACAAGAGTTCCAACTTTTCTTTTAAACATGTCAAAATTTTGCCGAGCGTTTTCATTGTTTTCGATTGCAACAAGAAATTGCAAACATTCCACAAACGACGCTTCAATGGTAGGATGTTCTGATTCAGGAACGATATGCCTTTCTAGCAACCAAGTTTTGAACCTCTTCTCAAGAGCTGCTGCGTAGAGAAGTTTCGTTGTGACATGATATAATCGATCGAGGTTGTTTGCCATCCTGCAAAAACATAACTTGTTATTGTCAAAGTCAAATACTTGTAAACTTTTAAAAATGTGTTGAATTTAAATTTACTTACTTGAGACGTTGACTAGTAGTCGGAGAATGCGGTAGTAATTATGAGTAAAATCGGATTTTTCAAAGAAAAAGAGGACTTACCTGGCGAGAGCGAGAGCATTATTAGCATTTCAGAGACCTATAAAGACATTTTCAACTTCAATAACGCCGACATAACGTTATAGTCAGATGCTAACAACGCCAGACTCTCCAAGCGTCTTCCTCAAACGTTTTAACATGGGCGACATTGTAATATTATCAACATGAGAAAGGGGAGGGAAGTATATGAATTACTTCCTCACCCAATCCCAATAATAATAATAATAATAATAATAATACTTCCTCACACGATAACAAACAAAAACACGTTTTTCCTCACACATCCGACAGCGATAACGTCTTGAAGCTAAACGTTTTTTACAGCTCTAGAATTAAATCATTTTAAGAAAGACTTTGCAACAGTTAATTCACACTTCATAACTCTCGTTTTTTTACTTTTACTCGTAAGCCGCAGAGAAGGTAAGAAAATTTCTTCTAAAAGTTCTAAGTCTAAGAAACAAATATTCATATCAATAGGAATAAGCAGCAGCAGCCATTAGCACTAGCACTTATAATCATTACTTTTTTCAGGATCGCTAATCGCTACAACCACACTACAACTAATAACTAATAACATATCGATATAGCATGGAGCAAGAATTTGATCGTCTGGTTCTTATTTTTGAAACTGCTGAAAGGCATTGGATAGCTAAAATAATACCGGATAATGACATCAAAAACATCTTATCACATTATGAAATTCAAAGCACTAATATCCGGATTGAAGAGATCAAGAATTATCTAATGATGGTGAGGATGAATCAAAATACTCAACCTCAACATCAATCTCAATCATTTAATATTTTGAGACAAAAATTGCAAGACCTAAATGACCTCATATCAAAATTCTCCTTTCGCTTGAAAGAAAATGTCATTTTTCATTTTAGTAGATCTTCAGAATAAAAAATGATTTCGAAATTGCAAGTGTGTGTAAAATGTTTTTTTCATTTTAAATATTGAGGATTCTAATCTTAATATGTGTATGTGATTTTAACATTCGTCAGAGTCAGATTGCTTTTTGATCTTTATGTTTATGTGGGTGTAGACTATTTTCTACCTCATCATTATGCCGGTTTTATTTCCATTTCTTATCATTATTATTTATTATTCAATAATATTTTAATTTAAACTGAAGAATATGACTGACTTTCCTAACATGCAAACGCAAACACAGAAACATTACATAATTCAATTTTCTATATTGATTATAATTATTTTACCATAAAGATAAAAATAATTTTGATATTATTAATGTTTGATCTTGTTTTGTGAAAAAATAATTTAATCATCAAGATACGGAATTTTCATGCTCATACTTTAGCGTCACCTATCGGAAAAATAATAATGACAATCTTAACATATCCATTCATTTCTGTTATCAGTATCAGTCCATTCATTTCTGTTATCAGTATCAGTTAAGCAAATTGCAAATACAATATAAAGTTTTGAATGTATGCAACTGCTGATAGAAAAATTTAAACACCGAGGATTGGATAAACATCAGAAGATTTAATAATACAACAAGGCATTCATGATGTTTTTGAGCTCACCTTTGGAATAAATAATCAATAAAACAATCTTTACCCCTATA
>JAIXOW010000116.1 GCA_027486615.1 Oxalobacteraceae bacterium | reverse complement strand
GCGATCGCAGACTATCGCGACTAATACCAAAGACGACAGTGTTAGCCGCTGCGAATTCAGGATGCAAGTCACGAAACTGCATGCTCTCTGTGGTGCAACCCGGTGTATTGTCCTTAGGATAAAAATACAGCACTACATTCTTACCTTGATAGGCGCTGAGTTGAAAAGGCGTATCGCCCGTCATTTCGGCTGAAAAATCGGGCACGGTCATATTCAAAATAGAAGGGCGGTCAGACAAAATAACGTCTCCTGGCAAATGATTGAAATTTGTGAGCAATGTACCGCATTGCCTAAGTCATAGCTCTATTAACCGCATAAGCTTAGGGATATTTATCCCAATGCTGCCATCAGATTCAGCAAACACTAAAAAACTAAGCGGACAAAATAAGAGCTAGAGCGACTTTACGGCCCTCGGCCATCAAAATATTATAAGTTCGACAAGCTGCTTGATTATCCATACATTCCACCCCTATCCGGCGTGCGGTTAAATTCGCGATCAGTTGTGGATGAATAAAATGCTGCCGATTACCCGTGCCAAGTATGACAACATCAGGCTCTAGGGATTCAATTTCTGAGAAATGCTCAGTTGTAAGTGAGGAGAAGGCGCTTACATTCCAATTTACAGGAGCCTGTTCAGGCATAACTAATAAGCTGTGAGTAAATTGAATCGCATTAATCTCGACCCAATTCTCTTCATAACCAGTAACGGTCTGGTATTGCTGCGTGGAGGTGGTGTGTAGCTTCATAATGGCCGCAATTTTAGCCCGAACCGCGCTGAAATGCCCGCCAAAATCCGCTATAAACATTGATAAGACAGCCTAATTTGGGGCAAAATGGTTGTTTTTTTCGCGCTGCAACACTGTGTTGATTAGCGCCTGCATTTTTTGAGCGAGAAACAGCTGTGAGACAAATCCAAAAATCGAAAAAACTAGCGGATGTTTGCTACGACATACGTGGTCCAGTGCTGGAAAAAGCACGACAGATGGAGGAAGAAGGCCATAAAATCATAAAACTCAATATCGGCAACTTGGCCGTGTTTGGTTTTGATGCGCCCGATGAAATCGTGCAAGACATGATACGCAACATGGGCAATGCCTCCGGTTACACCGATTCCAAAGGCTTGTTTGCACCGCGTAAAGCGATCATGCAATACAGCCAAGAAAAAAATATAGAAGGTGTCACCATTGATGACATCTATCTAGGCAATGGCGCCTCAGAATTAATCGTCATGAGCATGAATGCATTGCTCAACACTGGTGACGAAGTATTAGTCCCTGCACCTGATTATCCATTGTGGACAGCAGCAGTCAGTCTTTCTAGTGGCACACCTGTGCATTATGTCTGTGATGAGCAAGCCGACTGGATGCCTGACATAGAAGACATGCGCAAAAAAATCAATTCGAATACACGCGCCATTGTTGTCATCAATCCGAATAACCCAACCGGTGCTTTATATCCGGTTGAGTTGTTACAGCAAATCGTAGAACTCGCTCGTCAACATCAACTGATTATTTTTGCTGATGAAATCTATGACAAAGTGCTGTATGACGGTGCTCAACATACTTCGCTAGCGTCACTTGCTGATGATGTTTTATTTATCACCTTCAATGGACTTTCAAAAAATTATCGTTCTTGCGGATATCGTGCTGGTTGGATGATAGTCTCAGGTGAGAAAAAACATGCTAAAGATTACATAGAAGGCTTGAACATGTTGGCCTCTATGCGTTTATGTGCCAATGCGCCAGGTCAGTATGCAATTCAAACTGCACTCGGTGGCTATCAAAGCATTAATGATTTAGTGGGAACAGGTGGTCGCTTACTACGTCAACGTGATTTGGCGCACAAACTCTTAACAGAGATTCCCGGTGTGACTTGCGTCAAACCTAAGTCTGCTTTGTATATGTTTCCTAAGTTAGATCCTAAGCTTTATCCAATTGAAGATGATCAGCAATTTGCTTATGATTTATTAGCAGCTGAGCGTGTACTGATCGTACAAGGCACAGGATTTAATTGCTCTACTACCGATCATTTCAGAGTTGTGTTCTTACCCAATACCGATGATTTAACCGAAGCGGTTGGACGAATTGCTCACTTCCTTGATGGCTATCGACGCTTACATGCGCGTGCCTAATTTCCTCATAACAGCAACATAGATCACACATGAAACCAATTAAAGTAGGCCTGCTAGGCATAGGCACAGTAGGTGCAGGTACATTCGCTGTTTTAAAGCGTAATCAAGAAGAAATCATACGACGCGCTGGTCGCGGTATTGAAATTGCTGTGGTGGCTGATCTGGATACAGCGCGCGCCAAAGAAATTACGGGTGGTGATATTGAAGTGGTGAGTGACGCACACTTAGTTGTGAATCGTCCTGACATTGATGTCGTGATTGAACTCATCGGTGGTTATGGCATTGCACGTGAACTCGTCATGCAAGCGATTGCCAATAGTAAGCATGTAGTCACCGCGAATAAAGCACTACTCGCAAAGCACGGCACTGAAATTTTCAAAGCAGCTGAAGAGCAGGGCGTGATCGTTGCATTTGAGGCAGCGGTAGCAGGTGGAATACCTATCATTAAAGCCCTACGTGAAGGCTTAACAGCAAATCGCATACAGTGGGTAGCTGGCATCATCAATGGCACCACCAATTTCATCCTCTCTGAAATGCGTGATAAAGGTTTGGACTTTGCCACCGTGCTAAAGGAAGCACAACGATTGGGTTATGCCGAAGCTGATCCCACCTTTGACATCGAAGGCATAGACGCAGCACATAAAGCCAGCATCATGTCAGCGATTGCATTTGGTACACCGGTGCAATTTGACAAAGCCTATGTAGAAGGCATTACCAATTTACAAGCAATTGACATTCGTTACGCAGAACAACTCGGTTATCGCATTAAATTATTAGGTATCACCCGACGTACTGCCCAAGGTATCGAACTACGTGTACATCCCACACTGATTCCTAAAAATCGCTTAATCGCAAATGTTGAAGGCGCCATGAATGCAGTTTTGGTTCAGGGTGATGCAGTGGGTGCGACTCTTTATTACGGCAAAGGTGCGGGTGCTGAACCAACTGCTTCTGCAGTGATTGCAGATTTAGTCGACATTGCTAGATTGGCTGATGCAGATCCTGTGTATCGCGTACCGTCATTGGCCTATCAGACACAATCATTGGCGGATACACCTATCCTGCCGATGTCAGAAATTATTACGAGTTATTATTTACGACTCAGAGTGTCCGACCAACCTGGTGTGTTAGCAGACATCACCCGCATCTTGGCAGATGCTTCCATCTCGATTGACGCTATGCTGCAAAAAGAACCGGATGAAGGCGAAACACAAACCGACATCATCTTGTTAACGCATCAAACTCAAGAAAAAAACATTAATGCTGCGATCGCAGCGATTGAAGCGCTCAATACCGTAGACGGTAAAGTGACACGTCTACGGCTTGAGCAATTAGGATGATGGTAACAAGAGGTTTAACCAATCTTATTTGCAATGCTTTTCATGGTATCAATCATTTCTTTAGTAATAGCACTCATGATTTGTGCAGTTAAAGTAAACTTTGATGTTTCAGCTTGATACTGAATCATTGCAGCCATGCTTAATGTCCCACCTGTCTGTAGTGCTTCTGTTTGTGTTTTAAATACTGCTTCAGCGGCGGATAAAACGCTGGAAGTGAAACTTTGTATACCGCTTAAAGTGGTTGAAGCAAGAGTAGCCATAATAATTCTCATTAAAAAAAAAAAAAAAAATCTATTAATTTTTGAGTTTTTTAACTTCAAAAATTAATAGTGCTGCTTGTACAACTTTTTGTACTGCTTTTATCTTTTCTCTCTTATTTTTCGACTGTAATTTTTTCGATTCAACTTCAACTCTTTCGGAAATGCCCTTAATTTTTTCCTCCATTTCCGTTTCTAATTCTTCATCAGTTTTATCTTCTTTTTCAAACAGTGCGTTTCTTACATTAAATTTTTCTTCAGTAGTGTTCATTGTTATCTTCCTATCCTAAAACGCTCATTCCCATCAAATATAATTTCATTGTCTCTGACTATGCTAAGTACATTGCCGTTGATATTTCCACCTCTGCCAATTCGTTGACCGCTTGTAGTCACAACAAAGGGTGTATTACCACCGACAATAGTTTCTACATTCACCGGTGGTTTACTTTGAATTTGTGAAATAGTTGCGCGTATGGGTAATAAATTCCCATAATTATTATTAAAGCCTTGCACTAAGTTTTCCCAAGTGCGGATTTCATTTTCTGTAAGCTTTCCACGTAAAACAAAATCAGGCTGACGCGAGAGGATCTGAAAACGCTTGCCCAGACCAAGATCATTTAATTCTGTTTCAAATCTAAAGGCAATTTCTTCAGGCCCTAGTAAACTACTTTCCACCTCAAGCACACCTGGAATAGTTGTTTTGAAGAGATCAATCACTTCATCTCTGGCGCTAGCACTGCTGACTGAACCACTTATTTTCAGCACACCATTATTTATTCCATCGACAGTAATTTTTGTACGATTTTTATCTTCATTTTTATCAATTAACTTTTTAGCTGCCTCGAGTATTTCAGGCTCTGAATAAATTTGAATCAGTGAATTAGGTGCATGCTGATGAACAATGTCAGTAATTTTATTTTTTGTTTCAGTATTAGTGACATAGCCTTTAACAACTGTCTCACCTTGTTTGTTTCTTGATACTTTGATTGAATTCTTTTCAGTGATAAGAGAAATTTTAGCTCTGATGTTATTCAAATATTGAGGCTCTACCGAGCTGTTTTGTGCTGTAGCTATTTTTGAAATATCAGGCTCATTTTTCTGTAAACTAAAAATGATGGAAATGCCTGAAACAAGAATAATGAACAATACAGAAAAAGAAATAAATAAACCTAATTTTGCGCGTAAATGAGGGGGTATAAATTTCGCAATGATTGACTGAACTTCAGTGACTTCAACAATCGGCTCGTGAATAGGAGGATGAGAAATTGGCGAAGCCGGTGAGATAGGAGCGACTTCAACTGGATCCGGCCACTCAGCATCAAGATGATCAATTGCAATCCATACCCCTCCAATTTCTATCGGCATGCCTAACGCAAGGTTATATTTTTCCTCAATAGGATTGCCTTCAGTGTCATTAATTTTCCCATCTATGGGACTAATGCTAGTTTGCCCATCTTCTACTATTAGTTTTGCGTGCGTAGCTTCAATACGAGGGCCGGTTAAGATGATGGTGCAATCATCTGAAGTACCAAGCTGATAATCTCCTGGGAAAAGAGTTAGACGACTCCCTGACTGAGGACCATAGAGTACTCTCAGTTCTAGCGGGGCTGTTCGTAGCTCATCGAGATTAGGTTCACGCTTCATAATTAAATAATTTTTTATTTTTACAATATCGGGATAGAATTAGAATTATTAACTTTTCACCTTCTCAGAATGAGCATTCATACTTTTGGCAGGGATAACACTTTTGTGATTCAGCCTTCTGGCGATATGAGTAAGCCATCTTTGCTTGAATTGGATGCCTTGCTTCAAACAGCGTTGGAAGAAGGGATGCAAAATATTATTTTTGATTTCACGGATTTGACTTATATATCGAGCGATGGCTTGCGCATAATCCTTGATGCGATTAAAAAACTCCCGTCCAAAGACTACCCAGTAGCGATTGTAGGCATGAAGCCAGCTGTTCGTAGCTTGTTTGAAGTAGGTGGATTTATGGAATTGATTAATGAATTTACTGATATCGAAGATGCGTTTAGCTCTTTTCACTAAACCTTCAAAGTGATTATGAAAGAAGGCAGTATTTAAATAATTTTTCATAACTCTACCCTTGCCAGTGGTTGAATATTAATTTCAGGAGTTAGCTCTTGATAAGATAAAACGGGTAATTCATAAATTTCTTGTTCTATCATTTTTCTCATATAACGTCTGATATCCATCGATGTTAATAAAACTGGTCTTTGCATAGATCGCGATAAATCTCCCACAGTCGATTTAAGATTTTCCAGTAACTTACGTGAAACGCTAGGTTCTAAAGCGAGATATGAACCTCCCGAAGTCTGTCGCACAGCACTACGTACTGCATCCTCAACATTTGGTGCAAGTAAATAGGCGGGTAAAATATTTTGACCTGAAGAGTAGCGATGGCTAATATGCCGCTTCAAAGCGACTCTGACATATTCAGCCAACATCACTGAATCTTTTTCTTTCTGCCCCCATTCAATTAAAGCTTCCATCACAGCGCGTATATTGCGAATAGAAATTTCTTCATTCACTAAGCGTTGCAGAATTTCAGCAATTTTATAAATAGGTAAAACTCTTTGTACTTCTTTCGCCAGTTCTGGGAAACGACTCTCAGTCTCAGTCAAAATCGAACGTGTTTCTTGTATACCTATAAATTCACCTGCATATTTTTTCAGCACAACAGCAATATGATAAGAAAGCAGTTGTGTCGGCTCTAAGAAAGAAATACTGGCATTTGTTAACGTGCTTTTTAATTCAGCTGAAGTCCAGATTGTAGGAATATTAGGAAGGAATTTTTTATCTAATTCAAATGGTATAGAAAATGCCGTTAAATTTTCAACAGATTCTCTGACCATTAAATACCCCGGTCTAAGCCTACCTTCAGCGACGGGAATTTCAGAAACCATAATTGAATAGGCTTCATCTGGTTTTTGTTCGTTAAATCGTAGATTTATTCCAGGGAAAATAATGCCAAGATCTTCAAATAGAGCACGTCTAATTTTGATTAATTCTTCATTAAGTACCGTGGAAGAAAATGATTTTTCTAATTTCGCATCCATGTCCACCATCAAAGCAACAGTAGGACTAAAAGTGTCGGATGATCCATCGGCACCTTTTTTACTAGTATCAGAACCACTCGCCATAGAAGAAACTGTCGTCACTTTTCCGGTTTTAGGATCAACAACCTGACGTTCAGCCTTAAGGAAAACATAACCTATGATTCCTACTGCGACGGAAAGGATCAGAAAAGTCGTGGTTGGCATGCCTGGAATGAGGGCAAATCCCAGCATCACGACAGAGCCAATTAAAAAAGCTTTTGGCTGAGCTAAAAGCTGAGAACCTATATCACTACCAACATTAGAAATACCGCCATCAGCGCTACTAACACGTGTCACTATCATACCGGCGCAAATTGAAACAAAGAGTGCAGGTATCTGAGCAATCAGTCCATCGCCAATAGTGAGAATGGAATATACCTTCACAGCTTCAGCCGCTGTAAAGCCACGCATCATGACGCCAATTAATACGCCTCCTAATAAATTCACAGCCACAATGATGAGACCAGCAATCGCATCACCTTTCACAAACTTCATAGCACCATCCATAGCGCCATAAAGTTGACTTTCTTTTTCCACTAAGCCACGACGACGACGGGCTTCATCCATATCAATCACACCAGCACGCATATCGCCGTCAATAGACATTTGCTTACCCGGCATAGCATCCAGTGAAAATCGTGCAGCAACCTCGGCCACACGTTCAGAACCCTTGGTAATGACAATGAACTGCACAATCGTCAGAATAAGAAAAACAACCAAACCAACAACTAAATTTCCACCAACAACGAAATTACCAAAGGTATAAATAATATGACCTGCATCACCATTCAATAAAATAAGACGCGTCGTCGCAATGCCAATAGCCAGACGAAAAAGAGTTGTAACTAGCAAAACAGATGGGAATGAAGAAAATGCCAGAGGATTAGGTAGATACATAGCGACCATCAGCAAAATAGCGGATAGACACATATTCACCGCAATCAACCCGTCAATCAGCCAAGTTGGAAGTGGCAATATCATCATAAAGATGATGCAAACAATTAAAGCAGCTAAAACAAGATCATTACGTTTTACAACGCTTTGCAAAAAAATTTGAATTCTGTTGGTAATCATTTCCATAATTAAAAAACCTTATTTATCAATTTGGCGGAAATGTATAAAGCGACGCATAGCTTGACTTGCTTCTGGCAATCTTCCTAGCAGAGTAAGCGCTCTGCCTCTGAAAAGATGCGCTAACGGTTCATGTGATTTCACTGCTCGTTTATCTTCAAGTACTGACAGTGCTTCTTGAGCGCGACCACATTGGAGAAGCGTATATGCAAGTGGTAAATAAATCTTTTCATCAAAAATTTGTAATTCTTTCAAAGCTTCTAAATAAAGTAATGCACGTTCTGGATTGCCGTTTTGAAGATGCTGATATGCAAGTAGATTTAGCAGATCGACTTGGGCAGGAGAAAAAGAATCAGAAGTCAGATTCGTCATGTTTAAGTTTGTAATAAAGCAAAACGATACATCTGAAGTAATTCAGCTAAATCACGTTCTTCATCTAACGCTAAAGCTAATTTACCTAAGGTTTTTGCAGACCTTGGTTTAGCTCTGGCTAAATTAATTAAATTAGCTCGTGTTTTTATTAAAGTTTCTTTGAAACCGGCCGGCCATAAAATACTTGGATCTTGCAAGTGAGGACGTAATTGTTCAGAAACAAAATCGTCAATCGACTGTAATAAAAGTAATTGATCGAGATTGACAGGTTTTCCAACTGATGCAGGTTGGAGATGGGATCCTGATGGATAAATTGGAATCGATTCTTCTTGATGAGAAATCCCAATCAATGAATTCATTAAATCAAAATGATTAGAACGAGTGCTCTTCATAACAATAAGTAGTAAATCACTTTTAAGTAAAAGGATAAGTAGGCAAAAGTTAAGTGCCAGAAAGCCTTATTCGGTTCCTAAAATATTGCAATTAGAGGAACTAGACGAAAAACCGAGTTACTAAGCGGTCATGATAGAAAAAATCAAGATAGTAGTTAAAAAAATCATAGCAATAACAAAATAATGCTGAATTTTTTTACAGAAATAATCAAGGAATAAAATTATGGGTGCACCAGTAGCTCAGCCAGTAGCGCCAAAAACAGTTGATGAATGGCTTGCGGATAGCAACACACCGAATGTGTTGATCAATATTTCTGTAGTGAGTGTAAAACTTGCCAGTGCACTCGCTAGAGCATTGAACTTACAAAAATCAACTGTTGAAGATATAGGTAATGAAATTAATAAAGTCAGTGATTTAAATGTAAGAGTTTCAAAATTTAAATCAACAGATCCTAATCCAAATGTGCCAAAACCATTAGGAAATAGTGAAGTAGAAGCAACTGAAATCATTAACTTATTAAAAACGGCTGGTGTTGAGGTGAAACTAACACCTGCACAAGCATTTAAGCCAGGTGCAACGGCGAATGACATTGGATTATGGACGCAAGCATTAAATGCAAAAAGTGAAAATCTCAGTAATAAATCATCACAAGAAACATTAAGGCTACAAACTTTTACGAATCGGTATACACAATCATCCGATCAAGCATCAACATTAATTCAAAAGAATGCGCAATCTTTAGGAAATATAACTAGAAATATTTCATAAATTTAGAATTTTAAAGTGTAAAAATAAATGAGCGAAGATATAGTAATTGACCCATCTTTTAAAACCATCCCAACTGACATTCTTGAGTTGTTAGGAAAAGGGATTTCTTATGGTGAATTTACTGGATTAGAAGAGAAGCACAAAGAAGCAATCTATAAAGTTGCATGTATACGTTATGAAAATGATAGATATGTAGAAGCATTAAAATTATTTAGCTTGGGTAGCATTCAATTCCAGTATGAAGAACGCTTTTATTTTGGTTCAGGAAGCTGCGCAAAAATGTTAAAAGAATATGATTTAGCAATTAAAAATTTTATCGTAGCAAAAATGCTAAATCCGGAAAACATAGCAGCAGAATTGGAAGTGGCTGAATGCTATTTTTTGCAGGGTAAATCAAGTGATGCTAAATCAATGTTGTTAAAGATTAAAAATGAAAATAATGAAAATAAAAATAATAAAAAAATCTTATTAAAAGTAAATTCATACTTAAATTTATTTAATAAAAAAAAAAAAAAAAAAGATGTAAAGATAGAGGAATAAATATATGTCTACTAATATTGCAGCAAATCATTTTAACTCTACTCTTCAGAGATCAGCAGGGTTACCTGCAGATGAAGTAACAGATAAAAATCCGATATTAGCAAAAAATAATAATGTATCGTCTGAAAATAAAATAAATATAAAAATAGAATTCGAAGTTGATAGGGAAGTTTTATCTAAATTAAACGAAAAACTTGTACTAAATAAACCGAATTTACCAAATTCGGAATTTTCTCTCGATCCTGATACCGCTGTAGTTTTATTAATGGATGCGTTTGACAAACAAAGTAATCAAGACATAAAAAATACAACAAATAATTTAAAAGTAACCTTAGAATTTAAGGCTAGTGTAAGTGCAGAAAAATTAAAGAAATTCCAAGAGCAAATCCAAAAACAAATTGCCGAAGCTGCAGAGCAAGCTAAAAAGCAAACGATGTCGGATGTTATGTTGGGTTTGAGTATTTTTGCGGCGATTGCGGGTGTGGTCGCTTCAATTTTTACATTCGGAGCCGCTGCACCTGCAATCGCTGTAGCTCTTGTTGGCCTTGGTATGTCAACCTTAGATGCAGCGAATCGCATTGTTCAAGCAACTGATTCGAAGTATACAGACGCAACAGGAAAAACAAAAAATCTGGATATTTCTATCTCTGGACTTGTAAGAATGTCTGTTGAAGACAGTGTTTATAAGCTACTTCCGAAGGATGAAAAAGGAAACAGAATAACTAACCCAGAAATTGAAAAATTTATTAATGACCAAGTTGTTGCAATAACAATCATCGTTAACGTGATGCTTGCAACTGGAATGATTGCGGGCGGTGTTGGCGCTGGATTTTTAGCTAGAGAGGCTGCTAAAAATGCAGTTGCTAATGGAACAAAAGCAGCTAACGCTATAGCTAATATTCCTAAGCCTGAACATGCACAAGCAATTAGTACCGTTGCAACAGGGACGCAGGCGATATTAGAAACTGCTGAAGGAGCTACGGGTGTGGCAACGGGTATCACTGTAATTGAAATAGCTGAGATGACTTTTGAAAAAAATGAACTTGATAATCAAAAGAATTTATTGGAAGCATTTGAAAATTTCATTACTGATGTAATCAAGTCGGACCAAGCATCTATCACAACCAGGATTAAAGATTTATCTCAAATGTGGGAAATTGCTACAGAGACGAATGCAAATTATTATCAGAGTATATCGCGGGCTACAAATCCTGTTTAAATTTTTAATTTAAATGAAGCCTTATTTTAAACAATGATCGGAAATTAACATGACGTTATCAACCGGAATTTCAAATACTTTAAATACTGATTTAGTTGCACTTTCAAATCAAGTGCAGAGTAATGATGTAACTACTAAAGGGGGGCAAATAGTATCCGATCTTGCGACAAAAATTTTGAAAGATATTGATAAAGAATCTTCTTTGTTAAGTCCAATGTCAAAAAAATACATTGATGATGTTAAATCAATTATTGAAACCAAAGAATGGAATAAATTACCTTCATCAGCGCAGCTAAATTCGGATATTGAATTTTATAACAAGCTTGCAGAAGATATTACTTTTGCATCAGAATTTGTTGGGGTTGACATTAATGATGTTTTGTCGATGCTACTTGAGTTTGAAAGAAAGAATAGTTCTATCCAGTCTAAAATGCGAATGGAATCTCGTGATGCAATGTTTAAAGCCGCAAATGAAGAGTTTAATGCTAAAGCAAGAGCAAACTATGCTGAGCTTGCAGCTGGTATTGCTTCAGGTGTTGCTGGAATAGTCAGCGGAGTAGCTTCTATTGGTGGTGGTGTTGCGGGCTTGAATAGTACTAGAAAGGCATTAACAAGCTCAAAAGATAGTTTAGATATGAGTAAGGACTTATCACAAGTAACTGATAGAAAAGAAAATTTGCAAAAAAGACATAAAGAAGTATCTGAAGAAATAAGCAATATAAGTAAAAAAATTGAATCAGGAAAAATTGATAAACAAACTAGAAACATTGAAGAGAAAAAAATAGTTGAAGCAAGAATTCAATTGGATAAAATTGAACGTGATCTAAATGTTGATGATAAAAAAATTAAAGAATTATCTAGCAAACTTGAATTAAATAATCAATATACCGCAAGCCAGAATCAAAAAGCAGCGAACATATCTGCATTGACAGGTGGATTAGGTAAGTTTTCTGAATCTTTCATTCAAATTGGAGCTTCTATTTTAAGATATCAGCAAAAAACAGAAGAACTTAATGCAGAAAAATATGCACTTTCAAAAAATATTGCAAGTGAATCTAATCAAGCAGCAAATGATGCTTATCAACAAGTACGTGATCAGATGCATAGCATTATTCAATCTCTTCAGTCGATTATGCAAGATTTACATTCAAGTATGAGTAAACAAGTATCGATGGCTTGAATTAAAGAATCAATGAATCGATAAGATATGGAATCATTAAACAATATTGACAACTTTAACTCATCTAATCCTTTGGATGAGTTAAAAATGAAATTATCTGCCTTACCTAGCTTTAATCGATTTTCAGATGAACAAATTGAATTAATATTTTCTTTAGGATCAACTCATTTTAATCAAGGAAAAATTTCTCTTGCCTTAGATTTTTTTCAAATTTTATTGATTTATCGTCCTTTGGATCCGCGATTTTTATTTTCAGTTGGTTTGTGCCTTAAAAATTTAGGTCGATATCAAGAAGCAATTGCTCCTTTTTGTGCGGCGATGGGTTTAGATGAAAATCCAATTAATGCAGGTTTACATTTAGCGGAATGTTTAGCCGCTATGGGTAAAGTGAATGAAGCGCAGTCCTTGCTCAATCCAATTATTGATTTATCTAAAATTGATAATAGTTATGACTCTTTAGTAAAAAGAGCAGAGTCGCTCAAAGATTTATTGGAGCAAACATGATGCAAGCTATGCCTATTATTCAAGAGACTGAGCAAACAATATTAACTTCTGAGGAAATTCGTTTATTCGCTAGCTTGGGTTATCAAGCAGCTATAGAAGGTTACGCATCGATTGCTATGAATATTTTTGAAGGTTTGCGTGTGTTACTCGGAGATCAAGTTTGGATTTGTATAGGAATTTCACTCGCACATATCTATGCAAATTGCCCTAAAGCAGCCGCCTCTTTTTTACAAAATCATGGATTAAGAATCTTCCCTGAAGATCCACAATTGAAGCTCTTTCTCTCTTTGTCATTCATGCTACAAAAACTACCAACTAAAGCAAATAGCATACTTGACAAATTAAATATTCAAGGAATGTTAAACGAGCAAGATGAATTATTAAAAAATAAAATACAAGAAAAAGTCAGTGAAATGAATGTGAAGTCTCGCTTTCCTAAGCCTGCGGTATTTGAATAATTATAAAAGCAATTTTTTTGATTGGATGAAATCATGGAAGCTTCAGTATTAGTAACGGCAGAAGAAATTCAAACCTTTAGTGGTTTGGAGAGTTTTCAAGTCCTAGCTCTCAATCCAAGTTCAGCAAATAGTGTAGATGTTTCAACCTTTGCAGATTTAATGAAAAATACATCATCTAAAAATGATGTAACGCTTGATAATTCTGAAGATTCTGTCCGCTTAATTGATGCTTCAAATATGGAGCTAAGATCCATGGGTGAGGTGATTCTGGCAAAAATGGATAGCGTTGGGAAAAAATACACAACACACGTGGAACAATTTCATACGTTGTTAGAGAAAAGTCCGAACAGTCTGGGGTTGCCTGAATTACTCAAAATTCAAATCGAATTAGGTGCACTCTCCCTAGAGATTGATTTAGTTGGTAAGGGAGTGACAAAAGCAACTCAAGATGTCGATCAGTTATCTAAGCTGCAATAATATTTTATGAAACAACTAAAAAAAATTATTTTAGTTTCAGCTTATCTTGCTTTCAGCTTTTTGCTAACAGCATGTGGTTCTAAGATTGAATTATTAGCAGAAGTATCTGAAAGTGAAGCAAATGATGTTTTAGCAGTACTACTCAATGCTGGCATTGATGCATCAAAAAAACCAGGTAAGGAAGGCATGGTCAGCTTAGATGTGAATCAGTCTGACGTCGCAAAAGCAATTGATGTCATGCGTGCTGAAGGTTTACCACGTGAGCGATTTGTCAAAATGGGAGAAGTGTTCCGTAAAGAAGGCATGATTTCATCGCCTCTTGAAGAAAGAGTGCGCTACATTTGGGCACTTTCGCAGGAATTATCCGCCACCGTCTCACAAGTTGATGGTGTGATTAAAGCTCGGGTACATGTTGTACTTCCAGAGCGCGGATCAGGGGGAGATCCCACGCTACCATCATCAGCCGCTGTTTTTATTAAGCATAAAGCTGGCTACAATCTTGAAGACGTACAAGCACAAATTAAGCGTCTTATTTCCAACAGCATTCCTGGCTTGTCTGCTGAAAAAGTATCGGTGGTTTTACTACCTGCCATGAGTAAGGCACAAGCAGAGGAAATTGAAAATAATGTGAAATTATCACAGGCAGCAATGGCAGCTGCGAGGAAAAGTAATGTATCTATGCGTCCAGAACTTTTGTGGACGATTGTTGGAATATTCCTAGTTCTAGTATTTGGATTGGCTTTCTACCTTTGGAAAAAATGGGGTGCAGTGATATTAGGTAATCGCTCTCAGAAGGAAGCAGGGGAAGACAATAGTTCAATTGATTCAAAAACCTAAAATGTCACTGCAGCTTCTTAAAGAATGGCGTAAAACTAGGCCTCACATCTATCCAGCAGTAATCAATTTCAACTTTCATCCGGCTACTTATTTACATCCTAGCCGAAGAGCGCATTTTTTTGATAACCGTCTCCCAGACCGAGTTTGGGAATGTCCTAAGGTTTCTGCAAAGCTGTCACATCAGATTTTAAAAGAACTGAACCTACTTGATCATAGTTATCTGCAATATCCAGATAAACGCTGGTCGCTTATATTATTGCCAACTAATCGATTACATAGATTGGCATTACATATAGGCGCAGCTGTATTAGGTGCGCATATACGAAATAGCCTAGCTAGAGACAGAGTAATTTTTTGGAAAGATAAATTAGGTCAAGAAATCTATGAATTTGTTTTAGGTTCAGCCCGTCTTTTACCTATACAGTCAAAAAATTTAGAAAGAATTGAGACTAATGATGCGCTTTCATTGGGATACAACCTCATCAAGCAAAGTTTAGAATCTGCACCAAAATCTCTTCGTGAAAGGGCATTTCTAAAAATGCCAATTCAACACAAAAATCAAAGTGAAGTAGTGACTTCAGCAGAACAAATCGTATTTTCAGTCATGTCAATAGTGGAGGCAGAATGGCGTTCCTTATTCCTAAATCTAGAAGCGAAGCCGAGCCTGACAGAAGAACTAAAATAATTAAGCACTACGATTATTTTGCCTATCAAGAAGCCAAGCAAATTGTTGCAGATGGTAATACACGTCGATTACAAATTATTGATGAAGCAAAACTTGCATTTGCTGAAGAACAAAAACGAGGCTACCGAGAAGGGCATGAAGAGGCAAAGTTAGAGCAAAGCTCAAATATGATTGAAATAATCAGCAAAACTGTAGATTATTTCGCACGAGTTGAAGCACAAATGGTGGATTTGGTCATGGATGCAGTCAGAAGAATCATTAGTGATTACGATAATCGTGAACGTGTCATTCAAGTAGTAAAGCAATCATTAGCGCTTGTAAGAAGTCAAAAAAATATTAGTATCAGAGTACACACAGAGAATTATGAAATGATGAGTGCAACCGTGATAGAGCTTAAGGATATGTATAAGAATATAGAGCAGATAGAAATAATTAGCGATCATCTAGTCCCAATAGATGCTTGCATAATTGAATCTGATATAGGAAAAGTTGAGGCAAGTATGTCAGGACAGATTGAAGCGCTTAAAAAAAGTTTTGCACAAGTTTTTGGAGAATCAAAAACTAAAAATGAAATGGATGCAAATCAGAATGAATAAGACCTTGTTGGAACGCTGAAAAAAATACTGTTACTACGTGGGTATAAATTAATTTATCTTTACACAAATAGTCATGATGGACTCAAGACATAAATTCATAAAAGTAACAGAAGAAATGTTCATTCAGCTTGGTTTTGAGCCGCCTGAAATGAATCACGATAAATTTCTTCCTTTAGCAATGCAATTAGAAATTGAAAAAATTGATTTTGAATTAGTGCACTCAACTAGTGAAAGGCCAGAAGAAATTATTGTGCTGGCTAAAGTTGAAGAAATTAGCTTGGAAAACAAAGATAATTCTCTTTCAACTCTAATGAAGTTTAATCTTGAACTTGCTAGAAGTTACTCAGGCTGTTTTGGTGTAGACCCAAATTCAAATAATGTCATTTTTTTGACATCAAGAAATTTAGAGCAGGTTGATGCAGTCAAGCTCTTACAAGAACTCAGAGAAATATCAGCAGAGTTACGGAATTGGATAGTGAAAATAATAGAATTAAATGATGAACAACTATCTAATAATGAACTTGATACCACATTCACTTTAGCCTAAAAAAAATTTAAAAAATGTTCAGATCTAAATTTCTAAAAATAGTTGATTCAATCAGAGATAGTTTGGGCTATTCATTACAAAATGAAGACAATAGCTCAACCAATGAAGAAATTCTTGCAATGGAAATTCAATATGGTGATTTTTTATTCGCTATTGTTCACTCACTAGTAAATAATCCTGAAAAAATTCTCATTGAATGTAATTTCGGTAAAAATCCAGAATCAAAAAAAGAAGAAATATTATTAAAATTGTTGACAATGAATTGCATGCTAGCTGAAGTCGATGGAAGCTCATTCACATTAACCGAAAATTCAGATGAGGTTATTTATACATTAGCTTGTAACATTGATAAATACGATGGAATAAGCCTGCTACATAAAATGACAGAAATTGTGTGGCACGGCAGGAGATGGTTAGAAACGAGATTCATCACAAGTGATGAAGCAACTATAAATAGTGAAAATTTAACAATATTAGCTTGAAATAGAAAGCAATCAAAATTATGTCTAACAAAGTTAGTACTTCACGAGTACCAATTCCTAGCGATGCGGAAACTGAATCAATAAGCAGTTCTAGTGACGCTAAAATTAATAGAAAACCAAGTAAACAAGGATTGATTTCTAAAACTTTATTTGGCGATAAAGAAATAGATTATATGCGTAATGAATGGCAGGCAGACATTCAAAAATTTCACAAAAATTTGAATAAAATTGAATCTGATTTATTGCAATTAGAAAAATTATGCAAAGAGCTAAATGATCTACTTGGTAGAAGTAATAACATAAAGAATGAATTTAGTTCAGTTTTAGAAAACGTTAGTAAGTTAAAAAATAATACTACGGAAGGTGGGAAAATTGTAAAAGAATTGGAGCAATCAGTTGAAGGATTTAACCTTGAAAAAAATAAAAATTATAAGTTAATGAAGAAAAAAAGCAAAAAAGAAGTTGTTGATAAATATAAAGAAGTGATAAGTCAATGGAAAATAGTTAAAAATAATTTAAATAATAACAATTATAAAAAAAAATATGATAATCCATTAAATAGTGATATTGATGAAAATCAAATTAAAAAATCTAATCAAAGAAATTCTTTCGAATTTTCTGATGATGGACTAAATGAAGTTTCCGATGATGAAAGTAGAAGTGAATTAGAAATAAATGGTGAATATTATATTAAATAAATTTTAAAAAAAATTTTGAAATAGTTAATTCCGAATATTATCTACATAAGTTTTTAATTAATTATTTCTTTTTAAAATAAATTAAATATTATTTTAGTAATATTTTACTAATTGATTTTCTGATGTAATTCTTCAAGTTGGTCAAAAGATTGCTCTAAAACTTGTAATACAAAAGATCGTAAGGGAATTCGAAAACCTATCTGTACATTTCTATCACTCACCGCTGTTTGAAGTTGCCAAGATTTTGGATAGCGGTAGTGAGGAAGTTGTAATAGTTTTCTGTATGTGGTTGATGATGAAAATCTTATTGGTTCTATTCTTGCAACTAATACTTCAGGAATAGGAGGATGTGCTAGGTTTTGAATAATGATTCTGGCATCATTCCCGATTGAGAGATGTACACTAGCTTCTTCATCTGGAACTAGTTCATTTAAGCCTATATTTTTAGCAAATTCACTTAATGTAGATTCAAACCAGTTCATCCTTATTTCCTTTCTATCAATTCACTACTAAGCGACGTTTGAGTGGAATTTTCTTCTTCTTGCTGAATTGCAGTATCAATGACATCCTGTGCAGCTGTTAGTAGTGATTTTCTCATTTCTAGATCTGTAAAAAACTGAGTCGGAAAGTGGCTAACAATTCCTTTCACTCCTTGAGTTAGAAAATAAATTTCAGCATTTTTTTCATTGATGTGATGGTCTTTAGGTAAGTTTTCAATCTGACTTGGGCTTACCCAACTTGATGCTACAAGTTTAACTAGGGATAAAAGCATATTTTTTTCATTAATTTTTAATGTAAAGATGCGCGACATTTCTACTGAAAATTCAATCACTTTTATTATGACTGTTTGAGATGTATTTAATATGGACATATTCGCAATAATATGTTGTAGCTTTAATTTGTCCATAGAGCGTGGCTGACTTCCGAGATCCTCAGCTAAAGCTTGTTTCATTTCAGGTATAACTAGAATTAATTCTTTAATGTCATAGTGTTTACACAGAGCTTCTATTTGTGATCCTAAACTTTCATCTGAGTGAACAAGTTCAGAGTAACTATCAATAAAATTATCTGGGTCTGATGTGGTTTCAGCTATTGAAAGAGAATTTAAGCTAGCATATATTTTTCTTGAATGATCTTGCTCAAGTATAAGCAATTGAGTTTTAATTTTATCTAAGAATTCACGTTTTTCTTTAGAGCTAAGATCTGGTAGACCTTGTTCTTTCTTTAATATATTTTTTAAGTCATTATTGTTATACCTAGCTTCTTGCAACAATTTAAGTAATTTCTCACCATCTTCCGTAAGTTCTTTCCCCCCCATTAAAAATTCTGATAATTTTTCTTTATCATTGCCTTTCTCTTGTAGATGTCGGGCTAATTCATTTAATGTAGATGCATGTTCAGTATTATCAGTCAATACTGCTGCAAAATCCTCATCACTACTTTGTAATGCATGTCCAAGTTTTTGTAGTGCAAGGTAATACTGCATGACCTCTTTGCGAGTTGCTTTTTGATTTGGAATTTTGGGAAATTGTGACTCAGATTTTAAGAAATTTATGAATTGTCTAGCATCCTTAGTGCTACCTTCTGCATCCTTAATCTTTTTAGAATAATTAGCTAAATCTTTTGGCGACAATAAAATTGAGTTTAAATTAATATTTTTAGCTAGCTGTGATATCGGTTGCTGAAAAACCCTATAAGTGCCTTTATTAATACTGTCATTAAATTGTCGTCTAATGAAATCATCAATATCTTTAATTGATACCTGAGAAATCGTAATTCCCTTATAAATAACAGCATTGATAGCCTTATCTTGATCAATATTATTATTTGATGAATGTCTTTGATTATTCGTTGAAATTTGAACTTGAGTAGCCATAGTTTTTTGAAGGGATTTTATGAGTGTTGATCCAAATAGGTGTTTCACCTTTTGCACCTGGTTCCATGTTTGTAACAATTTATTTAGGAACTTTTTAAAAAAATCGTTACCAATGCAGTGTAGTCCAAAAGTAAATGAAACTATGCATAATTTGACAACTAGATTGATCTTTTATTTATGAGCTTAAGCAACCAAAATAGAGATATCGATGAGGTTTTAGAAGAGAGTAAGAGAGCTATTGCTCGAGCAGATGAAGCTTTATCTAAATATAAAAATATATTTGAAGTTAATAATATTGATTCAGATAAATTGATTAATTATTTAAAGAAGAATTATGGCCCCAATGTTGAAAATGATATTGATCAAGCGGTGTATCATTTACTAAAAGATATATACCAAGAGGCTGATCAAATTATTGAGCAAAATAAAGTTATAAAGAAGAATTCATCTGTGCATAGAAGATTACGGAATTTAATATGAATTCAATATCAAGTAATTTTTCTACAACTAATTTAACTGCAGTCGGTAGTGCTGATGATGCATTAGATATACAGCAAACGATTCAGATTGTTGTGACTGATAAAATTAGAAATTCTATTCTTGCCAGAATTGATACTACAAAAAATATTGGGCAAAGACTTTTAGAAACTAGTGGCTTCCTTACTCGTTTACGGGAAACTAATCCTGGTAATTATCAAATAATAACAGTTGATAAATTTTTAGCTGCAAAGAATAATCCTACTTATTTAAATCAACTTTTGCAATCTGATGGTCCTAAGCTTGGAAATAGTTTAAGTAGTTCTCAGAGTTTTCTTGCTGAGCTAAATCAGCTTAATCTTAATATTCAAACTAATATCCGATATCCTGTTTTAAAGACAACGCTTGATAAAGATAACAAAGTTATTCAAACTGAGTTTTCCTTCATGAATCAAACACAAAGAGATGCGCTTGAAAGTTTGGAAAAATCTTCAATAAAAGATTCAAATCCTATTTTTGATAGTGTCTCTGAAGGTGATAATCCTATTACTACACGCTATGAAAGTTTTGATTCTTTTGCAAATCTAGTGCCTTCTCTTAGTGATATTAATTTATCAATTTCAACATTAAATACGCAGAGAAGTTCACTGCAGTCGGAATATGCTAAAGAACTCGCTGTTTTATCAACGTCAGCAAAACAAATACAAGATAAACTTTTAAATTTTCAATTATTTAGTAAAGAGGATGAATCAAGATCAAGAAAAATGCTGGAAGATAGAAAATCTGAACTAAATAATGCAGTAAATACATTTCAATTATTAAAAAATTTCAAAGAAAAGAATCCTGATATCAACGCCAAAAAGATTGGCTCAGTAGATAGTAATCAACAAAATAAAATTGGTATTGAAAATAATGTTCCAATAAGTAATGCAGTTTTTATAAAGCCAGATATAAATTTAGAAAATAATTCAAAAATTAATTTTATAAATATTAAAAATTCTACTGACAATGATTTAAATAAAAATAATACTTCATCTGTTTCACAAAATTCAGAGTCTAACTTAAATGACTTATCTTTGGATATCAATGATTTAGCTTTAGTTTCACGTAATAATAATGAAATTTCTAAAAATATCACTTCTATTAACAATGAATTAAAAGAAGATAAAAGTAGTGAGGCTTCTATAAGTAATAGTTTAGATTTAAAAATTGAATCAGTTCAAGCTAAAGAGAAATTTATATCTAATGATAAATTAATTAATTTCAATCCAAATCTTATTCTTAATAAAGAAGTTAATAAGAATGACGCGCGAAAAATAGGACTAACTGATTCTAATAAAATTGTTAAAAATGATGTGACTAATAAATCTGATGATAATTTAAATGATAATAAATTGACTTCCAATTCATATTATGGAAAAGATTCGAATAATATGACCGATAGTGATAGTAATTTAAAAAAATAAATATTAAACATCCTTCATTTTGAATTCTATTTAACATATCTTTTTATATAAAATTAAATCATGGAAAATTCTGTTGGCTCACTATCCTTGAATCCACCAGTATTGAGCTTGCCTGACACTCCAACTACAACTAATTTGATTTCTGTTGTAATGGATAAATTTCAAGGGGCAATGAGCGCTAAGGAAACTACTTTAAATCTACAAAAAGAAACACTGCAGAGTATTGTAGGCGACATGAATTTAATGAGTGATAAATTAGATGCATTAAAAGATACATCAAATTGGGATAGCGCTTCTAAGCCGTTTGATGATCCATTATTAAAGGAATTAATTGGATTACAAATAACAAATCCTAAAGTTAATAATAATTCTGAAGAGCTAATTGTAATCAATTCTCAACTTAAATCTTCTGGTTTTACATTGCAGCCATCCAATGCATATTATTTTTCTTATATTGACCCAAATACTCAACAGTTAGCTCATAAGACATTTGCTAATGTAGATAAAAAATGGGCTTATTCTGATTATCTTTTGGCTAAACAAACCCCACAAAATTATAGAGAGAACGATATTTTTTATTTTGATGATAAACCCGGCTCTGTGGGTGTAAAAACTTATTTTAGTATTTATCCTAATGGGGTTGAACGTGTTGTGGTTGACGCCGTTGATTTTCAGTCATTTAGAGTTCCTGTTTCACCGGCTGAGTTAGAAACTTGGAATGAATTTGGTTCTTCAAACGTTTTATCGAATCCTTATAAATATCCATTCAGTGATTTAGTTGGATTGCCTGTAACTAATTCTAAAGTAACAGATAATATACAAAATTTAATTTCTGCAAATAATGAATTAAGATCCGCTGGAATGACTTTGGGGCCTACAAATGTTTACTACGGCACAGGACTCACATCTTTAGGTTCACCAATTCAATTTTTCGATAAACCTCCAATAGAGATTCCTATTGATATTGTACCTTCGACTGATGGGTTTTATGCTAATGTTAACACGGCTATTGATGTGGGTTCTAGAACGGTTATAAAAACTGTACTATCTTATCTTTCGGTCTCTAATGGAGTAGTAACTAGATTTGGCGGTATTGGTTCGGTACGTGTTCCTGAGTCTCAAGATGAGTTAACAGCTTGGAATAATTTCATCGCATTTAAGCAATCATCTATTAGTTCTGAAAAAATATTCAAAGATCCTATTCTATTGGCTTCAAAAAATGTTAATAGTGATATTAACACCAATTTTAATATGGCTTTTGTAAAGCAGGCTAATACTACATCGTCACCCTATACTTACTCAATTACCCCTGTTTCTCCTGAAAATAAATCTAGCCAACCTAAAGGCACTTTCTTTTATCTGACTGATGATATTAAAAATCCTAAAACATATTATCTTTCTAGCGGTAGTGGTACGCCTACAGTCGTCCCAGCTTCTGATATTTCCCTTTTTATAAAAAATCCGTCTGATATTGAAATTCAAAGTTGGCGTACACAATATGCTGAAAAACAAATTCAGTTAACGCAGCGCTCTACTGAATTTCAAGCTTTTTTAAATACGACAGTTGCTGAATTTAATACTTATTCAGATTTATTTACCAATGTTTTAAAAACTATTTTTACATCGTTAAGAGATATTGCCTCTAGGTTTTGATTCATCTTTTTAATTGTATTACGTTGGATAGATATAATCTGTGAGCACTCACCATTTTAGCTATATCACTGACATGCTCCAGACTGCGCTTGCTCAAGCGCAGATGGCAAATATTAAAGGTCGGGTTGTTCAAGTTACCGGAACAATTATTCGTGCCGTCATTCCTTCTGTAAAAATTGGTGAAATTTGTTTTTTGCGTAGTCCCGGTCTTGAGCTTGAAATGAAGGCTGAAGTTGTGGGATTTTCTCAAGGTTCTGCCTTGCTGATGCCTATGGGGGATATGCAAGGTATTTCTAATAATACTGAAGTTATTCCTACTGGTCGTGTGCATCTTGTCCCTGTTGGGAATACTTTATTGGGGCGTGTTTTAGATGGTCTTGGTGATCCCATTGATACTGCTACGCGCGGTCCGCTTCACATTTCCCGCTATTACCCTGTTTTAACTGGTGCGCCTGATCCACTTCTACGACGCATGATTTCTCAGCCCTTATCTTTAGGAATCCGAGCATTGGATGGCGTGCTAACGGTCGGCGAAGGGCAGCGTATGGGTGTGTTTGCTGCTGCAGGTGGTGGTAAATCTACGTTGATGGGGATGTTGGTTAAAGGCGCGGATGTGGATGTGACAGTGGTGGCTTTGATTGGTGAGCGTGGTAGAGAAGTGCGAGAGTTTTTAGAGCATGAGCTTGGTGAGGAAGGACGTCGTAAGTCTGTGATTGTTTGTGCTACTTCTGATAAATCTTCCATGGAGCGATCGAAGGCTGCTTATGTGGCGACGGCTATTGCTGAATATTTTCGTGATCAAGGTAAGCGTGTTTTGTTTTTGATGGATTCAGTCACGCGCTTTGCACGAGCTCAACGTGAAATAGGACTGGCAGCTGGAGAACCTCCTACCAGACGAGGTTTTCCTCCAAGTGTATTTGCCACATTGCCGAGGCTGATGGAACGTGTGGGCATGAGCCATAAGGGTTCTATTACTGCGCTTTATACAGTCTTGGTCGAAGGTGATGACATGACTGAACCGATTGCGGATGAAACACGATCGATTTTAGATGGCCATATTATTTTGTCTCGAAAATTAGCATCTGCGAACCATTATCCGGCTATTGATGTATTAGCTTCTGTTTCTAGGGTGATGAATATGGTAGTGACGCCAGAACATAAAGCGATGGCGGGTCGAATGCGAGAGTTAATGGCTAAATTTCAGGAGATTGAATTATTAGTCAAAATCGGTGAGTACAAACGTGGATCTGATGCTTTAGCTGATCAGGCTATCGATAAGATGGATGCAATACGTCATTTTTTGCAGCAAGCGACTGATGAGCATTGTGATTTTAGTGAGATGCTCGTAAGTATGAAGAAAGTTCTTTCTTAGTTTTTTATTTACATTGTTTAAGTCACTTTTTTACTGAATCCTTTATGTTTTATTTTTAAAAATTTACTTCTGAGAAATTTTATTCCCTCCTTTTTTGCTGGCTAATATTCCGATATTTCTTGGATGAATTAAGGAACCAGCATGTCAAGCTTGTTACTCAAAGACAAGATGTAGTTTTTATCTGACTAAAAAAATGATTTTTTAAGTTTAATCAAATATTTTATATTTTATGTGGCAATAATATTATGGAAGTACTGCCTGATTTATTTCGTATTAAAAAATTTCGAGAAGATAAAGCTGAATTACATTTACTCAAAGTACGAAAACTTCTTACGATGGCAATTGAAGAACGTGATCAAGCGCAGAAGACTCTAGATGACTATGAGATTTATAGGAAGAATCAAGAAGCTGAATTGTTTAAGAATTTATATTCTCGTTTAGTAAAGATTAAAGACATTAATGAGGTTTCTGAAGATATAAAAATTATGCAAGATGAAGTAGAAAAGTTGTCTGATGTATTAAGTCAAATGCAAGAAAAACTCGCTAAAGCGAAAGAGACAGTCGAAGAAGCTAAAGTATTACATCAAGAAGCGATTCGTATGCGAGAGAAATATTCTGAAGCATTAAAAATTATGGCAGAAGAAGAATTAATTGCAATGCAATTAAGTGAAGAGTTAGGTATGGAAGAATCATTTGTTCTACCTAATAATCAAAATGATTATTTTAAATCCTCAATTGATGGTGTGCATGGTTAAAAGTCATGACTAAAACGAATAAGATGATTGATTTTGGACCTTTATCGTTACCTATTGGGGATGACATAAATTCATTAGGATCACAAACAGATAAAGCTAATCCTTTTGATGTGGAAAAATTGAATAATCTTTTACGTGACAAAAAAAGAAATAATAATCAAATAATTGAAATTGAAGAGATTGATATTTCAAAATCAATAATAAAAATTTCATCTTTTAAGAAAGCTGATGAAAATTTTAATTTAACTAAACTTTCAGAATTAATGAAGCTTGTTGCTGAAACAGTGGTTGTTGGTACTACAACATCAGTGACATTAAAAATTAATCCCTCACTTTTACCAAAAACAACGCTGATAGCAAAAGAAATTATTCAAGGCATCTTGTTTGAAATGTATGTGAAAGATGAGTTACAGCGAACTAGATTAATTAAAAATTCAAATGAATTAATTGCATATCTTACGAAGAAATTAAATTGCATTATACAAATTCATATTTTTGATCCTATTCATCCTTTAAATCTTGTTTTCTCAGTTTCCTCTGATGATGGGGAAATAGAATGATGAAAGCATTAGCACTCCGTAAAGTGAGTAGGGATGAAATCCCTTTTCATCAGCAATTAGGTTTGCGATTAGAAAAAATTCAAATTCATATTTGGGATGCTGATTGGTCTTTTTTTTTGTGTGCTCAATCAAAGCCAACAATTAATTATCTGATTTTTGAGTTTGATTGGGGTGGTGCGAGATGTCTAGTTTGTGTTGAAGAAAATTGTATTTATCAAATCGCCAGTTTGATTTTAGAAGCAGAAATTCAAAGTGATTTACCTTCTAATTTACGTGAATTTGTGCTCGAAGCTGCCTTAGAAGATGTAGCGCATTTAATTGAAGGGGTATCACGCAAACGCTGGCGATTAATTTCTTCTAATGATAAAAAAATATCTAATGCGTATTCAAATTTACATGGATTTTCTTTTAGCTGTGATGATGGACGATTGAGATCTCAAGGGGAAATTTGGCTAGATGAACTTGGGTTAGGTTTTTTAGCAAATTCACTGCGTGGTGCAACTAAGAATCCTAGGCCAATAGAAGAATTTAGTGACTTAATGTTTCCTGTTCAATGGGTATTAGGTTATGTAGATATATCTATACAAATGCTCAATGAGTTAGAAGTCCATGATGTTTTGATGTTGGATGTTTGTTATGCCAATCCCGATCTTGGAATTATCTTAAGACTAAGTGAAAAATTGGGTATCCGTGGGCATGTTGAGGATAACAAAATTATTGTCGATGAAATTTCAGGGGAATTTATGAATGAGCTAAATGAGCAAGATGAAGAGAGAGTTCTTCTTATTGATGGACTTAGTATTCGAGTGAGTTTTGATATAGGTGAGAGTCAAATATCCTTAAGTGAGTTACGCAACCTTAGTCAGGGTTATATTTTTGAAATGGGACGTGATTTGCAACATGCTGTAACTATCCGCGCCAATGGAAAAGTTATCGGTGAGGGTGAATTAATTGATATTGAAGGTAAAACTGGTGTGGTTATACATAGAATTTTACCTATTACTAATCGCCAAGAACTATAAATTCAAACTTTGCTATGTAATCTAAATGAAGAGTGATTGAATATGAAGCCGATTGATCCAATTGCACTTGCATTTATGTTGGGGTTACTGGCGTTAGTTCCTATTATCCTAGTAACTTGTTCTTCGTTCTTAAAAATAGCTGTTGTACTGTCTCTCGTACGAAATGCATTAGGTGTTCAGCAAGCACCACCTAATATGGCTATTTATTCTTTAGCTTTGCTTTTGACGCTCTATATTATGGCACCCGTTGGATATGAAATCGCAAATATCACACGTGAAGAACAGGACATTACGCTGTCTGTAAAAGCCTTGGTTACAGTAGGTAGAAAAGCATCTGAGCCAGTTAAAAACTTTTTAATTAGAAATAGTAAGCCTGGTCAGCGTCAGTTTTTCTTTAATACAGCTAAAAAATTATGGCCGCCTGATCTGGTAGCTGATGCGACTGATACAGATTTATTAATTGTCATGCCTGCATTTGTAGTTTCTGAACTTACTACGGCATTTGAGATTGGTTTTCTGTTGTTTCTTCCTTTTGTTGTGATTGATCTTGTTATCTCTAATATTTTAATGGCAATGGGGATGATGATGGTTTCGCCAGTAACAATCTCTCTACCTTTAAAGCTATTTTTATTTGTGATGGTGGATGGTTGGTCTCGCTTAATCCATGGTTTAGTACAAACTTATCTTTGAGATAGCTATGGATATTATTGATTTAACTTCACATCTAATACGTGCAATGTTGCTGGTGCTATGGTTATCTATGCCACCAATTATTGTTGCTTCTATTGTTGGTGTGTTATTTAGTTTAGTTCAGGCTCTGACCCAAATTCAGGAGCAAACTCTTTCGTTTGGTGTGAAGTTAATTGCTGTTGGTTTGACATTGTATGCAACTGGTCGATGGATAGGTGGGGAAATATTTAATTTCACCTTAATCCTCTTTGAAAATTTTCCTCAGCTAGTGCACTAAATGGAAAAAAGTTTTCTTGAATATCCCTTAGCTTGGACATCAGCTTTTTTCTTTGCAATGCCCAGATTATTAGCTTTATTTTCTGTAGTACCGTTGTTTAGTAAGCAAGCTTTGCCTGGTTTGCTTCGTATTGGAGTTGCTGCAAGTGTAGCGATCTTTATTGTTCCTAATTTAGTTGGTGATTCACTAGCAAGAGCACATTCTAGTTCTGATTTATTAGCTATTATTTTTAAAGAAGTTTTAATAGGATTTTTATTGGGATTTTTAATATCGATTCCGCTTTGGGTATTTGATTTGATGGGTACTTATATTGATAATCAAAGGGGTGCCAGTATTGCTTCATCAATTAATCCTTTGACTGGCCATGATAGTTCTCCCTTGGGAGAAATATTTAGTCAAGCCATTATTACCTTTCTTTTAATTAGTGGTGGATATATGTTAGTCCTTACTGCTATCTATGAGAGTTATACGATTTGGCCAGTGTTTTCATTGCTTCCAAAAATCACTGACGAAACGCCGCTTATATTATTACAGCAGATGGATAGATTGATGCGCTTGACAGTATTGCTTAGTGCTCCAGTTATTTTCTCCATGTTTTTAGCTGAAATTGGACTTGGTTTAGTTAGTCGCTTTGTACCGCAGTTGCAAGTTTTTTTTATAGCAATGCCAATTAAGAGTGCACTTGCTATGTTTATTTTTTCAGTTTACATCGTTACTCTTTTTGAATATGCCGCTGATGAAATTCTAAATATTGGAACTTCTAGCATAAGTGTTATTCAATCTATTTTCCCTAAGGTTCTGTATGAGTAGTGAAAAAACAGAACAACCTACTGAACACAAAATCCGTGAAGCTCGTAAAGATGGGCAAGTAGCGAAGAGTAAGGATTTTACTCAGGCATTATTAATGGGTATTTTATTAGCTTACTTTCTTGGTTCCACTGAATTCTTTTTACGGGAAATGGTTGAAATGATTATTTTCCCTAGTCATTTATATGGATTGGAATTTCAAGCTGCTGCCAAGCTTTTAATTGATGCACTTTTAATGGGTATGGTAATTATTTTAATGCCCTATTTATTGATTGTGATAGCGATAGCAATTTTTGCCGAATTAATTCAGACAGGTCCATTGTTAGCTTTCAAAGCATTAATACCTAAAGGAGACAAGCTTAATCCTGTAAGTAACTTAAAACAGATGTTTTCCATGAAGAATATTATGGAATTTGTGAAATCTATCTTGAAAGTTATTTTTCTCACTATTTTGATTTACATCGTTATTCGCGATTCAATAGCACCACTTTTATTTTTGCCTTCTAAGTCTATTGCTACTGCCGGTGTCGCACTCGGAAGTATGTTGAAAGATATGGCGATTTATTCATTCATAGGCTTTTTTGCAATTGCACTTGCTGATCTTATTTTTCAACGATATCAACATATTAAGCAATTAATGATGTCTATGGATGAAATTAAGCAAGAGTTTAAACAACTTGAGGGTGATCCTCATATGAAAAGTCATCGTAAGGGAATAGCTAAAGAAATTGCAATGGGGGAGATGGTTCAAAAGACTCGCAAGGCTTCGTTACTGCTGACTAATCCTACCCATTTAGCTATCGCACTTTATTACGTACAAGATAAAACACCTTTACCAATTGTTATTGCAAAAGGAGCTGATGAAACTGCTTTTGCCATGATAAGTACAGCACGGTTTTATGGAATACCAGTGATGCAAAATATTATGCTTGCTCGTGCATTAATGCAGGATGCATTAATTGATCAATATATTCCATCATCGCTGATTGAACCTGTGGCTGAAATGTTGATTGCTCTTCGTAAGTTAACAGAGGGTGAATGGGAGGAGGCATGACAGTTAAAGAGTTATTACATCACGGTCTTGCTGGTTTTATGCGCAGAAATTCTATGGATTTTTCTACTGCACTATCAGATGGAACGATTGTTTTAGCAATTGATGATAAATACCGCATATTTTGTAGACAAGCGCCGTTTGGTGATTTAGTTCTTGAAGTCCAGTTATGTCAGTTACCTGACCAAATTGAAGTAGCAAATGATTGGATTGTTAAAGCTTTACAGAGATCTTGGTCAAGAATACGTGATTTTTCTGATGTTCCTGTTCTATCTGAAGATAGTAATTATATTTTTCTTCATCAAAGAATTACTGCGGATGCGACCGTTGATGAATTTGAAAAGTCATTAGAAGAATTTGTAAGTTCATTAATTGATTGGCGACGAAATTTTGGATTGCTGTAACTTGGGAGATATTCGTGAATAAAATAATGATGCGTTTTATATATCTCATGTTAAGTTTTTTCATGACTATTTGTCCTCTAGGTTTCGCGACAAATGTACCTTGGCCTGAAAATAGTTTTACTTATATTGCAGATAGCCAGCCCTTATCGCGTGTTCTGACTTCATTTTGCCGTACTTTTGGTTTGGATCTGGAAGCAACTCCTGCCGTTCTCTCCCGTAATGAAATCGTCAATGGAAAAATTAGTACAAATACTCCTACTGAATTTCTAGATCAAATTGCAGCCACTTACGGTATGCAATGGTTTTATAGTAATGGTGTTTTATATATGAGTCGAAGTAGCGAGACAGTCACTAAAAGCTTCACAATCAATGGTGTAAGTCTGGCAAATTTTCGTAAAGCATTACTGCAAATTGGTGTTTTGAATGAAAAATTTGGTTGGGGAGAATTAGCTGATCGTGGAGTTGTTATTGTTTCGGGTCCGCCTGCCTATGTTGATCAATTAGGTTGGGCTGTTGCTACGATGCCTTTACCTCAAAATGATCAGCAAATTAAAGTATTTCGACTTAAGTATGCGCAAGTGAGTGACAGGGTCATTACTTATCGCGATCAACGTATGACGACACTTGGTGTAGCTAGTTTATTGCGTAATTTAATCACTGGCGATCGTAGCCAACTTAGTAGTTCTTCTGCGGCGTCTTCTATGACGCAACTTGAAACGATTGCCGCACCTTTGCAGCCTTTGGGTTCAATATCTGATAAATCAAATGAGAAATCTGAAGGAGCGAAATCAGCTAATTCGCCAAATTCCAATTCTGATAACTCTGGTTCGTCGGGTACTGGTGAAAGACGAAATATAACCACTATTCAGGCAGATGCTCGGTTAAATGCCATTATTGTAAAAGACACGCCTCAGCGTATGGCCATTTATGAAGAGCTTATTCAATCACTCGATGTGCCTACTAAGTTAGTTGAGATAGAAGCAGTGATAGTCGACGTTAACTCTAGTCGAATTTCTGAACTAGGTATTGATTGGGGTGGAAGGGCGGGAAATATCGCGGGTGGTTTTGGGGTGCCTGGAGCGACTCATGATGTAATGACTGGAACTATCGCATTTGGTTCGGGTGTTAGTCCTAATACCGTTATTGCAGATGCAGGAAACTATTTAATGGCCAGAGTAAGGATTCTTGAGGGAAGAGGGGATGCTCGTGTGGTTTCTAGACCTTCTATCCTAACCCAAGATAATCTTGGCGCATTAATTGATTTATCTGAAACCTTTTATGTTCAGTCAGTTGGGGAACGCGTTGCTAATGTAGTGCCTGTTTCAGCTGGTACGACACTTAAAGTTACGCCGCATATTATTGAATCCGCTAATGGTTCATCAGTTCAGTTGACGGTAGATATTGAGGACGGTGCATTAACCAAGGTTAAAGTGCAGGCCTTGCCAACTGTTACAAAAAGCATTATTGGAACACAAGCAGTCATGCGTGAAAGAGAGAGTCTTTTGATTGGTGGTTTTAATTCAGAGTCAGAAGATAAATCTGAGGATCGTGTACCAGGATTAGGAGGCATTCCATTTATAGGGATATTTTTTAAGAAGAAGACCACAAATTTTGGTAAGCGAGAACGATTATTCTTGATTACACCAAAAATAGTTTCTGATACTTCAATTTCAGTAAAACCAATCAACTAATAATTAATTAATCAACTTTGAAATCATAGTATTTATTTTATTTTGTAAATCACATCATGAAACATGCAATGACCAAGGGGCATGAAGACAATAGAGATCATTTGCATGGTCGCTCAGTAGTAAAGCAATTTAATAAAAATAATAAAAAATCATTTAATTTTTTCTCTCACTCTCACCCTGACAACATATCCCCACTAATTGCGGCTCACTGGGCTGATTTAATTATTCATTATTGGAAGGATTGTGCAGCAAGAGGAGAATTAAAAAAAAATCAGCAACTAGATATTATAGATTTTATGCCAGGCGCTGGTGGTATGGCTGGCCTCATGATAAATACACTTGATTCAAAATTAGCTGTTGAGCCTGATTTTGAATTTACATATCGTTATCTTCCAGTTATTTCACATCGCGAATATTTTTATAAGCTACAAAAGCAGGTACAACTAAAAAAATATCTAATTTCTGAAAAAATTATTCCATTATTTTGGAATGGAATTAAACAAGAAGCATGTTTGCTTCGCCCAACTACTAGGGAAATATGGAAGCCATGCAATCCAGTTGTGATATTGATGCATGATCTTTGGGAAAAATTGCCTCAGCGCTTACTAGCTGTTCATTATGGCGAAATATTTGAGGCAAACATCCCACTGTTAATCGATGATAAAAATAAGCAAGGAAGTGAGATCTGGCAAAATATAAGTAATAACAATGAGATTTGCGAAAGATTAAATCAGGCAGACCAATATGCAACACGACTAAATAGTACACCTATACCTTATCCAGAAATTGTTTTTAATTTATTAGATGCTGTTAAAGATTTGGTATCTGCCCCAAATTTTATGTTAGCTGCATCAGAAGGATATGCGAATCAACATAGTTTGCGGTCAATTGGTTTTGCAGATATTACACGCCATCTACAAGCTCATAAAGAAACATTAACTTTACCTGTTAATTTTCACCTGCTAGAAAATCACCATAAGAAATTAGGGGCTAACTCTAAACAAATTGAATTGCAAGGAGGTTGCGTATTACAACTTGCACTTTATGGACATGATGATGCTGATTTCAGACTCAACCGTTTATCAAATTTAGTAAACACTGCTATTTTTCAGGAGATTGATACGATTTCTCAAGCGATGCGAGTAGTCGGTGAAGATATAAGCCTTGATCATAGAATGAATTTACTTAGGATTTCAAATTATGATCCATCAATTTTTCTCTCAAATTTTCCGGCATTACTTGCAGCAATTATAAAAAATCCACATTTAAATCAAGTTACTTGGCGTGGCACTTTAGAAAAAATTTGGAAAAATGTTTTTTCTTCAATATATGATGAGTCGATCTTTGAAAAAATTGCAATGGCTGCAATGCATTGCGGACATTGGAAGTTAGCAAGAATGTCACTTAATAAAGGAGTTGAAATTTATGGAAAAAATCCTGTGTATCTTGCTTATCTTATCTGGTGTGATGCGCGCACTGGTTACATTGAAAAAGCGTGGAAAGATCTTAAATCAGCACTAAGTCTACATCCCCAAAATACATTTTTTTTGGATATTCAACAGCGATTAGATGATCGACTAAAGCAGTGGAATAATCCGTGGCTCGTCACTTTACGACATCCTTCATTGCCGATTATATTAGAGCCATTAGATGAAAGTCATGCTGAGGCTTTATTGTATCAATATAGAGATCGTCAAATAGCAATTATGACTGGCTTGCCAATCTTGCTAAATATTGAGCAAGTTTATAAATGGATAAAAGAACATAAATTAGATTCAGGTCGAATTGATTATGCAGTGATGCATAAAGATTTTGGTTTTGTTGGTTATGTTAATTTAGCTGTTTCCCATCACGCTGCTTATTTTTGTTTTTGGGCAGGGCTCGATTTTCAGGGTAATGGTTATGCAACTGAAGCTGGAAAGCTTGTTATTGATTTTGCTCATACTCTGGGTATTGATGTAATTCTCACGTCGGCTTATAGCGATAATGCACGGTCTATTCGATCTTTAAATAAATTAGGTTTTCTAGAGTTAGCGGCCTATGCTGAAGCGCCTGATGATGACCGAATTTTCTTTTATTTTCCTGAAAAACATCCAGAGAAAAACAGAAATATGGTTGAAGAATTAATTGATTATTACAAACGTGAAAATTTGCAAATGACAATTTTGCCAAGTGAATTATCTGATAGCGATGTGATTTTTTAAGTTTATTTTTACGGATAGAAAATCATCATGATTCCCTTTACAAGCACACGTATTAATTACAGTGCAATTATTGAAGCTGATAATAAAGCTGACCGTGAGCGTCAGTTACAGCTTAAAGTCAACGATGAAAAAAGAAGGAAAATGAAAGTCATTTTGAGTGAAAATTCCATGCTTAGATTTAACCAACTAAAAAATAATATATCAAACGATCATGCGCCTATCTTACATACGCTAAAAGATTCTTTATTAAATCTTGAGACTAATTTAGATAAAACTTTCCAAAATAATTTCCTAGAGGAGCGCCAATTAACTTTTAATACGGCTGATATTAAGCTAGATGGAGATAAAAAAATTGCATTACATAGTCTTTCTGATTTCGAAAAAAATCTTGTTAACGCTCACACCGATAATACTCATAATTTAGTTAAATCTTCTCAATCTGATAGATCAATAGAAAACAAATTATCTTCGTTGGAATTGGAATGGCAGGATTTGTTTGATCAGAATAAAAATTTATCAAACAATGAAAATTTAGTAAATATTAAAAATTTAACGAACAATAAAAATATTTCTTTTGAAGTTAATTCTCATAATTTCGACAATAAACTTGAACCTCAAGATCCATTGCCTGTTATTAAGTCGTCTGAACTGGATCAGGAAATATCTAAAGTTAGAGTGAATTCTTCGACAACTCTTGATTTGTTAAATGTAGAGCGAGTCGCGATAGAAAAAACTAATTTAATTAAAGATTCGGTCGCTTATGTGAAGTTAGTTGAATTGGCTGCTGAAGATAAAACTATAGTTCCGGATGAATCTACATCTTTAAAATCTCCATCGCTGAATTCTTTGACCAAAAACTTGGAGGATATTTTTGACGATATTAAATCTAAGAAGAGTTCAGCTGAAATTTTGCTTCGTATTCAAGATATTGAACAAGGGCTTAATAAAGAACTTACAGATCAAGAACTTACTGAATCTAAAATTTTTACTCAAACTGAATTAAGTGAATTAAGTTGTCAGATAGATTTTCTTGATGGGTATTTACAATCTGAATCTTACTCCAAAGATATTCAGAATAAATTAATTGATAGTCTTAATAATTCTAGAAGTTATTTGGCTCAATTAGAAAAAAATAATTTATTGCAAAAAGAAAGTAAGCCTTTAAGTTTTGATAATAATCCTGCAATTTTAGAAGATGTCATTGCAATGATGTCTCCTCTAGTTATTAATCCTCTTTCACCCTCTAATAAAGCATTTATTGATAATGCAACCAATAAAAATAATCCAGTTGATGCTACAGCTAGGTTACAACAAAAAAATAAAGAAGAAACTTTGCCTTTAATCGTACTTAAATCAGTATAAATATGATTAAAAATGTAGTACCACACCTGCTTGGCTAAAATGATCTCGCATAACGGCACGGGCTCTTGATACTCGGCTACGTACTGTTCCTAGAGGTATATGCAACTGGTCTGCCGCATCTTGATACGAGATCTCATCAATCGCAACTAGCGCTAATACTTCACTCATTTCAATTGGTAGATCAGAGAATGCTTTTTCAGCCATGATGAGTAATTCTTTTTGTATAAGTGAGTCACTTGGATCTAAGGTATTACAGGGTAGGGCAGTCAAGGATTCATCAGTTTCAAATCGGTAAACCCTGTGTGGAGCTCGGCTGAGGTAATTCCTAACCATGTTCATTGCAATACCGAACAACCAAGTAGAGAGTTTTGAGTCGCCTCTAAAATTAGCAATGGTTCGTGCGGCTTCCACAAAGGCTTGCTGGGTTATGTCAGCTGCATCATCGGGGTGATCTATATACTTGATTACAAAGCGATATAGTCGCTTTTGATGAGATGAAATGAGCTCACGGAATAGTTCTTCTTGATTTCGTTCTGCCGGTGGGATATTTTCGTAAGTCGTTTTCGGAGGTGTATAAACTTTTGCTGGGGGTTTTTCTTTGACTGGCTCCGTAGGTTCTTCTAGTGCGGTCTCTAATTCACTATCTAAGATGAATCCATCAGAATTAAATTCTTCAGAATCAATTAATCCTAGTTCTTCAAGGATTTCTGCTTGCTGTTCGACCATATTGCCCCCGTCTGCAGTAGATTAGGTGACAAATCCAAATACTTTATGAGTAAGTAGGTATTCGGGTTTGAGTTTTTTCAACCGCATTTTTGAGTAGTTTGGTTTTGAGCGATGCGCTCTTACCTTGATCTGAAGTGGTGAATCTCTTTAGATGGTTAAGAAAATTGCAGCTAGTTAATCTAAAGTGACGCTCTTCTTTTTTTGGAGAACTATTTGACTTTTTTAAGTGTGATTTTCGAAAAAAAGTCATTTTTAGCCCCAAAAAATCTCGAAAACTACCTAATTCATGGGATTGACAAGCGGAGATTAATGGTTGTCTTTATGTAAAGACATAGGCATTCCGAAATAGGCTTTAAACATTCGAAATCGGTATGACTAGCTAGAAAGTCCTTATTTAGCTCAGTCTTTGTTTAGCCTGCTGGCCTTATAATTGCATTTGTTCTTTGTCGGATATTTCTTATATGCACTATTTATCTACGCGCGGCTTTGCGGCAACGCCTCATTTCTCTGAAATTTTGCTTGGCGGTCTGGCTCCGGATGGTGGTCTGTATTTACCTGCCCAGTATCCACAGGTGAGTGCCTCCGAGCTTGATACATGGCGTAATCTTTCGTATGCAAATCTCGCGTTTGAAATTTTGAAAAAATTTGCAACGGACATACCTGAAAACGATTTACGTCTGTTGACTGATAAAACCTATACAGAAGCGGTTTATTGCAACACGAGACAGAGCGAATCAGCCAAAGAGATTACCCCCTTACGCAAACTCCAGAGTCAGAATGGCAGCACCTTACTGCTGCAAGCTTTGTCGAATGGTCCAACGCTTGCCTTTAAAGATATGGCAATGCAGTTGCTCGGTAATTTATTTGAATATGCACTTGAGCGTGATGGGTCTGAATTGAATATCTTCGGCGCGACTTCCGGTGATACTGGTAGTGCTGCTGAATATGCTATGCGGGGAAAAAAAGGGATACGCGTTTTTATGCTATCGCCTCATTTGAAAATGAGTGCATTTCAAACTGCGCAAATGTTTAGTCTGCAAGATCCAAATATTTTCAATATTGCGGTCAAGGGTGTATTCGACGATTGTCAGGATATGGTGAAAGCCGTATCGAATGATTTAGGATTCAAATCACAATACAAAATTGGCACAGTAAATTCAATTAATTGGGCGCGTGTTGTGGCGCAAGTGGTGTATTACTTCCGTGGTTATCTTAGCGTTACCAAGCACAATAGTGAGAAGGTTTCCTTTACTGTCCCATCCGGTAATTTTGGCAATATCTGTGCTGGTCATATCGCACGCATGATGGGCTTACCCATAGACAAACTCATAGTTGCTACGAATGAGAATGATGTATTGAATGAATTTTTCAGTACCGGCATCTATCGTGTGCGTAAGTCTGCTGAGACTTATCACACGAGTAGTCCTAGTATGGATATTAGTAAAGCTTCAAATTTCGAGCGCTTTATTTTTGATTTGATAGGGCGTGATGCTGCACGAGTTAAAGCTTTATTCGCTAAAGTGGAATCGCAGGGTGGCTTTGATTTATCTGGTAAAGCAGGAAGTGATGGCGATGAATTTAAGTATGTAAATCAATATGGATTTTTAGCAGGTAGATCGACGCATCAAGATCGCCTTAATACTATCCGCTACGCGCAAGAACATTATGGAATCATGATTGATCCCCATACCGCCGATGGTATTAAAGTAGCACGCGAAAATATGCAGCCTGATGTTCCTATGATTGTGCTTGAGACTGCATTGCCAGCTAAATTCAATGAGACCATACGTGAGGCGTTAGATAAAGATGCAGATCGTCCGGTAGGAATGCATAACATTGAAGATCTACCGCAGCGCTTCGATGTGATGGATGTGGATGTGTCAGCGATCAAGCAATACATTGCAAGTCATGTTGACTAATGAATGTGTTCATGCAATCAATTCAAGTCTTAATTTATTACGCCATGTGCTGAGAATAATATGAATATGAAAAAGCCCATGTTAAGCGTGCAAGAAGCGCTGGATTTTCTTTTACAGTCAGCTCGTAGTGTAAAAGAACGTGAGTTGGTATCAACCTTAGATGCAAACGGACGAGTGCTCGCAGAAGATCAAATATCTCAGATCAATGTCCCACCTATGGATAACACGCAAATGGATGGCTATGTTGTGAGAGCAGCTGACTGTGTATCTGGAAATGCTGTGTTAAGAGTTTCTCAACGTATTCCAGCTGGTCATATTGGACAGTCTTTAGAGGCTGGAACTGCCGCCAGAATTTTTACTGGTGCTTTTATTCCTGAAGGTGCGGATGCTGTTGTCATTCAGGAGCAATGCAAAGCGGATGCAACGGGCGAGCAAGTCACGATAGAACATGCTCCCAAATCTGGAGAATGGATACGTCGTGCAGGTGAAGATATACAAACAGGGAGTGTGATTTTACAAGCAGGTACCCGACTGCGTGCGCAAGAACAAGGCTTAGCCGCATCAGTAGGCTTAGCGCAATTGCCTGTCTTTAGACGGTTGAAAGTAGCCGTATTCTTTACTGGTGATGAACTCACTATGCCAGGTGAGCCATTAAAGCCGGGAGCGATTTATAACTCAAATCGTTTCATGTTGCGTGGCTTACTACAGCAATTAGGTTGTGATGTTACTGATTTAGGCAATGTGCCTGATACCTTAGATGCGACTCGGTCTGCATTGCGTAACGCCGCTCAAGGTAATGATTTAATTATTACTTCAGGTGGTGTATCAGTCGGTGAAGAAGATCATATCAAGCCAGCGGTTGAAGCTGAGGGAAGTCTCAATATGTGGCAGATCGCGATGAAACCGGGTAAACCACTTGCATTTGGTGAAGTGCATCGCGAGTCACAGCATTCTACTTTTTTTGTGGGATTACCAGGTAATCCCGTATCTAGCTTTGTGACTTTTTTACTATTTGTGCGTCCTTTTATTCATGCTCTACAAGGTGCACAAACTATTACGCCTAAATCCTATTCCATGCGTGCCGATTTTTCATGGTCAAAAGCGGATAGGCGCAATGAATTTTTACGTGTGCGTATTAATGATGCTCATGGACTTGATTTGTTTAGTAATCAGAGTTCAGGTGTGTTGACATCAACCGTATGGGGTGATGGTTTGGTTGATAATCCACCAAATCAGGTCATTCAGCCAGGTGATGTAGTGCGCTTTATTCCTTTTAATGAATTGCTTTATTAAGATGCAAATACAATTAAAATTTTTCGCTAGCTTACGTGAATCAGTTGGCACATCTCAAGAAAATTTGATTCTGACTTCTGATATCAAGACAGTTGGTCAAGTGAGAGAATTACTGCAGCAGCGCGGTGGTGTATGGGCTGAAGCATTAGCGCAAGGACGTGCCGTGCGTATGGCATGTAATCAGACTATGGCAGAAGAGAGCACACTGTTATCCGAAGGATGTGAGCTTGCTTTTTTCCCGCCAGTTACAGGCGGTTGATTCATACGGAGAATTCAATGGCTGTAAAAGTTCAGACAGAAGATTTTGATTTAACGACTGAGATTGCACAATTGCGTGCCAACACGCCTAAGGTCGGTGCTATCGTTAATTTTGTTGGCGTAGTACGTGATTTAAATGAAGGTGAACAAATTGCTGAGATGGAGTTAGAACACTATCCTGGCATGACAGAAAAAGCATTAGAAGACATCATTGCAGAAGCACGTAGTCGATGGGACTTGTTTGATGCACTCGTGATTCATCGCGTTGGTCCTCTCAAACCATTAGATCAAATTGTATTAGTCGCGGTCACTTCAGCACACAGAGGCGAAGCATTCGCTGCCTGTGAATTCATTATTGATTACCTAAAAACACAAGCACCATTTTGGAAAAAAGAACAAACACCACAAGGTAGTCGTTGGGTTGATGCGCGTGTCACCGATGATGAGGCAATGAAGAAATGGGCCCACTAAGTTTTCTAGCAGTTGGTGTGGGTGCTACGCTAGGTGCATGGCTGCGTTGGGGACTTTCTGTTGGTTTAAATAATTATTTCATCAATCTCCCTCTAGGAACCTTAGTTGCTAACTTAGGTGGTGGCTATCTAATCGGTATGGCAGTGGGATTTTTTCAAGACTTTCCTAACCTCACACCTGAATTACGTTTGCTAGTCGTTACTGGTTTTCTCGGTGGACTGACTACTTTTTCTACCTTCTCTGCAGAGGCAATGCTGCTGCTACAACGTAGTGAGTATGTGTGGGCTATCACGCATACAGGTCTACATTTACTAGGTTCTATTGCATTTTGTATCGCAGGCTTAGCGACTTGGCGCATGGTTACAGGTTAAAAGTCTTGCCAGTTTTCTAATGCTAGTGATAGCTTGAAATTCGTCTAGTTGCCCCAATAATGGATATAGACTGAATTTTACGGAGCACTCCATCATGCGTCTCGACAAACTCACCACCAAACTACAAGAAGCCTTGGCAGATGCGCAAAGCCATGCTGTTGGTCACGATAATCAATACATAGAACCAATACATTTACTCACAGCTTTGTTAAATCAAGATGATGGCGGTTCTCGCTCTCTGTTGCAGCGTGCAGGTGTGAATGTAAATGGTCTTACCACTGCAATGAAAAGTGCAATGGAAAGATTGCCTAAAGTGAGTGGCAATGGTGGTGAAGTGCAGGTTGGTCGTGAACTGGTTGCTGTTTTAAATCTGGCTGATAAAGAAGCGCAAAAACGCGGTGATCAATTTATTGCTAGTGAAATGATTTTATTAGCCTTAGCAGATGATAAATCTGAAGCAGGTAAATTAGCGCGTGAAAATGGACTAACGCGTAAAGCCATTGAAGCCGCAATACAAGCAGTGCGAGGTGGTGCGCATGTTGATTCACAAGAAGCAGAAGGTCAACGTGAATCATTAAAAAAATACACCATCGATTTAACTGAACGTGCTCGTCTAGGCAAGCTTGATCCTGTGATTGGTCGTGATGATGAAATCCGTCGTGCAATTCAAGTATTACAGCGTCGCACAAAAAATAATCCTGTTTTAATTGGTGAGCCTGGTGTGGGTAAGACAGCGATTGTAGAAGGACTAGCACAACGTATCGTCAATGGCGAAGTACCTGATTCATTAAAAAATAAACGTGTCTTGTCTTTAGATATGGCTGCCTTAGTCGCAGGTGCGAAATATCGCGGTGAGTTTGAAGAACGTTTAAAAGCAGTGCTTAAAGAGTTATCGCAAGATGCAGGACAAAATATCGTCTTCATCGATGAAATGCATACCATGGTAGGTGCAGGTAAAGCTGATGGTGCTATGGATGCAGGTAATATGTTAAAGCCCGCATTAGCGCGTGGTGAATTACATTGCGTAGGTGCGACCACGCTCGATGAATATCGAAAATACATAGAAAAAGATGCAGCGCTAGAACGTCGCTTTCAAAAAATTATTGTTGATGAACCTAGTGTAGAAGCGACGATTGCCATCCTTCGCGGATTGCAAGAGAAATACGAAGTGCATCATGGGGTAGACATTACTGATCCTGCCATTGTTGCAGCAGCAGAGCTTTCGCATCGCTACATAACGGATCGTTTCTTGCCCGATAAAGCGATTGATTTAATTGATGAGGCTGCTTCCAAGATAAAAATTGAAATCGATTCTAAGCCAGAGGTCATGGATAAACTCGATCGTCGTTTAATTCAATTAAAAATTGAACGCGAAGCGATTCGTAAAGAAAAAGATGAGGCTTCACAAAAGCGCATGGGCTTGATTGAAGAAGAAATTACCCGACTTGAACGTGAATATGGTGATCTAGAAGAGGTGTGGAAGTCTGAAAAAGCTGCAGTACAGGGCAGTCAGCACATCAAAGAAGAAATCGAAAAAATACGCTTACAGATGGAAGACGCACGTCGTAAAGGTGACTGGCAAAAAATGTCTGAGCTACAGTACGGCCGCATGCCTGAACTAGAAGCGCAGTTAAAGCAGGCTGATAAAGGTGAAGCGGCAGGTGGTAAACCTCGCTTATTACGCACTCAAGTTGGTGCGGAAGAAATTGCAGAAGTGGTGTCACGTGCGACAGGTATTCCTGTATCTAAGATGATGCAAGGCGAACGCGAAAAACTGTTGCATATGGAAGATGAACTACATAAACGTGTGGTTGGTCAACATGAAGCGATCAAAGCGGTATCCGATGCTATTCGACGATCTAGAGCAGGATTGTCTGATCCTAATCGTCCGTATGGCTCATTCATGTTTTTAGGCCCCACAGGTGTGGGTAAGACGGAACTAACCAAAGCACTTGCTTCATTTTTGTTTGATTCTGAAGATATGCTCATACGCTTAGATATGAGTGAGTTCATGGAAAAGCATTCTGTTGCACGTTTGTTAGGTGCGCCTCCTGGTTATGTGGGCTATGAAGAGGGTGGCTATTTAACTGAAGCTGTACGTCGTAAACCTTACAGCGTGATATTGCTGGATGAAATAGAAAAAGCGCATCCAGATGTATTCAATGTTCTGCTACAGGTGTTAGATGATGGTCGTATGACTGATGGTCAGGGTCGTACAGTAGATTTTAAAAATACCGTCATCGTTATGACATCGAATTTAGGTTCACATAAAATTCAATCCATGGAAGATAGTGATCCTGGATTAGTGAAATTATCGGTACTCGCTGAAGTACGTAGTCATTTCCGACCAGAGTTTATTAACCGTATTGATGAGTTAGTTGTTTTCCATTCATTGGATGATAAAGACATAGGTGCGATCGCTCGTATTCAACTGCAAGTATTAGAAGATCGATTAGGTAAGATGGATATAGGTCTCATGATTACCGATGCCGCATTGAAGAAAATCGCAGATGCTGGGTTTGATCCTGTGTATGGAGCACGACCATTGAAGCGTGCGATACAGCAGCAAATTGAAAATCCATTATCGAAAGCGATTTTGCAAGGAGATTATGGTCCCAAGGATGTAATTGCAATTGATGTGAATGGATCGGAGTTAAGCTTTAAGAAATTTATTTGAACCTCTTCGTAAGAATGTAAGAAATTAAAACTGCCTGCATATTTAATTGCAGGCAGTTTTTTTATGAGCTTAAGTTTTCGGTAAAATAATTGCACATAATTAAGTGAAGGAGGCAGTATGAAATTCAGCACATGTGATTTATGTGATGCGCATGAAGATAAATTACACGAAGGCAGTCTTGCTGTCCTTCCGCCTTTATTTCATCACTACGGCAAACGTGTTGTCTTTGCAGGGAAGGCTGCAACGCTCAAAGTTTTCGAAGATAACGTGTTAGTGCGTAAGGCATTAGAAACATCTGGTAATGGTCGTGTACTGGTTATTGATGGCGGTGGCAGTTTGCGTTGCGCACTAGTAGGTGGAAATCTCGCTGTGCTAGCAGAAAAAAATGGATGGGCTGGCATCATTGTTAATGGCTGCGTTCGTGACACAAGTGAAATCAATGCGTGTGACATTGGCGTTCGCGCTTTAGCAGCGCATCCTCAACGCAGTATCCGCAAAGGCATGGGTGATGTAGATATAAAAGTGAGTATTTCTGGCGTGTCAATTCGTCCCGGAGATTGGATTTACGCTGATGCAGATGGGGTCTTGGTTTCACAGCAAGAATTGCCTATTTCATAACTGCAAAGCAGCACTAAAATTTTCATTTGAAGAAATTCTATTTCGTATCGCGAAATACAACTTATAACACATTGTTTTAAAACAAGATAATTTATCTTATATGTCTTATATAAGACCTTGTTGCCTCGCAAAAAAAGGTCTAACATTTCTCCATTGGTTTTATCGTTTGAACACATCGTTTAACCCCTAGGAGAGATCACTATGTCAACTCGCGAACAACAAATTCAGGCCCTAACGAAGGACTGGGCTGAGAACCCACGTTGGAAAAGTGTGAAGCGCAATTTCAGCGCAGAAGAAGTCGTACGTCTGCGTGGTTCGGTGCAAATCGATCACACATTGGCTAAGCGTGGCTCAGAAAAACTCTGGAATCTGCTGCATACCGAGCCATTCGTTAACGCACTGGGCGCGTTGACTGGTAACCAGGCTATGCAACAAGTTAAAGCAGGTCTGAAAGCGATTTATCTCTCTGGCTGGCAAGTTGCAGGTGACGCAAACTTAGCCGGTGAAATGTATCCTGACCAATCTTTGTACCCAGCAAATTCAGTACCGATGGTTGTAAAGCGTATCAACAATACTTTCCAACGTGCTGATCAAATTCAATGGTCTGAAGGTAAAAACGACATTGACTTCTTCGCTCCTATCGTCGCCGATGCTGAAGCAGGTTTTGGTGGTGTATTGAACGCATTTGAACTCATGAAGTCCATGATTGAAGCAGGCGCAGCAGGTGTGCACTTTGAAGATCAATTAGCTTCAGTAAAAAAATGCGGTCACATGGGTGGTAAGGTTTTAGTACCTAGCCGTGAAGCAGTTGAGAAGTTGAATGCAGCACGTTTAGCTGCTGACGTATCCGGCACCCCAACCATATTAGTTGCACGTACTGATGCAGAAGCAGCTGATTTGCTGACCTCAGATGTGGATGAAAACGACAAACCATTCTTGACTGGCGAACGTACTCCAGAAGGCTTCTTCCGTACCAAGCCAGGTATTGAACAAGCGATCTCACGTGGTTTAGCTTACGCTCCTTATGCTGATTTAGTATGGTGTGAAACTGGCAAACCAGATCTCGCATTTGCTAAGAAATTTGCAGAAGCGATTCACGCTAAATTCCCAGGCAAAATGTTGTCCTATAACTGCTCACCTTCATTCAACTGGAAAAAGAATCTGGACGATGCCACCATCGCTAAATTTCAAAAAGAATTGGGCGCTATGGGTTATAAATTCCAATTCATCACCTTGGCTGGTTTCCATGCATTGAACTACTCCATGTTTAATCTGGCACATGGTTATGCACGTAATCAGATGTCTGCTTTCGTTGAATTGCAAGAAGCAGAATTCGCTGCAGCAGAAAAAGGCTTTACCGCAGTTAAACATCAACGTGAAGTTGGTACCGGTTATTTTGATGCAGTGACCCAAGCGATTCAGCAAGGTCAGTCATCTACCACCGCATTGCATGGCTCAACCGAAGATGAACAATTCTTCGACAAGAAAGTCGCCTAAGCAAGCAAGGTAAGCAAGGCAAGAAGAGGGATGGAGGAGACTACTATCCCGTAGCACAGAAAACCGCATCTCACGAGGATGCGGTTTTTTTTTGAGTGTATCCCTTTCATGGAGATCGGCGCACGCTTGTGTACAATCGCATCTCTAAGTGCGCATCTCTAATTACGCAACTCATAATACTCAACCTTCACATCAACAAGGCATTCCCACACCATGTTTAGTTATCGTCACGCCTTTCACGCAGGGAATCATGCTGATGTGCTCAAGCACATGGTGCTATTGCAGCTATTGGATTACTTAAACCAAAAAGATACGCCCTACATGGTGGTTGATACGCATGCAGGTGCCGGTATGTATTTGCTTGATAGTGAATATGCGACTCGCAGCGGCGAAGCTGAATCAGGTATAGCACTGCTGTGGGATAAAAAAGATTTACCTGCACCGCTAGCGCAATATGTAGGCATGGTCAAAGCCATGAACCCCAGTGGCAAAATGCGTTTTTATCCAGGCTCACCTTTTTGCGCTGAAAAAATCATGCGTGAAGAAGATAGATTGCGTCTCTTTGAAATGCATTCCACAGAAATTTTAGTATTAGATGAGAACTTCCGTAAACTACAAGCGCATCAAGCAGCGCAAGGGCAGCGGCCTGCACGAGGTAAACGCATTCTGATTCAGCGTGCTGATGGCTTTGCGGGTCTCAAAGCCTTGTTGCCACCGCCTTCACGTCGTGGATTAATCTTAATTGATCCCTCCTATGAAGATAAAGATGATTACCGCAAAGTCAAAGTCGCGATTGAAGACGCCATGCAGCGTTTTGCAACAGGGACGTATGCAATTTGGTATCCTGTTTTAGGACGCTTAGATTCACAACAACTCCCAGAACGATTAAAGCGCGTTAGTAATGGCAATTGGTTGAATGTGACGTTAACGGTGGGTAGTCCGACCGAAGAAGGCATGGGGCTACGTAGTAGTGGCATGCTAATCATCAATCCACCTTGGACACTACAAGCGACCTTAAAAGATACCATGCCTTATTTGGTGGATGCCTTAGGTGTGGATGACGCAGCAACTTTTAGTATTCAGGTAAGTGGAGCAGAAACAGCAAAGCCCACAAAAGTGCGAACACGAAAGAGTGCACACGATGAGTAAAGCCTTTGTCAAAGAATCTTCCGATGATGAAGATGATGATGGCGCTGGTTTGCCACCGATTCCTGCTGGTGCAAAAAACTATATTCGGCTACAAGGCTATCAACGCATACGTGAAGAGTTATTGCAGTTGATTGATGTAGACCGACCTGAAGTCGTTAAGATTGTCCATTGGGCTGCTTCGAATGGTGACCGTTCTGAAAATGGTGACTACATCTATGGAAAACGGCGTTTACGTGAAATCGACAGACGTATACGCTTTCTCACCAAACGCATGGACTTAGCTGAAGTGGTGGATCCTAGTTTGCATCATGGCAGTGATCAAATTTTTTTTGGTGCCACTGTCACTTATCTCAATAATGCAGGACAAGAGCTCACGGTGACCATCGTAGGCATTGATGAACTCGATCCTTTACATGGACAAATCAGTTGGGTATCACCAGTTGCGCGCGCACTGACTAAAGCTCATGAGGGTGATGTAGTAAGTCTGATGACCCCTTCAGGGATAGACGAATTAGAAATAATAAGCGTGAGTTACCCAGCTCCGGCTTGACGTAAAATAGCTACCGCAAGCACTTGAATTCATTTTTTTATTTAGATCGCTCATTCGCATGCCTATTGTTTATTCGACCTTAAATCATCCCTTGCGTGTGCCGTTGGCGGCCGAGATACATTCACGACCACCTATCAAGTTAGAAGCGCCGGAGCGTATTACGCACCTGGCACTGTACGGTGGAGTGGACATGCAAGGTTTAGGCGATAACGTGGCTATGCAACAGCGCTTGCTCGCCATGTTATGCACGCATTTTGGGGTGACATCGCCCAGTGGCACTGCAAAATATTTCTTCCATGATTTCGGTCGCTTCCGTCTCAAATGGGAATGCCATACTGAATTTGCAACCTACACCTTCGTTGCGAGTGGTAACGCAAGAACGGAGGATACAAATGAAACCTATTTTTCGCATATGCCAGTAGCCGATGTGCCAGAAGAATGGCTGCTTAGCTTGCAAGGCAAAGTGATCTCCGCCAATCACGTGATTTTAGAACGCGCCACTGAGACAGCATTGGAGAGTATCCCTAAAATGCGAGCGCTGTTTGAAGGGAATGCCGTGGTGGCGTGTGAAGCTTCGCATGCAGCCCAAGTGTGGACAGATTTTCAAATTCATCCCGATGGCTTTGGACGCTTTGTCGTGCGTGATGCAGGGCTGTATGGCATGCAAGCAGGTCGTTTAGTACAACGCTTATTAGAGATCGAAACCTATCGCATCATGGCTTTAATGGGTTTGCCACATGCACAGCGATCAAATCCTACATTGAACATCATTGAAAGTGAGTTAACCCGTGTGACAACTGCGATGGTGGATATGGAGCCGACAGAATCCGTCATCAACAATGATGCAAATGGTACGGGAGTCCATGATGTCGATAAACAGCAGTCGCTGTTAGATAACATTACTGAATTAGCGGCGCGACTTGAACGTATTGCAGTGGATAACAACTATCGCTTTTCTGCTTCACAAGCCTATTTCCGTTTAGTCCACGCTCGCATTGAAGAATTACGTGAACGTCGTGTCGAGGGTGTGCCGACGATTTTAGAATTCATGGATAGGCGCTTAACACCGGCAATGAATACCTGCTCTGCTGTTGCGCGTCGTCAGGAATTATTAGCAGAACGAATTGCTAATACCAACTCACTTTTACGAACTCGAGTAGGTATTGTGCAAGAAAAGCAAAATAGCAAAATCCTTGAAGCCATGAATGCGCGTGGTGCACAACAACTCAAATTGCAGCAAGCAGTGGAAGGAATTTCCGTTGTCGCAATTTCTTATTACACCATTGGTTTGCTAAGTTATTTAGCTAAGGCAGCTAAATCAGCAGGCTTAGATTTTGACACCGATCTTATTCTAGGACTTGCTATCCCTGTGATAGCAATATTGGCAGGTTTAGGATTACGTCGTATACACAAGAGTGTGAAACGCGGTAAACGCTTTACCGATTGAAATAATCCTTAAGTTCTTACATCATGACTGCGTTCGCGCAGGATGCGAGCCACACCATTGATGCTACGCACATTACGAATCAAACGTGCTAAATGGATTCGATCTTCAACTTGTATCGTAAAACGCAAATCAGTCAGATCTGAGGTCACACTTTCATCCATACTGATGTGAACGATATTGGAGTCGGACTCTCCAATCTCAGCCGCAATGCGCGCTAATGCCCCTTTTTCATTTTGTACTAAGACACGAATCCTTGATTCAAAGCGACGATTTGGTTCTGTAGCCCAATTCACTTCTATCCATCGTCCTGGTTCTTTGGTACGTAAACGTTTTGCTGTTTCACAGTCTGCAGTGTGTACAGAAAGTGTTTGATCGCGACGTAAATGCCCCGTTAATACGTCGCCAGGAATCGGCATACAACAAGAAGCGAGCTGCACCGAGGTAGATTCATTGCCACTAATCGTGACAGGATTGATTTTCTTTTCTCTACTTGCGATCTTATTAGCCGCGTCGGGCGATTTTAATTCCATTAATCCTAAGATATGGCGCGCCACCAACACAGCCATACGTTTACCTACGCCGATATCTGCAAACAGTTCATCGAGAGATTTAACACCTGTTTCATTCATCAAGCGCTCGCTTACTGCGATCGGTAATTGAATTGATATATCTAAAGCATCTAAGGCTTGTTCCAACAACATATAACCTAATTCAATCGCCTCAGTTGGATTGATGGTGCGCAAGTGATGACGAATTGCAGAACGCGCTTTACCAGTTCGTACATACCCTAACCAATTGGGAGTAGGGCGTGCATCATCCGACACATCAATAGCGACGATATCGCCATTGCGTAACTCAGTTTTTAGAGCGACTGACTCATGATTGATTCTTGCAGAGACTGCATGGTCCCCAATATCTGTGTGAATTGTGTAAGCAAAATCTAATGCAGTCGCACCACGTGGCAAAGAGATGATGGTGGATTTAGGTGTAAATACATAGACAGAATCAGGAAATAAATCGACTTTAACGTGTTCTAAAAATTCAGAAGCATCACCTGTTTGATTTTGAATATCTAACAGAGATTGTAGCCAAGCATGTGTACGCTGCTGTAAATCGGTCAGAACAATATCATCGTTTTTGTATAGCCAATGCGCTGCCACACCTGCTTCAGCTACACGATTCATTTCTTCTGTACGAATTTGAAATTCAACCGGTGTGCCATAAGGACCAATTAAGGTTGTGTGCAGAGATTGATAGCCATTCAGTTTAGGAATAGCGATGTAATCTTTGAATTTGCCGGGCATAGGTTTGAACAAACCATGCAAGGTACCGAGTGCAACATAACAATTCGGCAGACTGTTGACGACAACACGAAAGCCATACACATCCAACACTTGAGAAAACGATAAATGCTTATTTCGCATTTTGCGGTAAATCCCATACAGATTTTTTTCTCTGCCTGAGACTTCAGTTTCAAGTCCTGCATGCTTCAATGTTTGTTTGACGGACTCTAGAATTTTAGATACTACTTCACGACGATTGCCGCGCGCACCACGCACTGCTTTAGATAAGGTTTTATATCGAACAGGGTAGAGATGTTGGAAAGCTAAATCCTGTAATTCGCGATAAATAGTATTGAGCCCTAGTCTATGAGCAATAGGAACATACACATCCATCGTTTCGCGTGCGATGCGTCGTCGCTTTTCTAAAGCCATGGCATCGAGGGTGCGCATGTTGTGTAGTCTGTCAGCTAGCTTAACTAAAATAACGCGTACATCACGCGCCATGGCTAACAACATTTTGCGAAAGTTTTCTGCTTGTTGTTCTACCTGACTTTGAAATTCAATCTTATCGAGTTTAGAGAGTCCATCCACCAAGGAAGCAACGGGCGCACCAAAACGTTCGATTAATTCATCTTTCTTTACATCCTGATCTTCCATTACATCGTGCAATAAAGCCGCCATGATGGCTTGGGCATCAAGCTTCCACTCAGCGCATATTTCAGCGACAGCGATAGGATGGGAAATATAAGGCTCGCCTGATCTACGCACTTGTCCCAGATGCATTTCATCTGAGAAGCGATAGGCTTCCTTAATTTTCTTTAAATCAGAAGGTAATAAATATTCCGACAGCCGCTCAGCAAGTTGCGTCACCGAGGCTACTCCTACCGCAGAGGGTGGGACAGAATCAGGATAAGGAGGGATTATTTTAGACGCACCGGTCTCTGTGCGCTTAGAAGGCGAGGTGGGTGGATCGGTCGTGATGGTGTTCATAGTGAGCAATCCGCCCCTTAGCTCGCATGGGGCTCACGACTTAGCCAGGCACTTTTTTCAGTAATTCGATACCGTAGTGACCAGCTGCGATTTCGCGTAATGCAGTCACAGGCGCTTTGTTTGTGCTGTTAATTTTTGCGGTATGACCCTGCAAAATTTGACGTGCACGGTAAGTAGCAGCTAGCGTTAGCTGAAAACGATTTGGCATTTTTTCCAAGCAGTCTTCGATAGTAATACGGGCCATATGATCTCCACAACGGATCTACTTCTGATTTGAATGAATGCCCAACTGGGCAAATAAGGAAGAATGTCGTGCAGCTTGCTGTTGGAGCTTACAGCGGGTCGCTTTTACGATCGCCAGCAATTCGTCCAGTGCAGCTGCAAAATCAAGGTTGATAATAACATATTCGAACTCAGAGGCATGAGCTAACTCAATGCTAGCGCCTTCTAAACGATGCTTAATGACATGCTCTGCATCTTGACCGCGTTTGCGCAGCCTTTCTTCCAGTGCTGCCATCGAAGGCGGCAGAATAAAAATACTCACCGCTTGCGGATAAAATTGCCGTATTTGTTGTGCACCTTGCCAATCAATTTCTAACAGCACATCCTTGTTAGCTTGCATCTGCTCCATCAAAGCGAGGCGTGAAGTGCCATAAAAATTACCATGAACTTCTGCATGCTCAAGAAATTCGCCTGCTGATTGGCGATCAAGAAAATCTTCCCGACTACTAAAAAAATATTCTCGACCATGCTCCTCGCCAGGACGGGGAGCGCGGGTGGTCGTAGAAATAGACAAACGCATAGCCGGCTCTTGTTCAAGCAGCGCTTTCACAAGCGATGATTTACCTGCACCTGAAGGTGCGGCAATCACAAATAAACTTCCTGTTGATGATGGAATGTGTGACATAACAATTCAACTTAATAGATTCAACTCAATAGTTTTAACTTATTCTAGATTTTGAACTTGCTCGCGCATTTGCTCAATTAGTAATTTCATTTTCATCGAAGTGTCAGAGAGCTCTTTCAATGCTGCTTTAGAACCCAGCGTGTTCGCTTCACGATTTAATTCTTGCATCATGAAATCCAAGCGTTTTCCGACTTGCCCACCTTTAGCCAAAATCGCGCGTGTTTCTTGCAAATGTCCTGATAGACGTGTGAGTTCTTCAGCGACATCGACTCGAATGCCATACAGCGTGACTTCTTGTCGAATGCGGTCTTGTGCTTCTTCTTTTGAAAGAGCAGACGTAGTGGATGCAGCAGTGGCTTGTGCAAACGCTTCCTGCATACGTTCAATCGCTTTTTGTTGAAATTGCGCTAATGCTTGCGGTACCAATGGTGTGACATGCGCCACCAATTGCTCAAGATCTGACACACGTTCGAGAAGCATGGTTTCGAGTACCTTACCTTCTCGCTGACGGCTGAGGACAAATGCTGCTAGCGTTTCTGCAAGAAGTGTTTGCACTTCAGCTTGTAGAGATTCTTGACTTAATTCACTTTCAGCTAACACACCGGGCCAACGCAACAGTTCGCTGACAGAAAATGGTCGGGCATCTGCAAATTGTGATCGAACACTTTGTTCTAATGTCGAAAGGTTGGAGAGTAATTCTTCATTTAGTTTGAGCGCTTGATCGGTTTGTACTTTACGACCAAAGGAAAGCCGACATTCCACCTTGCCACGCGTGGTCTTGGCCATTATGGCTTCACGTAACAGTGGCTCCAGAGAGCGCAAATCATCGTTAATACGAAACTGCAGATCAAGGAAGCGTGAATTCACGCTCTTGAGCTCTATCGTTACCGTTCCTGCCGTAGTTTCACGAGTGCCGACGGCGTATCCAGTCATGCTGCAAATAGTCAAAATAAATCCCTGATTTTTGTTTACAAAAAGCTAATAAATCCACACAATCCCGAGCCGGGAAAACACGAATTAGGTGTAAGCATGGCGGGTCTAGTAAATGCCCCTCTACCTGAGGGCTTGGAAATCTGTGGTTATCGCATTGTAAAGAAGATCGCGGTCGGAGGGTTCAGTATTGTCTATCAAGCTTGCGATGCGCATGGGCACAGCGTCGCAATTAAAGAATATCTACCTAGTAGCCTCGCACGTAGACCTGAAGGAGAACATAAGCCCTATGTCGCTGCTGAACAGATGGAGTTATATCGCATAGGACTGAAATATTTTTTTGATGAAGGACGCGTATTAGCGAGTATTCATCATCCGAATATTGTGTCAGTGTTAAATTTTTTTCGCGCTAATGACACGGTCTACATGGTCATGGCTTATGAACAAGGTCAGACACTGCATGATTACATCGAACAGCAACGCTTAAAAAAAACCGATGTCACAGTCAATGAGAGAGTGATACGTCAAATTTTTATCCAAATCATGGACGCCTTACGTGAAGTACATGCAAAAAAGCTTCTTCACTTAGACCTCAAGCCTGCAAATATTTATCTACGCAATGATGGCACTCCCATCTTGTTAGACTTTGGCGCTGCAAGACGAACGTTACAAGCTGATTTATCCCAACTTCATCCTATGTACACACCAGGATTTGCTGCGCCTGAATTACATATTAAAAAAGATTTAGGTCCATGGACAGATATCTACAGCTTAGGCGCTGCAATGTTTAACTGCATGACAGGATTTGCGCCACAAGCAGCAAACGAAAGAAAAAAACAGGATCGTATGGAACATGATTTTCGCGCTTGTAGTGGTATTTATTCTTCCTTACTCATACAACTCATACGTTGGTCTTTAATGTTAGACCCATTACAACGACCACAAAGCGTTTTTAATTTGCAAAACGCATTGCGACACACATCTAGCCATGAACAAGGTGTGCTATCGCCACATAACTTGCTATCGCAATTGAAGCGTTGGATGAAACAATCATGAAATTTTCCATCTGTCAGGAGAGCCTGATTGGCGCACGGCCCACTAATCAAGATCGTGTTGGCTATTGCTACACCAGTGAAGCACTCTTACTTTTACTGGCCGATGGCATGGGTGGTCACCAGCTCGGTGAAATAGGCGCAACCCTTGCATTACAAGCCATGAGTGCACTGTTTCAAGAACATGCTCAACCTACTATCAACAATCCACAACATGCGCTCGACGATATGGTATTTGCAGCACATCATGCCTTGCAACGTTATCGCGCAGAACAGCGACTGGCAGAATCACCGCGAACCACAATCGTCGTAGCACTGATTCAAGATCATCATGCCTATTGGGCGCATTGCGGTGATTCTCGACTTTATTGGTTGCGCAATGGACAAATCCTTGCACGTACGCGTGATCATTCGCATGTTGAACGACTCATCAAAGAAGGAAGACTGAATCCAGCAGCGCGCTTAACACATCCTGATCGCAATAAATTATTCAATTGTTTGGGTGCACCCACCTTGCCACGTGTTGAGCAAGCAGCTCCAGTATTACTCAAAGCAGGGGATCAACTCTTATTGTGTTCAGATGGGCTATGGGGTGCTGTAGCGGAGCATGATCTGGCTTATCGCCTGTGCACACAGGAACTAGAACAAGCCGTACCTGAGCTGGTGCGCAGTGCTACCGCAGTGGGCGGCAAAAACAGCGATAATGTCACCGCGCTAGCGATGACGTGGCAGGGAACTCAGTCTTATCGCAGTCAACATCGCGGCGCCGTGCAAATACACAGCCAGTCACTCTAAGCTGCGGGCATATTGTGCAAGGCATAAGCCTTAAGCACACACAACGATTAAAAAAAGGAAAGCGCCGTGTCAAACTCATCACAACGTCCTAGCGGCCGTGCCGCAAACGCCTTACGTGAAGTAAAACTAACCCGTCATTTCACGCGTCATGCTGAAGGATCCGTATTAGTTGAGTTTGGCGATACACGTGTTTTATGCACGGCCAGCATCGATGAAAAAGTACCGCCCTTTATGCGTGGTCAAGGAAAAGGTTGGATGACTGCAGAATATGGCATGCTGCCTCGATCTACTCATACCCGTATGGATAGAGAAGCAGCGAAAGGTAAGCAATCCGGACGCACACAAGAAATTCAGCGATTGATAGGACGCTCTTTACGTGCTGCGTTTGATTTATCTGCATTTGGTGAACGTACTTTGCAATTAGATTGCGATGTCTTGCAAGCTGACGGAGGCACACGCACAGCAGCTATCACTGGCGCAATGGTGGCAGCACATGATGCATTTTCACGTTTAATAGCAAGTGGTCAAATTAAAGCCATGCCGATTAAGCATTTTGTCGCAGCAATTTCTGTGGGTGTTTATAAAGGCTTGCCCGTACTTGATTTAGATTATCTCGAAGACTCCGATTGCGACACCGACATGAATGTCGTCATGACAGAGTTAGGACAATTTGTAGAAGTGCAGGGTACAGCAGAAGGTGATGCCTTTGATCGAAGTACCATGAATAAATTACTCGATTTAGCAGGACAAGGAATTAGTGAATTGATCCATCTACAAAAACAAGCCTTGGCTAAAACGAGCTAAGCAAAGTTAATTCATTAAATTATAATTCATCATGCAACGCACAGTAGTGTTAGCTTCCAACAATGCAGGCAAGTTAGCGGAATTTTCTAGCTTGCTAGCACCACTAGGTTTGGCATTACGCAAACAAAGTGAGCTCGGTATAAGTGAAGCAGAAGAACCGCATGTCACCTTTGTCGAAAATGCGTTAGCTAAAGCTAGACATGTAGCGGAACTCTCTGGCATGCCTGCGTTAGCTGATGACTCGGGTGTGTGTGTTCCCGCCTTAGGTGGCGCACCAGGCGTGCTCTCTGCTCGCTATGCAGGCGAACCAAAATCAGATGTACGCAATAATCAAAAATTGATTCATGACTTATCTACACATGAAGATAAATCAGCTTACTACTACTGCGTGTTAGTTTATTTGCGTCACGCACAAGATCCACAGCCTGTGATCGCAGAGGGACGCTGGGATGGAGAAATCATAGCAACACCACGTGGTGAGAATGGCTTTGGCTATGATCCTCACTTCTGGATAGCTGCATTGAATAAAACCGCAGCTGAACTCAGTGCAGAAGAAAAAAATCAACTCTCACATCGTGGTCAGGCTTTACGTGCCCTCATAGCAAAATGGCGATGATTCCGATTAAACCACTGCAGTCAATAATAAAGCAGAGCGAGCATAGTGATTCGGCGAATATAAAAGATAAATATCTACAGCCGGGATTATTAAACCTCGCAGCACTTCCACCTTTATCTCTTTATATCCATTTTCCTTGGTGTGTACGCAAATGTCCTTATTGCGATTTCAATTCACATGAAGCCAATGGAGAACATCCAGAGCAAGAATATCTCGCTGCATTACGCGCTGATCTTGAACATGCATTGCCACTGATTTGGGGACGTAAGATTTATACAGTCTTCATAGGTGGAGGCACACCAAGTTTGATGTCAGCAAAAGGCTTAGATCAATTAATGTCGGATCTGCGCAGCTTGCTTCCTTTAGATGCTGATGCTGAGATCACTATGGAAGCCAATCCTGGTACGTTTGAGGTTGAGAAATTCAAATCCTATGCAGAGAGTGGCATTAATCGTTTGTCTATAGGCATACAAAGCTTTAACGCTAAACACTTGCAAGCCTTAGGTCGTATTCATAATTCAGATGAAGCAAAACGCGCTATAGAAATCGCGCAAACGTATTTTGTAAATTTCAACCTTGATGTGATGTATGCATTACCTGAACAAAGTTTAGAGGAAGCACACAACGACATTCAGACTGCGATGTCTTTTAAGCCACCTCACTTATCGCTGTATCACCTGACTTGTGAACCCAATACTGTATTTGCTAAATATCCACCAATACTGCCTGATGATGATGTCAGCAGTAGCATGCAGCAGCTCATTGCAGAACAAACTGCAGCAGCAGGCTATGAGAACTATGAAATTTCCGCCTTTGCGCAAAAAAATCGCCGTGCACAACACAATCTCAACTACTGGGAATTTGGTGATTATCTCGGCATAGGCGCAGGTGCGCATTCTAAAATCTCTTT